>NZ_JBIVPJ010000007.1:0-356569 GCF_044754585.1 Streptomyces sp. NPDC093065 | reverse complement strand
GGTTGTTTGGTGCGGCGCCGGCCCGGCCGCCCCCCGGCATATACCCCCCCCCCCCCCCCCCCCCCCCGGGCCCCCGGCCCCCCCCGCCCCCCCCCCCCCCCCCCCCCCCCCCCCCCCCCCCCCCCGGCCCTTGCCGGTGCGGGGTCCCCTCGGACGGGGGACGAGGGATCAGTCCGTGCCGGACTCCATCGCGGCGCGGTCCAGCAGCTCGTCGTCGGCGGATACCTCGCCGCGCGAGGCGATGGCCTCGGCGCCGCCCTCGGGCATGGCGCCGATCAGCCCGGTCGCGGCCGCCTGCGCGGCCCCGATGGCGGGGCTGCCGGTGCCGATGAGACCGAGCCCGGCGTACTGCTCCAGCTTGGCGCGGGAGTCGGCGATGTCCAGGTTGCGCATGGTGAGCTGGCCGATCCGGTCCACGGGGCCGAACGCGGAGTCCTCGGTGCGCTCCATGGAGAGCTTGTCCGGGTGGTAGCTGAACGCCGGTCCTGTGGTGTCGAGGATCGAGTAGTCCTCACCGCGCCGCAGCCGCAGCGTGACCTCGCCGGTGACCGCCGAGCCGACCCAGCGCTGCAGGGACTCGCGGATCATCAGGGACTGCGGGTCGAGCCAGCGGCCCTCGTACATCAGCCGGCCCAGGCGCCGTCCCTCGGTGTGGTACTGGGCGAGGGTGTCCTCGTTGTGGATGGCGTTGACCAGGCGCTCGTAGGCGGCGTGCAGCAGGGCCATGCCGGGGGCCTCGTAGATGCCGCGGCTCTTGGCCTCGATGATCCGGTTCTCGATCTGGTCGGACATGCCCATGCCGTGCCGGCCGCCGACGGCGTTGGCCTCCATCACCAGGTCGACGGCGGAGGCGAAGTCCTTGCCGTTGATCGTCACGGGGCGGCCCTGGTCGAAGCCGATGGTCACGTCCTCGGGCGCGATCTCGACCGACGGATCCCAGAACCGCACGCCCATGATGGGCTCCACGGTCTCCACACCGGTGTCGAGGTGCTCCAGCGTCTTGGCCTCGTGGGTGGCGCCCCAGATGTTGGCGTCGGTGGAGTACGCCTTCTCCGTGGAGTCCCGGTAGGGCAGGTCGTGGGCGACCAGCCACTCCGACATCTCCTTGCGGCCGCCCAGCTCGGTCACGAAGTCCGCGTCCAGCCAGGGCTTGTAGATCCTGAGCTGCGGGTTGGCGAGCAGGCCGTAGCGGTAGAACCGCTCGATGTCGTTGCCCTTGAACGTGGAGCCGTCGCCCCAGATCTGGACGTCGTCCTCGAGCATCGCCCGGACGAGCAGGGTGCCCGTGACGGCACGGCCCAGCGGCGTGGTGTTGAAGTAGGCACGCCCCCCCGAGCGGATGTGGAACGCCCCGCAGGTGAGCGCGGCCAGGCCCTCCTCGACCAGTGCCGCACGGCAGTCGACCAGGCGCGCGACCTCGGCGCCGTAGGTCTTGGCACGGTCGGGCACCGAGGCGATGTCGGGCTCGTCGTACTGGCCGATGTCGGCGGTGTACGTGCAGGGGACGGCGCCCTTGTCACGCATCCACGCGACCGCGACCGAGGTGTCGAGGCCGCCCGAGAAGGCGATACCGACGCGCTCGCCGGTGGGGAGGGAGGTGAGGACCTTGGACATAGGAAGAGTATGCATGATTACGCATGACCATGCAAAGCCTTGCTCGTCCCGGAGCGGAAACCCTCCTCGTCACCGCGTCGGCATCGCCACGTACTGGTACTCCAGGAACTCCTCGATCCCGACCCGGCCGCCCTCCCGGCCGAGACCCGACTGCTTGACCCCGCCGAAGGGCGCGGCGGGGTTGGAGACCAGGCCGGTGTTGAGCCCGACCATGCCGACCTCCAGGCGTTCGCTGACCCGCAGGGCGCGATCCAGGCCCTCCGTGAAGACGTAGCCGACCAGGCCCCAGGGGGTGTCGTTGGCCCGGCGGACCACCTCGTCCTCGTCGTCGAAGGTGAGGATCGCGGCGACCGGGCCGAAGATCTCCGTACCGGTCAGCCGGCTGTCCGGGGAGACGTCGGTGAGCACGGTGGGCGGGTAGAAGCAGCCGGGGCCCTCGGGCGTGGTGCCGCCGACCAGCACCCGGGCGCCGCGCTCCACCGCGTCGGCGACCAGTTCCTCGACCTTGGCGCGTCCGGCGGCGTCGATGAGCGGACCGACGTCGACACCGTCCTCGGTGCCGGGGCCCACCACGAGGGACCCCATCCGCCGGGCCAGCCGGCCCGCGAACTCCTGAGCCACCGAGCGGTGCACGAAGAAGCGGTTGGCTGCGGTGCACGCCTCGCCCATGTTGCGCATCTTGGCCACCATCGCGCCGTCCACTGCGGCGTCGAGGTCCGCGTCGTCGAAGACCACGAACGGCGCGTTGCCGCCCAGCTCCATCGACGTCCGCACGACCGTGTCCGCGCACTGCGCGAGCAGCAGCCGCCCCACGGCCGTCGAACCGGTGAAGGACAGCTTGCGGATCCGCCCGCCGCGCAGGAGCGGTTCGCACACCTCGCCCGCACGGGAGGTGGTGACGACGTTGAGCACCCCGTCGGGCAGCCCCGCCTCCTTGAGGATCGCGGCGAGGGCCAGGCTGGAGAGCGGGGTCTGGGGCGCCGGTTTGAGCACCGCCGTGCAGCCGGCCGCGATCGCCGGGCCGATCTTCCGGGTGCCCATGGCGAGGGGGAAGTTCCACGGGGTGATCAGCAGGCAGGGACCGACCGGGCGCCGGGCGAGCAGCATGCGGTTGCGCCCGTCGGGGAGGATTCCGTGGCCGCCGTCGATCCGGACGGCCTCCTCGGAGAACCAGCGGAAGAACTCCGCGGCGTAGGCCACCTCGCCGCGGGCCTCGGCCAGCGGCTTGCCCATCTCGGAGGTCATCAGGCGGGCCAGTGCGTCCGTGCGCTCCACGACGATCTCGTAGGCACGGCGCAGGATCTCGCTGCGCGCCCTCGGCGCCGTGCGGGCCCATGCCTCCTGCGCCTGGACCGCGGCCTCCTCGGCGAGCCGGGCGTCCTTGGGACCCGCGTCGGCGACGTGGGCCAGGACCTCGCCGGTGGCGGGGTCGTCCACGGGCATGACGGCGCCGTCCGCGGCGTCCACCCAGGATCCGCCGACGAACAGCTGTGTGGGGGTGTCGGTGCCGGTCATGGGGTTCCTCCTGATCACCGGTGTGCGGGCGCTGCGGGGCGGGTCGTGAGGCGGTGCGCGGCGGCCGTCACCGTCCCGCCGCTCCCGACGTGCCGGCCTCGACGGCGGCGGCCCACGCCCGGAGGCCCTGGTCCACGGCGGTCTCGTCGACGACCAGGGCCGGGATCATCCGCACCACCTGGTTCCAGGCCCCGCACAGCAGGAGGAGCAGCCCTTCGTCGACGGCCGCCCGCTGCACGCGGGCGGCGGTCTCCGGGTCGGGCTCGCCGTCCCCGGTGACGAACTCGCTCGCCAGCATCAGCCCCATGCCCCGTACGTCGCCGATGGCCGAGGTCCGGGACGCCACCGCCTCCAGTCCGTGGCGCAGCCGGGCGCCCATCGCCTCGGCGTTGTCGACGAGCTTCTCGTCGCGTACGACGTCCAGCGTGGCGCAGGCCGCCGCGCAGGCGACCGCGTTGGCGCCGTACGTGCCGCCCTGGGAGCCCGCCCAGGCCTTGCGCATCAGCTCCTCGGGAGCGGCGATGCCGGACAGCGGGAAGCCGCTGGCCAGGCCCTTGGCGGTGACCAGGATGTCGGGGGTGACGCCGAAGTGCTCGTGGCCCCAGAACCGGCCGGTGCGGCCCACCCCGGTCTGCACCTCGTCGAGGATCAGCAGGAAGCCGTGCCGGTCGGCGCGCTCGCGCAGGCCCTGGACGAAGGCCCGGTTCGCGGGCACGTAGCCGCCCTCGCCGAGGACCGGCTCGACGATCACGGCGGCGGTGTCGGCCGGCGAGGAGACCGTCTGAAGGGTGTAGTCCAGCTCCTTGAGGGCGAAGCGGGTGGCCGTCTCCTCGTCCCAGCCGTAGCGGAAGGCCGTCGGGAACGGGGTGACGACCACACCGCTCATCAGCGGCGAGAACCCGGACCGGAAACGGGTGCCGGAGGTGGTCATGGACGCCGCGGCCACCGTGCGGCCGTGGAAGCCGCCGTGGCAGACCAGCACGTTGGGCCGGCCGGTGGCCTGGCGGGCCAGGCGCAGCGCGGCCTCGACCGCCTCGCTGCCGGAGTTGGTGAAGAACAGACTGTCCAGGCCGTCGGGCAGCACCTCGCCGAGCTTGTCGACCAGGCGCCGCAGCGGCGGGTGCATGACGGTCGTGTACTGCCCGTGGACCAGGGTGGCGACCTGTTCCTGGGCGGCGGCCACGACCCTCGGGTGGCAGTGGCCGGTGCTGGTGACGCCGATGCCGGCGGTGAAGTCCAGATAGCGTCGGCCGTCCTCGCCCTCGATGTGGACCCCCTCGCCCCGGACCGCCACCACGGGGGTGGCCTGGCGAAGGTGCGGCGACAGTGCGGTCATGCTCGTCTCCCGGCCTGCTCGTCGGTCTCCTGCGGTCCCCCGAGCCTTCCCGCCCCGTCGGGCGCGGCAACGCGTGATCTGTCCGGACGGGGCGGGGTGTCCGGACGATGTGTCAGGCGTTCGGCGGCCCTGGCGGTGCCCGCCCGCGCCCCTGCCGGGCTCCGAGCGCCCTTGCGCAGGTCAGCGAGGCTTGTCAGAGTGACCGGAGTGCGCAGGGAGGCACCGTGAGCGAGAACCGGCAGCCGGGCCCGGCGGGCCGTCCGCCCACCGTGGCCGACGTGCTGGCGCTGCCCGTCCTGGCCGGCGGCGATCCGCGGGTGGTCACCGGCGAGGAACACGTGGACCGTCAGGTCCGCTGGGTCCACATCACCGAACTGACGGACCCCGCCTCCTTCCTGAAGGGCGGCGAGCTCGTCCTCACCACCGGCATGCCCCTGCCCGACGACCCCGCCGGTGTCCGCCGCTACGTCGACGAACTCGCCGCCGTCGGTGCCGCCGCCCTGGTCATCGAGCTGGTCCGCCGCTATCACCGGCCGCCCGACGCCCTGGTCCGGGCGTGCCGTGCGCGGGGGCTGCCTCTGGTCACGCTCTCCAGGGACGTCAACTTCCTGGAGGTCACCCAGGTGGTCCACACCCTGATCCTCGGCCACCAGTCGGAGGCGATGCGCAGGACCCAGGGCGTCCACGAGGCGTTCACCGCGCTCACGCTGCGCGGCGCGGGCCCCGAGGAGGTGCTGCGTGCGGCGGCGGAGATGAGCGGACGCACGGTCGTCCTGGAGAACCTCGTCCACCGGGCGCTGGTCTGCGAGCCGTCCGGGAGCACGGCGCACGCGGCTCTGACGGACTGGGAACGGCGCTCGCGCACCACGCCGGCCACCGACCGCGCGGAGGCCACGGGTCCCGAGGGCTGGCTCACGGCCCCGGTGGAGTACCAGGGGGAGCGCTGGGGCCGGGTGGTCATGCTTCCCGTCGTGCCGCCGGGGCGGGGCTTCGGCCCCGAGGACGTCACGGTGCTGGAGCGGACCGCGATGGCGCTCACCATCGCCCGTCTCACCCGTCCCGCTTCGTGGGAACGCACCGCCCACCGCACCGTGCTGCGCGATCTGGTCGAGCAGCGTCTTCACTCCGCCGCGGAAGCCCGGACCCGGGTCGCGGCCCTGGGGCTGCCCGCGGAGCACGTCCGCTTCGTCGCCGTCCTGGCGGACCTGCCCTCCCGGGAGGACGCCGGAGCGGCCGAGGCCCGGCTCGCCGAGGAACCGGGCGCGGCGGGAGCGCAGGTCCTCGTCGGTCTCCTGTCGCCCGCCCGCCTCGGGGTGCTGCTGGCGCTGCGCCCGTCCCGGCCGTGGCGCGAGGCCGTCGAGCGGCTGAGCCGCACCGTCCTGGACGTGGCCCCGGACGCGACGGTGTGCGTCGGCTCGCCGGCCCGCGACCTCGCCGACGTGGCCCGCTCGTTCCGCGAGGCGGCCCGGGTGGCCGAGGCCACCGAACCCGGCCTGCCCCTCCCGTCCGGCCGCTCCTTCCACGAGCGGTCCGACATCGGCCTGCGCCGCCTGCTGTTCGCGCTGCGCGACGATCTCCGCGTCCAGGACTACGCGGAGCGGCAGTTGGGCCCGCTCCTCGACCACGACGCCCGGCACGGCACCGGTCTCGTCGCGACCCTGCGGGGTTATCTGGAGGCCGCGGGCAACAAGACGGTGGCCGCCCGCTCGGCGGGGCTGTCCCGGGAGACCGTCTACCAGCGTCTGCGCACCATCGAGCGGTTGCTGGGCCGCGACCTGGAGTCCGGCGAGCAGCGCACCGAACTGCACGTCGCCCTGCACGCCGTCGACGCGCTGCGGGCGCGCCCGTCCACGGCGTCCGGGATCGCGGCCGCGACCGATGAGTTTCCCTCCGGCCCCCGGTCGTAGTGGGGACTGGCCGCACACGAAACATCGAGGAACCACGCATGCGTACTCTGATCAGCACCGCTTTCGTCTCGCTCGACGGCGTCGTGGAGGCCCCGGGCGGCGAGCCCGGCTACCGGAACTCCGGCTGGACCGTCGAGCTCGTGGACTTCGTCCCCGAGGCGTACGAGATCAAGGGCCGGGAGCAGGGCGAGGCCGCGGCGCTGCTCCTCGGCCGGGTCAGCTACGAGGCGTTCAGCCCGGTGTGGCCGGACATGGCGGAGTTCCCCGAATACCGGAGAATGCCGAAGTACGTCGTCTCCACCACCCTCGGCGAGGAGAACCTGGTGACGAACTGGGGTGAGACGACGATCCTGCGTTCGCTCGACGAGGTCGCCGCGCTGAAGGAGACCGAGGGCGGTCCGATCATCGTCCACGGCAGCGCGGCCCTGAACCGGAGCCTTTCGGACGCCGGGCTGATCGACCGCTACCACCTGCTGGTCTTCCCGCTCCTCCTCGGCGCGGGCAAGCGGCTGTTCAGCGACACGGACAAGGACGCCCAGCGGCTGAAGCTCGTCGAGCACGAGGTCTACGCCAACGGCATCCAGAAGAACGTCTTCGACGTCGTGCGCTGAGCCGGGCGGCGAGCGGTGGTGCCGGGAGCCGGAGCCCGGGACCACCGCTCGGCGTCGGGCCGGTGTCTCAGGCGCCCTCGACTGCCTCCTTTGCCTCCTGCCGGAACACGGCGTGCAGCCGCCGTGTGTGATCGACCTGCCGCTCCGGTCCGGTGAGCGCGACCGTCGCCGTGAGCCGCGGCTCGGTGCTGGACGCGGCGAACCGCAGCTCCAGCTCGCCCGGTTCGACGACGCGGCGGCCGTCGCGGCCGGTGAAGGAGGCGAGGTCGGCGGGCACCTCGACGCTCAGCCTGCGGGACTCACCGGGGCCGAGCGGCACCCGCGTGTAGCCGATGAGGCGCTGCACCGGCTGGACGACGGAGGCGACCGGGTCGTGCAGGTAGAGCTGCACGATCTCGGTGCCGTGCCGTTCGCCGGTGTTGCGGACGGTCAGCTCCAGCGAGAACGCACCGTCGGCCGGCGCCTCCCCGGTGTGCACCACGAGGTCGCTCCAGGCGAACGAGGTGTACGTGAGCCCGTGCCCGAAGCCGAAGGCCGGTGTCGGGTCGATGCTGGACACCTCGCTGGCGTGGGCGAGCCGCGCCCCGAGGTAGGTGGTCGGCTGGGCGCCCGCGCCGCCGGGCACGCTGACGGGCAGCCTGCCGGTGGGGCCGGTGCGGCCGCTGAGCACGCCGGCGATCGCCGCGGTGCCCTCCTCGCCGGGGAAGAACGACTGGACGATCGCGGCGGACTCGGCCACGGCGCGGCCGAGTGCGTAGGGCCGTCCGGCGAGCAGGACCGTGACCACCGGCTTCCCGGAGTCGAGCAGCGCGTCGAGGAGCTGCTGCTGGGCGCCGGGCAGGGCGAGGGACTCGGCGTCGCAGCCCTCGCCGCTGGTGCCGCGGCCGAACAGGCCCGCGCGGTCGCCGAGGACGGCGACGACGACGTCCGCCGCACGGGCCGCGTCCGCCGCCTCGCCGATGCCGGAGAGCTCGCCGTCGTCGACGCCGGTGCCGCGGGCGACGGTGATGTCCGCGTCGGGGAACTCGGCGGTCAGGGTGTCGCGCAGGGTGGGCAGGTCGATGCCGACCGGGACCTGGGGATGCTGCACACCGACGTGGCGCGGGAAGGAGTAGCAGCCGAGCACGGCGGTCGCCTCGGTGGCGTTGGGGCCGACCAGGGCGATGCGGCGGGGCCGGGCGAGCGGCAGGGTGCCGTCGTTGGTGAGCAGCACCACCGCCTTCTCGGCGATCTCGCGGGCCAGTTCCCGGTTCTCGGACCGGTCCAGGTCGATACGGCCGCGCAGCGCTTCCGGATCCGAGAGGTCCACCCCGTCGAGCGCGGGCGGGACGGGGCTCCAGTCCGGGTCGAGCAGTCCGAGCAGCGCCTTCTGGCCGAGGACGCGGCGCAGCGCCCGGTCGACGAGGGACTCGGGGACCCGGCCCTCGGTGACCGCCTCGACGAGCGGCGCGCCGAAGGTCTTCACGGTGGGCAGTTCGACGTCGACGCCCGCCTCCAGCGCGGCGCCCGCGGCGCCGGCCCAGTCTGCGGCGATGCCGTGCAGGGTCTTGAGGAAGGCGATGCCGAAGTAGTCGGCGACGACCGTCCCCTCGAAGCCCCAGGTGTCGCGCAGCAGCCCGGTCAGCAGTGCCTCGTCGGCCGCGGCCGGCACGCCGTCGATGTCGGTGTAGGCGTGCATGACGGAGCGGGTGCCGCCCTCGCGGACGGCCATCTCGAACGGCGGCAGCAGGACGTCGGCCCGTTCGCGGGCGCCCACGGAGGAGGGCGCGAGGTTGCGGCCGGCGCGGGAGGCGGAGTAGCCGACGAAGTGCTTGAGGGTGGCGACGATCCCGGCGGACTCCAGGCCCTGTACGTACGCGGTGCCGATGGTGCCGACGAGGTACGGGTCCTCTCCGATGGTCTCCTCGACGCGGCCCCAGCGGGCGTCGCGGACCACGTCGAGGACGGGTGCGAGGCCCTGGTGGACGCCGACGGACCGCATGTCGCGGCCGATGGCGGCGGCCATCCGGCGCACCGCGTCCGGGTCGAAGGTGGCGCCCCAGGACAGCGGGACGGGGTAGGCCGTGGCGCCCCAGGCGGCGAAGCCCGCCAGGCACTCCTCGTGCGCGAGAGCGGGGATGCCGAAGCGGCCCGCCGAGGTGATCCGGGCCTGGGTGCGCATGAGGGAGAGCGCGCCGAGGGCGGGGTCCACGGGGACGGTGCCGAAGGGGCGGGTGAGCTGGCCGAGGCCGGCGGGCAGGAGCGCGTCGAGGTCGACGGTCTCCTCCATGTCGTGCTGGTGGGGGGCGACTTCGCCGCCCTTGTCGGAGGCGCCCACCCACACTCCGTACAGCTGGGCGATCTTCTCCTCGAGGGTCATCGCGGCGACGAGCGCGTCGACTCTGGTGGCGACGGGGTGGGTGGGGTCGTTCCAGAGGGGGATTTCGGGGGTGGTCTCTACGGCCACGTCGGCAGTCACTTTCCTCCGACACCCATCAGCCCCTGGATGAGGGCGCGACGGGCGAACAGGTAGACGAGCAGGATGGGCACCATGGACAGCACCACGGCTCCCAGCAGACCGGGGATGTCGATGCCGTGCGCGGTCTGGAAGTTGTACAGGCCCAGGGTGACCACCTTGGTGGACTCGGACTGGGTCAGCACGAGCGGGAACAGGAAGCCGTTCCACGCCTGGAGCGCGGAGAACACCACGATCGTGGACAGTCCCCCGCGCGACAGCGGCACGACGAGCTGGAAGAACATGCGCCGCGGGCTCGCGCCGTCCATCGCCATGGCCTCGTACAGCTCCGGGGAGATGTCACGCATCGCACCGCTGAGGATGAGCGCGGACATCGGCAGGCAGAAGGCGGCCGTGGGCAGGATGACGCCGAGCAGGTTGTCGTACAGCCCGGCTTCGCTGATCAGGTAGAACATCGGCACGATCACGGCCTGGGCCGGGATGGCGAGACCGAGCAGGAAGAGCCGGAAGATCGCCGACGTGGCCCTGCCCCGGCTGCGGACGATGGCGTAGGCGAGCGGCGGGACCAGCAGCAGCACGATGCCGATCACGCAGGCGGTGACGACGAGCGTGTTGAGGAAGTACTGGCCGAAGCCCGAGTCGAAGGCGCCGGTGTAGTTGTCCAGCGTGAAGCTGTCCGGGAGGGAGACCGGGCCGTTCTCGGCGTAGTCCTGGCGGGTGCGCAGGGTCGCGGCCAGCATCACGTACAGCGGCAGGCCGACCAGGACGAGCCAGACGAGTGAGCCGGCGCCGGCCGGGTAGTTGGGTCGGCGCCTCATGACACACCCTCCATGGAGCTGCGCATCTTGTCGTAGCCGGAGACCCGGACGACGACCAGCGAGATGATCGTGGCCGCGACGACCAGGGCCAGGGCGATCGCGGAGCCGATGCCGTAGTCGAAGCTCTTGAAGGCCTTGTCGTACATGTAGTAGGCGCTGATGGTCGTGTCGGTGCCGGGGCCGCCCTGGGTCAGGATGAGGACCGTCTCGAACGTGGTCAGGCCGCCGACGATCATCAGGATCATCGAGGTGATCATGGAGGTGCGCAGCTGCGGCAGGGTGATGTGGAAGAACTGCCGGTAGCGGCCGGCCCCGTCGATCTCCGCCGCCTGGTACAGCACCTGCGGGACCGCGCGTGCGGCGCCCTGGTAGATGAGCGTGTGGAACGGGGTGAACTGCCAGGTGCTGACGAACGCCAGCACCCCGACTGCGGTGGTCTGCTCCCCGAACAGGTTGCCGTCGCCGAAGAGCCACGTGGCCTCGGCGGGGATGCCGAAGTTCGGGTCGAGCAGCGCCCGCCAGAGCACGGACACGGCCGTCGCGGACAGCAGCAGCGGGATGAAGTAGATGACGGACAGGACGGCGCGGTTGCGCTGGTGACCGGCGGCCCAGACGCCGAGCAGGATGCTCAGCGGGGTCTGCAGGACCACGCCGAGCGCGGTCAGCAGCAGGGTCAGCCAGATGCTCTTGAGCATCACCGGGTCGTCGATGAGGCGCGACCAGTTGTCGGTACCGACGAACTCGGGCGAGCTGATCCCGTCCCAGCTCATGAAGGACAGTACCGCCACCATGATCAGCGGGACGATGGCGAAGAGGAAGAAGAACACTGCGGCGGGCACCGCCCAGCCGAAGCCGGGGCGGCCCACCGTCGTCGCGGACGAGGCGGGCGGCCGCCGCCGGGACTCCTTGCGGGGTCCGGCGGCGGGCCGAGCGCTCGTGAGGTGTGTGGTCATGAGCCGTTCGTCACTCGGTCGGGAGGGCCTGCATGGCCTTGATGAAGCCGTCCGTGTCGAGCTGTCCGTTGAAGAACTGCTGGATGGCCTTGTGCATGTCCGAGCTGGCCTTCTGCGGGTACGCCTGGTCCCAGGACAGCTGGAAGGACGGGGCGTCGGCGACGAGTTCGTACTGGAAGCGCGTGTACTCGGGGGTGGCCGAGTCGTCGATGAACTTGTCGGTGTTGGTCGTGGTCGGCAGGTTGCCGATGTCCAGGTGCGCCTTGACGAACTCGTCGGAGTACATGAGCTTCAGGAACTCGGCGACGGCCTCGGGGTGCTTCGTCTTCTTCATCACCGAGTAGTAGTTGTTGGTGTTGCCGGCGACGTCGGCCGGGTCGCCCTTGCCGCCCTCGACGCCCGGGAAGGCGGTGTAGCCGAGGTCCTTCTCGGCGAACTCCTTGTGATCCGTGAGCTGCTGGGAGAAGTACCAGGAGCCCATCAGCTCGAAGCCCGCCTTGCCCGAGGCCACCAGCTGGACCGATCCTCCGTTGGTGTACTTGACGGAGTCGTAGTTCTTGCCGAAGGCACCGGCGTCGACGAGGTCCCTGATCATGCCCAGGGCCTTCTTGCTGTCCGCGCTCTCCCAGGCGCTCTTGTCGCCCGAGAGGGCCTTGGCGAACAGCTCCGGACCGGCGATGCGGTCGTAGAGGTACTGGAACCACATCTGGGTGGGCCAGACGTCGCCGCCGCCGAGCGCGATCGGCGTGACGCCCGCGTCCTTGAGCTTGTCCACCGCGGTGAGCAGTTCGTCCCAGGTCTTCGGCGGCTGGACGCCGGCCTCGTCGAGGACCTTCTTGTTGTGGAAGAGCAGGACCGGCTGGGTGCCGCGCATCGGTATGCCGTACGGCTTGCCGTCGACGACGGCGCTGTTGAAGACGGACGGCAGGAACTTGTCCTTCAGGCCCGGGTCCTTCTTGATGAAGTCGTCGAGCGGCATGAGCAGGTCCGCCTTGACGAACGGCTTGATGCTGCCGCCGCCCCAGTTGTAGAAGACGTCCGGGGCCTGGGGGGTGTTGATGATCGTCTGCAGCTTCGTCTGGTAGTCGGCACCGGGGATGGTGTCGAGCACCGCCTTGACGTCGGACGTCTTGTTGAAGGTGTCGACGATCTGCTGCTCGATCTTGTTGCTGGCGTCCCCGTAGACCAGGACATGGATCTTGCCGTCGTCCGACGACGCCCCGCCGTTCCCGTCACCGCAGGCCGACAGGCTCAGCGCCAGGGCCAGCGTCGCACCGGTGGCGACCAGTCTGGGCAAGCGCGCACGTGTCTTCATCGTTCGCCTTTCGAAAGTTTCGGCGCCATCACCGAAAGTCCATGCTGGTCGGACAGTAAAGTGAGACCGGATTTCTGGTCAATGGCCGTGCGGCTGCCGACTCAAAACGTTATCGATCGCATGGCCTATCCTGCCTGCATGCACGATGAAGTTGAGGTGAGCGCCAGGGTGACCCTGGCCGAGATTGCGAAAGAGGCGGGGGTCTCCCCGCCGACAGTTTCGAAGGTCCTCAACGGTCGTTCGGATGTCTCCAACCCGACCCGGGCGAAGGTCGAGCGGCTCCTGGAGGGGCACGGCTACCGCCGCCGGAACGCGGGCCGACCGCGCTCCCCGCTGGTCGAACTCGTCTTCCACGAGCTGGACAGCGTCTGGGCGATGGAGCTCGTCCGGGGCGTGGAGAACGTCGCCAAGGCCAACCGGACCGAGGTCGTGCTCACCCGCAGCGGCACCCGGCACGCCCCGGCGCCGGACTGGATCGACGGTGTGCTCGGGCGCGGGCCGCTGGGCGTCGTGCTGGTCTTCTCCTCGCTCCCCGCCGAGGTCAAGCGGCGGCTGCGGTCCTGGAACATCCCCTTCGTCATCGTCGACCCGGCCGGCGACCCGGACCCCGACGTTCCGTCCGTCGGCTCCGCCAATTGGGCCGGGGGTCTGGCGGCCACCCGCCACCTCACCGACCACGGGCACCGACGCGTCGCGATCATCACCGGGTTCGAGGACATGCTGTGCTCACTGGCCCGGCTCGACGGCTACCGCTCGGCGATGACCATGGCGGGCCTGCCGGTCGACCCGGCCCTGGTCCGCCACGGCGACTACGACGTGCAGAGCGGCTTCGAACACGGTATGGACCTGCTCGCGGGTCCCGACCGGCCGACGGCCGTCTTCGCGGGCAGCGACCTCCAGGCACTCGGCGTGCTGGAGGCTGCCCGCGTCACGGGCCTGAGGGTCCCGCAGGACCTCTCGGTCGTCGGCTACGACGACGTGCCGCTGGCCCAGTGGTCCAGCCCGCCGCTGACCACCGTCCACCAGCCGCTGCGGCACATGGCCGAGGAGGCCACCCGCATGCTCTTCCACCCGGACGACCCCGGCCGCGCGGGCCGGCGCATCGAGCTGGCGACCCACCTCGTCGTACGGCAGAGCACCGCACCGCCGGACGGGGCGGCCGCGGCGCCCGGTGCCTGACAGCGATGACCCGTTGAGCTTCCCTCGGCGCGCCTCCGCAGGCGGTACTGGCCATACCTCGCACCTGAGCCTGTCGGACCGGCCGTGAGATGCGTACGGCCCGCCGGGGCCACCCCTCCGGGTGGGCCCCGCACCGTGTCTCAGAGGGTGCCGCTGGGTTCGAACCAGGTGGGGGCGTCGGACAGGGCCTGCTTGACCCTGGTGTGTCCGAATTCCTTGATGTCCGGCAGCGCGTCCACCGCGAACCAGCCCACCTCCAGCGACTCGTCGTCGTTGACCCGGGCCTCGCCGCCCACGGCCCGGCAGCGGAAGGTGATGTCCATGAACTGGCAGACGTCGCCGTTGTCATAGGTGACCGGCTTCATCGCCTGTACGAGGACCATCCGCTCGACGGCGCACCGGACGGCGGTCTCCTCCTCGACCTCGCGCACGGCGCAGGCCGCGGGCTGCTCCCCCGGGTCCGGGATGCCCCCGATCAGCGACCAGCGCCCGTTGTCCGACCGCCGGCCGAGCAGCACTCTGCCCTCGTCGTCGAAGACGACGGCGGTGACTCCGGGGAGCCACAGGAGCTGGTGTCCGGCGAAGGCCCGCAGGTCGCGGATGAAATCGGGAGTAGCCATGCGCCCGACCCTAACCGGCCAGCCGCACCGCTCCCGACGACGACGCGGGGCGTGCGACGGGCGTACGGCTACACGTCGCGGGCGCGCCGACCGCGCACACCGGCGCCGACGGCCCAGCCGAGACCGCCGGCGGCGACCAGGACCAGGGTGATCTCGGGTGCGACGCCGAGCCGGGTGGCGGGTGTCTCGGAGGAGCGCAGGGGCACCTCCTGGACCAGGGAGTCGGCCACGAACATGCCGGTCTTCTGGGTGATCCTGCCGTCCGGCATGATGATCGCGCTGACGCCGCTGGTCACCGGGACGGTGACGGTCCGGCTGTGCTCGACCGCACGGATCCGGGACATGGCGAGCTGCTGGTAGGTCATCTCGCTGCGGTCGAAGGTCGCGTTGTTGCTGGGCACGGAGATCATCTGGGCGCCGTCGGTGACCTCGGAGCGCACGGCCCAGTCGAAGGCCGCCTCGTAGCAGGTCACCAGGCCGACCTTGGTGCCTGCCATGGTGAACACGCCGGGCTCGGTTCCCCGGCTGAAGTCCCGGCTGACCATGCTGGTCCAGGTGTCGTTGATCGCCCCGATGAGCGAGCGCAGGGGCAGGTACTCGCCGAACGGCTGGATCTGCCGCTTGTCGTAGGTGTCGACGGGGCCCTTGTCCGGATCCCACAGGATCTGCTCGTTCAGGAGCTTGCCGTCGCGGTCCACGACGCCGCCGACCGAGATGGGCGCACCGATGGCCTTGGCGGCCCGGTCGATGGCCGAGCGCGCGTCCGGGTTGGCGAAGGGGTCGATGTCCGAGGAGTTCTCCGGCCAGAGGACGAAGTCGGGACGGGCCGTCCTGCCCGCCTTCACCTCGGCGGCCAGGCGTACGGTCTCGCGCACGTGGTGGTCGAGCACGGCCCGGCGCTGGGCGTTGAAGCCGAGACCCGCGCGGGGCACGTTGCCCTGGACCACGGCGACGGTCGCGGTGCCGTCCTCCGCCTCGTCGCCGACCAGCGGCCGTGCGGCCAGGGCACCCACGACGGGTACCGCCACGCCGAGCAGTGCCACCGCCGCGGCACCGCGTCGCACCTCGTCGCCGCGGCGGGCCCGGACGGCCAGGCGCACGGCCTCGCAGAGCCCGAAGCCGCACAGGACGACCGCGAAGCCGAGCAGCGGTGTGCCGCCGGCGGCCGCAAGCGGCAGGAACACGCCGTCCGCCTGGCCGAACGCGATCTTCCCCCAGGGGAAGCCCTCGAAGGGCACGCGCGCGCGTGCCGCCTCCCCCGCGGTCCACAGCGCCGCCGCCCACACCGGCCATCCCGGCAGCTTCGACACCGCGGCGACGCCCGCGCCGACGGCCGCCACGAAGAGTGCCTCGATCGCGGCCAGGGCGAGCCAGGGGCCGGGGCCGACCTCCACGCCGGTCCACACCAGCAGCGGCAGCAGGAAGCCGAGACCGAAGAGGTAGCCGAGGCCGAGGCCCGCCTTCCAGCCGCGCCCGCGCAGCACCCCGCCGAGGACGGCGAAGGCGGGGAGCGCGAGCCACCACAGGGTGCGCGGCGGGAAGCTGACGTAGAGGAGCACTCCGGAGAGCGCCGCGGCGGCGGCCGGGAGGAGGCGCGTGAGCCGCGCGACGGCCCGGGAGGCGGGCGTGGTCTGCGGTTGCGTCCGGTCCGACTCGCCGACGGAGGTTGCGGTGGCTGTCACCCCCCGGAGTGTACGGCGGGTGACCTGGCCGCGGACAGGACGGTCCGCCGGCGTCGCGGGGGTCCCGCCCGCCCGCTCAGTGCGCCGGGCCGGGTGTCTTCGGGCGCAGCCGGTCCTTGATGACCTGGACGGCGGCCTCCGCGTCGTCCACGGTGATCGTGAAGGTGTGCCCGTCCCACAGCCGCAGGATCAGGCCCTCCCCGCGTCGCACGACGACGGCGGTGCCCCGCTCGGGACGCCATCGGTAGCCCCAGCCGCCCCAGTGGCGCGGGGTGACGTGCGGCGCGAACTCGGCGCCGGCGACGTGCGAGAGGGGGATGCGGCGGCGGGGCACGCCGATGTGGCCGCAGCGCACCTCGAGGCAGTCCTCGTCGACTCTGAGCGCGACGTGCACGAAGGCGAGCGTGCCGAACAGGACCAGCAGGCCCGCCGCGATACAGCCGACGACGGCCATGGCGAGCGGGGCGACGCCGGACTCCCAGGCCGATTCGACGGCCAGGGCGATGCCGAGCGCCACGCAGGCGGCGCCGATGAGCGCCAGGAACCACTGGATCCGGCTGGTGGCCCGGCCGGTCCAGACGTTCGGCTGTGGGACGGTCTCGCCGTGGCGATGCCTCATGGATATGAGGTTACTCATGTTTCGCTGTGCCGGTACCTCGTCGCGCAGGGTGACTGGGCCGACCGTGCGGGCGGGCCGGTCAGCCGGCCGGGGTGACCTCGTGCAGGAGCCTGCCCTCGTCGTAGGCCAGCGCGGGCGCGGGCAGAGTGCCCTCGCGTCCGCTGAGCAGCACGGTCAGGGTGCCCGCGGCCGGAGCTCCGGGGTCGGGCCGGGCGCCGATCCGGCGCAGCGCCTGGGCGGCCACCGCACCGGCGGAGCCGTGCAGGACGAGGCGCGGGGCGCCGGGGCGCTGGACGGCGGCGCGGATGCGCTCGGCGACCAGTTCGTAGTGGGTGCAGCCGAGGACGACGATCGTCACGTCCTCGGGGGTGAGGGCGGCCGCGGCGGCGACGGCCGCGGTGATCGCCGCCTCGTCCGCGTGCTCGACGGCGTCGGCGAGCCCCGGGCAGGGCACCTCGGTGACGGATGCTCCGCCCGCGAACTCCTCGATCAAGCCACGCTGGTAGGGGCTGCCGGTGGTGGCCGGTGTCGCCCAGATCGCCACGGGGCCGCCTCCCGCCGCGGCCGGCTTGATCGCCGGCACGGTGCCGACTACGGGCACCCCGGGCTCGAGCCGGCCGCGCAGCGCGGGCAGCGCGTGCACGGTGGCGGTGTTGCAGCCGACGATCAGGGCGTCCGGACGGTGCGCGGCGGCGGCCTCGGCCACGGCGAGGGCCCGTCCGGTCAGGTCCTCGGGGGTGCGCGGGCCCCAGGGCATGCCGTCGGGGTCCAGGGAGAGGATGAGATCGGCGTCCGGTCGCAGCCGCCGTACCGCGGCTGTGGCCGCCAGCAGACCGATCCCGGAGTCCATGAGCGCGATCTTCACCCGGCCACCATAGACGATGCGCCGCCACCGGCCCGTGCCGTGGTGCAGACTGCGCACGTGAGCGCCGATGTGTGGACTTCCGTCGTGACCGTCGTGACCTTCGTGTCCGCCCTCTCCCTCGCCGCCTGGCTGTGGCTGCTGCTGGCCCGGGGCTTCTTCTGGCGTACGGACGTCAGACTGCCGGCGCGGAAGGAACCCGGTGTCTGGCCCTCGGTGTGCGTCGTCGTTCCGGCGCGCGACGAGGCGGCGGTGCTGCCCGCGAGCCTGCCCTCGCTGCTCGCCCAGGACTATCCGGGGCGGGCGGAGGTCTTCCTGATCGACGACGGCAGTACGGACGGCACGGGTGGGCTGGCCTGCGAGCTGGCCCGGCGGCACGACGGGCTGCCGCTCACCGTGGCTTCGCCCGGGGAGCCGCCCGCCGGCTGGACGGGCAAGCTGTGGGCGGTGCGGCACGGCATCGACCTGGCACGCGCGCGCGAACCCGAGTACCTGCTGATGACGGACGCCGACATCGCGCACGCGCCGGACAGTCTGCGCGCGCTGGTGTCGGCGGCGGGCACCGGAGGGTTCGACGTCGTCTCCCAGATGGCCCGGCTGCGGGTGGAGAGCCTGTGGGAGCGGCTCGTGGTGCCGGCCTTCGTCTACTTCTTCGCCCAGCTGTATCCGTTCCGGTGGATCGGCGGCGGCCGCGCGGGGAGCGGGAGGAAGAAGGGGACGCGGACGGCGGCCGCGGCGGGCGGCTGTGTGCTGCTGCGTACCGAGGCCGCCGAGCGGGCGCGGATCCCGGACGCCATCCGGCACGCCGTCATCGACGACGTGGCCCTCGCCCGGGCGGTCAAGGGCGCCGGCGGGCGGGTCTGGCTGGGTCTGGCCGAGGGGGTGGACAGCGTCCGTCCGTATCCGCGGCTGCACGACCTGTGGCGGATGGTCTCGCGCAGCGCGTACGCGCAGTTGCGGCACAACCCCCTGGTGCTCACCGCGACGGTCGTCGGCCTGGCGCTGGTGTACCTGGTGCCGCCCGCGGCGGTGCTCGCCGGCCTGGCGGCGGGGCGGGGCACGACGGCCCTGCTGGGCGCCGCCGCCTGGCTGGTGATGGCGGGGACGTATCTGCCGATGCTGCGTTACTACCGGCAGCCCCTGTGGCTCGCGCCGACGCTGCCGTTCACCGCGTTCCTCTATCTCCTGATGACGGTCGACTCGGCGGTGCAGCACTACCGGGGACGCGGCGCGGCCTGGAAGGGCCGCACCTACGCGCGTCCGGAGGCCGTGCCCGAGGAGGGCTGAGCGTGCGCCCGGGGCGGGTCACTTGCGGCCGGGGGTCCAGTTCATGCCCCAGCCGTAGGCGTGGTCGACCGTTCGCTGCGGGCTCACCCCTCGGTCGGGCACCAGGTAACGGGCCTCGCGCTGGACGACGAGGTCGCTGCCGGTGTTGGTGATCAGCGCGAGGGCGCACACCGTCGAGGGCACGGTGCACTCGTCGAGCGAGAAGTCGACCGGGGCGCCGTGCTGCGGCTGGAGGGTGACCGTGGCGTGCAGGTCGGCGAAGGAGCGGGCGCCCTCGTAGATGGTGACGAAGACGAGGATGCGCCGGAAGTACTGCTTGTGGTCGAGGCTGATGGTGAGGTTCTCACCACTCGACACGGCGCCGGTGCGGTCGTCGCCGTCGAGGTGGATGAACGGCGGCTGGTGCAGCGCGCCGAAGGCGTTGCCGAGTGCCTGGACGACGCCCTTGCTGCCGTCGCTCAGTTCGTACAGGCAGCACAGGTCGAGGTCGAGGTCGTTGTGCGTGGCGACCGGGCGGCCGAGCTTGCGGGCCCAGCCCGAGAACTGTTTGCGCACCTCCCAGTTGAGGTTGACGCGCATGGCGCCGGAGGTGCCGCCCTGCTTGGTCAGCGAGACGGAGGGCGCCGCCTTGGTGAGCGTGACCTTGGTCAGGCGGACCGGCGCGGCGGACGGCGCGGGAGGGACGGGGGGTGCGGGCGGCGTGGGAGGGGGCGTCGTGGCCGCCGGAGCCGGCGGTGCCACCGGCGCGGGCGGCGCGGCAGGGGGCGCGGCGTGCTGGGGTTCGTCCACCGAGATGCCGTAGTCGGTGGCCAGGCCCTCGAGTCCGCTGTCGTATCCCTGGCCGACGGCGCGGAACTTCCAGGCGCCCTGGCGGCGGTAGAACTCGCCGAGCACGAAGGCCGTCTCGACGGTGGCGCCCGGGTTGTCGAAGCGGGCGACGACGGTGTTCTGCGCGGCGTCGCGGACCTCGATGCAGAGATCGGGGACCTGCCCGAACGCTCCGCCGTCCGAGGAGGCGGCGAGGATCACGGTCTCGATCGCGGGCTCCACGCGCGCGAGGTCGACGAGCAGGCTGTCGGTCACCTGGCCGCCGGCGTCCCGCTTGCCCTCGTGCCGGACCGATCCGGAGGAGTGGGCCGGCTGGTTGTAGAAGACGAAGTCCGCGTCGGAACGGACCTTCCCGCCCACCAGGAGGAGGGCGGAGGCGTCCGCGTCGGGCACGCCGGGTCCCGATCGCCAGCCCAGTTCGACCCGCAGCGCCGTCGTCGGCACCGGGGTGTTCGACCCTTTCGACATTGACATGTCCGCCCCCATCACGTGTCACCGAGCCGGGCTGCCAGGTCCCGGCGAATCGTCGAGTTCTCGACGCCCAACCTATTCTCCGGACCGCCCGTCCTTGGAGAGGAGTCCGCCGGAAGCTTCCGTCAACCGCCGGTAACCCGCCCGGAACTCGGCCTTTACCGCAAAATCGCGCGGCGTGGCGCCCCTTTTTGTCAAGTTCGCTCGCATTGGGGATACCGGGTCACTGCGGACACGGAAAACAACCCTCTTATCGGTCTCCCCAACCAGCACATCGTGGGCTTAACTTATGGCCATGACCTCCCCCCGCTCCACTTATGGCGGCGGCTACTACTCCGCCTCCTTCCCGGACACCCCGATCTACGACTCGCTCGTGGCCGAACGGGGCACACCGCAGATCGCCCCGATCCGGGTCCCCGCCGCGTACGACATGCCGAGCAGCAGCCATCTGCCCGCGCTGCCGTCCGCCCTGCCCGCCCTCCCGGCGGGCCCCTCGCAGCCCTCCTACGGATATCCGCAGCAGGCCCCGCAGCCCGCCCCGCTGCAGCAGGCCCCCGCCGCGTACATCCCGCACCAGGCGACCGCGCCACGCGGATACCCCGGCCCGCAGCAGCCGCAGCAGCCCCGCCCGGCCGCGCCCGGCCCCGCGGGGTACGAGGCGATGCGCCCCGCGGCTCCCCGGCCGGCCCCCGCGCCGTACCAGGATCCGTACAACCAGCAGCAGTACCGCGGCTACTGAGCCGTCCCCGGGGTCACCGCCGCCACCTGGCACGATGACCTCATGGGGTACGCGCGACTGCAGTCGATCCACGTCCATCCGGTCAAGGCCTTCCGGAGCCTGTCGCTCCAGGAGGCCGTCGTGGAGCCCTGGGGGCCGGCCGGAGACCGACGCTGGATGCTGATCGACGACGGGGGAAAGGTCGTCACGCAACGCAAGCAGCCGCGTCTCGCCCTGGCCGCCGCCGAGCTCCTGCCCGGCGGCGGCGTACGGCTGTCCGCGCCTGGCATGGCCCCGCTCACGGTGCCCGTTCCGCGCGCGGCGGACACCGTGACGGTGCGGATCTTCAACGACAAGGTGGAGGCGCTGCCCGCCGGGGACGAGGCCGCGCACGCCTGGTGCAGCGCGCTGCTCGGGGCCGACGTCCGGCTGGTGCACCTGGACGATCCCGCCACCCGCCGCCCCGTGGACCCGCGTTACGCGCTGCCGGGCGAGACGGTCTCCTTCGCGGACGGCTTCCCGCTGCTGCTGACCACCACGGCCTCGCTCGACGCCCTGAACGCCCTGATCGCGCGGGGCGAGCACGCGGACGAGGGTCCCCTGCCCATGAACCGCTTCCGGCCGAACCTGGTCGTCTCCGGCACCGAGCCCTGGGCGGAGGACCGCTGGTCGCGCGTCGCCGTCGGCGAGGTCGTCCTGCGGGTCGCCAAGCCGTGCGGGCGGTGCGTCGTGACCACCACCGACCAGGACACCGCCGACCGCGGTGCCGAGCCCCTGCACAGCCTCGGCCGGCACCGGCGCGTCGACGGCAAGCTGGTCTTCGGGCAGAACCTGATCCCGCTCGGCCGCGGCACGGTCCGGGTCGGCGACCCCGTGCGGATCATCGAGTGACGTGCAACCGTTCGTACCCGGCGGGCGGACCGGAGGCCGTTCCCGGGCGAACGGGCCGGTGACGGGAACCCGTTGCGGGATCCGCGCGTTGGGCTTTGTGAGAGGTTCATGAGAATCCGGCCGGCGAGGGCCGTCGAGCGGGGGCGGCACCCTCCCGCGGCCCGGCCCGCACTGGATTCGCGTGAACGGCTCGGCGGGGGGAGGCGGAGCGGAGCGGGAAGGGGGCGCGGGCGTGCGAGCGATCAGAGGTCTCTGGCGCTGGCGAGGCAATCCGCTGTGCCGCACGAGCGACCTGGCCGAGGCGTGGGTGGCCCTGACCGCGCTGCTCCTGATCCTGTCCGTGGCGCCCCTGATCGGCGCGCTCGTGGGCGGCGCGGCGCACGGCGCCCTGCAGCGGTCGGTGCGTGACCAGCACGAGTCACGGCACCGGGTGACGGCCACCGTCGTCCGTGCCCTGGAGCGTTCGCCCCTGAGTGTCGACCCGGAAGGCGCCTCGGGGGAAGACCTGCGCAGCCGTGTCCTCGCCGACTGGACGGGCCCCGACGGGTCGCGGCACGAGGCCCCCGTCCTGGTCGGCATCCACGATCCGGGCAGCGGCGACCGGTTCGCCATGTGGACGGACGCGCGGGGCCGCGAGGTGGCCCGCCCGCTGGACGCCGAGACCGCGACCACGCACGCCGTGCTCGCCGGGCTCGGCACCGCGGTGGTGGCCGCGGCCCTGGTGGAGGCCGCCCGGCGGATCGTGGTCTGGCGCCTGGTGTGCCGCCGGTACGCGCGCCTGGAGCAGGAGTGGGAGCGGGCGGGGCCGGACTGGGGCAGGACCGGCGCGGGCAGCTGACCGGCTTGTGCCACCGGTCAACTCACCACCTGCGCACACGCTACGGTGGACCGGCCGAACCGAATCGGCGACGACCCGCGTACGACGAGGTGGGGGCACAGCAACGCCATGGCACAGGGCACGGTCCAGGTGACGCACACCGGCACCTCGCGGTGGCGGCGCCGCACGGGTGAGTACGCATCGCTCGCCGCCGCCCTGGAGGCCGCGGCCGACGGCGACGTCCTCACCGTCGCCCCCGGCACCTACCGGGAGAACCTCGTCGTCCAGCGGGCGGTGACCCTGCGCGGACCCGAGGGTGCCCAGGGCTCGGTGCGCATCGCGCCCTCCGACGGGGTCCCGTTGACGGTGCGCGCCTCGGCGGTGATCCAGGACCTGCACGTCGAGGGCCAGGACGCGGCGGCGCCCGCGGTGCTGGTGGAGGACGGCACGCCGGAGCTGCTGGGCCTGCGCGTCGTCGCGCGTTCCGCCTCCGGGATAGAGGTGCGCGGCGACGCGCGTCCCACGGTGCGGCGCTGCACCGTCGACAATCCGGCCGGCGTCGGCATCGCCGTCCTGGACGGCGGGGGCGGCGTCTTCGAGGAGTGCGAGGTCGTCGCGGCCGGTCAGGCGGGCGTAGCGGTGCGCTCCGCCGCCCGCCCCCGCCTTGAGCGCTGCCGGGTGCACCACGCCGCGGGTTCCGGGCTGACGGCGACGGGCGAGGGCTCCGCTCTTGAGGCCGTGGGCTGCGAGGTCTACGAGGTCCGGGGCAGCGGCGTGCAGGTGACCGGCCGGGCCACGGCCCACCTGACCGACTGCGACGTGCACCGCACCACGGGCGACGGCGTCACCCTGGACACGGACGCGGTGCTCACCCTCGCCGACTGCCGCATCCACGACATCCCGGAGAACGCGGTCGACCTCAGGTCCCGCTCCGTCCTCACCCTGACCCGCACCAGCGTGCGGCAGTTCGGGCGCAACGGCCTGTCGGTGTGGGACCCGGGCACGCGGGTCGACGCCAACCAGTGCGAGATCTTCGACAGCACCGGCGACTATCCCGCGGTCTGGGTCAGCGACGGGGCCACCGCGGTGCTCGACTCGTGCCGGGTGCACGACGTGCCGGACGCGCTGTTCGTCCTGGACCGCGGCTCGCGCGTGGACGTCGTCGACAGCGACCTCTCCCAGGTGCGCAACACCGCCGTGTCGGTGAGCGACGGCGCCACCGCCCAGCTCGACGACTGCCGCATCCGGGACGCCGCGACCGGCGCCTGGTTCCGCGACCACGGCAGCGGCGGCACCCTGAACAACTGCACCCTGGACGGCAATCGCACCGGTGTGATCGTCACCAAGGGCGCCGATCCCACCATCGAGCGCTGCACGGTCGACTCGCCCTCCGAGGCGGGCGTGTACGTGTCGGCGGGCGGCCGCGGCAGCCTCCTGAACTGCCGGGTCACCGGAAGCGCCGGCTACGGCTTCCACGTGATCGACGGCTGCCGCACGACGCTGAAGAAGTGCCGCACGGAGCGGTGCGCGCGCGGCGGGTTCGAGTTCGCGGAGGGCGGCCCCGACACGGCCTACGACTCCGGTCCGCTCGTCGAGGACTGCACCAGCGACGAGAGCACCGGCCTGACGGCGCCGGCCGCGCCCGAGCCGGTGGTGCAGACGGCGGCCCAGTCCCCCGGTCTGCTGGGCTCGATCCCCGGGCAGCGCACCACGGAGCAGGAGCCCCTGATCGCGGGCACGGCCCCGCCGGAGCCCGCGCGGACCTCGAAGGCCGTGCTGGGCGAACTGGACGCCCTGGTGGGCCTGGACAGCGTCAAGCGCGAGGTGCGGGCGCTGACCGACATGATCGAGGTGGGCCGGCGCCGGCAGCGGGCGGGTCTGAAGGCCGCCTCGGTCAAACGGCACCTGGTCTTCACCGGTTCCCCCGGCACCGGCAAGACGACGGTCGCCCGGCTGTACGGCGAGATCCTCGCCTCGCTCGGCGTGCTGGACAAGGGCCACCTGGTCGAGGTGTCCCGGGTGGACCTGGTGGGCGAGCACATCGGCTCCACGGCGATCCGCACCCAGGAGGCGTTCCAACGGGCCCAGGGCGGCGTGCTGTTCATCGACGAGGCCTACGCGCTCTCCCCCGAGGACGCGGGCCGGGACTTCGGCAAGGAGGCCATCGACACGCTGGTCAAGCTGATGGAGGACCAGCGGGAGGCCGTCGTCGTGATCGTCGCGGGGTACACGGCGGAGATGGAGCGCTTCCTGTCCGTCAACCCCGGTGTGGCCTCCCGCTTCTCCCGCACCATCACCTTCGGCGACTACGGTCCCGGGGAGCTGCTGCGGATCGTGGAGCAGCAGGCCGACGAGCACGAGTACCGGCTGGCGCCGGGCACCTCCGAGGCGCTCACGAAGTACTTCACGGAGCTCCCCAAGGGCCCGGCCTTCGGCAACGGCCGCACCGCCCGCCAGACCTTCGAGGCGATGGTGGAGCGGCACGCGAGCCGGGTCGCCCAGCACTCCGACCCCAGCACGGACGACCTGACGCTGCTGTACCCCGAGGACCTGCCCGGGCTGCCGTAGCGGGAGCCGGGCACGGGCGCCCCGGCCGGTCCTAGCAGTCCTCCGCCGTGTCGTCGGCCGCCGGGACGGACGCGGCCGGACCCTCGGTGTGGCGCGGCGCCGGCACCTCCGGGCGCAGCCGGGACAGCAGCCGTTCGCGTTCCTCGGCGAAAACCGGGTCGGCCTCGTAGTCGGAGTGACCGAGGATCGGCGCCGGCAGCGGGTGCAGTTCGGTGCGGCCGTACGTCAGGGGGTCCTTGAGGGGTGCGCGGTCCACCGCGGGGCCCGCGTCGCCCGGCAGCCGCATCGGGCCGCCGATGGGGTCGGTGCGCCGGTACAGGTTGCGCCAGCAGTCGACCTCACCGTGCAGCGAGGCGAGCGCGTCGGGACCGAAGTGGGCCGGGAACCAGCGGCCGTACAGCCGCTCCAGCGGGGAGCCGTAGGTGAGCAGGGCGACGCGCCTGCGGGCGGACGGCTCGAGCTGCCAGGACGCGGCGGCGGCGAGGACGCTGCCCTGCGAGTGCCCGGAGATGACCAGCCGCCCGCCGGTGGCTCGGGTCCAGGTCGCCATCCGCCAGGTCAGGTCGGGCACCGCGCGCTCGGCGTAGCAGGGCGGGGCGAAGGGGTGCGCGGCGCGCGGCCAGAAGGTGCCGACGTCCCACAGGATGCCGATGGTGCGCCGCGCGGAGGCGTCCTTGTAGGCGCGCCTGCCCCAGGTGACGAACAGTATGAAGCCGAGGCCGATCAGCCAGGAGCCCAGTTCCTGCGCGGTCTGCGCGGCGCCCTGGACGACGGCGTACGTGCCGCGCGCGGCCTCGCCCGGTACCCGTTCGGTCGTCAGGGCGCCCACCAGGGCCCCGGCGCCGAGGAGCAGGGTGGCGGTGGAGGTGATGGCGACGAGGAGGGGCGCCCGGTCGGTCAGGGTGGCCATGGCCCTGGTGAGCGCGATGCGCCGGGTGCGCCCCGCATCCCCGGTCTCGCCCGGGTGGTCGTGTTCCACGGTGTCCCGTTCGGCGCGGGCGAGGCGCAGGGTGTGCCGGGCGAGCGCGGCGCACATCAGCAGGACGACGACGAGCAGCGGCGGGATGACGGACGCCTGCCAGGTCAGCAGTACGGGCGGGCCTTCGAGGAAGGTGCCGGTGCCGTCCATCCAGTCGGAGACGCGCTGGGCGACGCCGCCGGACATCACGCCGCCCAGCGCGCAGGCCAGCATGGCGACGGCGGGACCGCCCAGGCCCCGGACCGCGGCGCGGGCGTCGGGGCGGCTGCGGTGGAGCAGGTGGGCGACCACGGCCAGCGCGACGACCAGCAGCCCCTGCACCAGGGCGATGGCGCCGAAGGCCGTGTCCCCGGACAGCCGGCCGTCCGAAGCCCACCCGGGGCGGTCCCGGCCGCCGTACAGCAGGGCGAGGACGAACAGGAGGAGCGCGGCGAGCGGCAGGCGGCGTACGAGGTGCTCGTCGAGTGTCCGGTCGAGGCGGTTCTCGCTGCGGCCCCGGCGGCACACCACCGCGACCACGGCGACCGCCCCCGCGGCCAGCGCCCCCAGGAGCGCCCATCCCAGCGTGTCGAGCAGTGCGGGTCCGCCCGGCCGGCGGTCGAAGCGGGCCGCCGGGGCGCCGACGGCCACGGCGACGGTCAGCAGTCCCGCGGCGGTGTGCGCGGCGCGCAGCCGGGCCACCAGGCGGCGCCCGTACCAGAACCCGGGGCGGCCCAGCGCGGCGCGGCGGGGGTCCCCCTCGGGGTCGGTCTCGCGGTCCATCGGCTGCTGGGACTCGTACGCACGCCAGGTGCGCAGCGACAGGTACCACAGCAGTCCGGTCAGCGCGGCGGGCACCGCGGCCGCGAGGGCGAGCCTGCGGCCGGGTGTGCTCCACCAGCCGCCGTCCGACATCGCCGGGGAGAGGAAGCCCAGCCAGGAGTGCCGCTCGGCGCACGCGCGCGTGCCCGCGCACTGCCAGGCGACGAGGTCGAGGGCGACCTCGCAGGCGGCGGCGACCAGGAGCACGGTCAGGGTGAGGCCCGTGAGCCGCAGCAGCAGTCCGTAGAGGCGGACGGTGCGGATCCGGCCGTCGGCGGCGGGCCGCATCCAGTGGGCGATGTTGACCACCATGAAGGGCAGGAGGAGCAGCCACAGGGCGCGGGTGCCGTTGCCCGAGGTGAGGTTGCACCAGACGTAGGCCTCGGGCACCGGCCGCCCCCGGTAGTCCTCGGGCCTGGACTCGGCGTCGGCGTCCTCGGTGCGCCGGAAGACGGCCGCGACGTGGTCGCCGGTGATCCGCACGGTCCGCGGGTCGTCCAGCATCTCGGCCGGTGTCGTACCGCCCACTCCGTGCACCAGGAGTTCCAGGGCGGTGCCGCTTCTCCCGTCCGTCCCGTCCGTCCCGTCCGTCCCGCGCTTCCCGGCCCTTCCGTGCGCCTCTTCCACTGTCCGCACTCCCCCGTGACGCGCCGTCGGCTCTGTCCGTGCGGGCACAAGGATCTCCATTCCGGGGGCGTCGTACACCCGTGGGCACGGAATCTCCCCGATCCGTGTGACCGGTGCCGCCGGGACGGGCGGTGGCGCGGGTCGTCGCGGAGCGTGCGAGGATGGGACGTCCGCGCACGGGTGCGGGGAGAAGTCCTCATCGGAGCGAGTGCGTCGGCGTGTCGGACGGTTGTGCGGCGAAAGGACCGAAGCGTACGTGAGCGAGAATCCGAACCTCCTCGCGGAGCAGCGGCGCGCCCTGATCCTCGACGAGGTGCGCCGCCGGGGCGGGGTCCGGGTCAACGAGCTGACCCGCAAGCTCGGCGTGTCGGACATGACGGTCCGCCGCGACCTGGACGCGCTGTCCCGGCAGGGTGTCCTCGAGAAGGTGCACGGCGGCGCGGTGCCGGTGGCCGAGGCCAGCACCCACGAGCCGGGGTTCGAGGCCAAGTCGGGTCTGGAGCCGACCGCCAAGGAGGACATCGCGCGGGCCGCCGCGGAGCTGGTCGCGCCGGGCGCCGCGATCGCCCTGTCGGGCGGTACGACGACGTACGCGCTGGCGCACCGGCTGGTGGACGTGCCGGAGCTGACGGTGGTGACCAACTCGGTGCGGGTGGCCGACGTGTTCCACGTGGCGCAGCGCACCTCGGGGGCGCGGCAGGGAGCGGCGACGGTGGTGCTCACCGGCGGTGTGCGCACGCCCTCCGACTCGCTGGTGGGCCCGGTGGCCGACCAGGCGATCGCGACGCTCCACTTCGACGTGCTGTTCCTGGGCGTGCACGGGATATCGGCCGAGGCCGGTCTGTCCACACCGAACCTGGCGGAGGCCGAGACGAACCGGCGCCTGGTGCAGTCGGCGCGGCGTGTGGTGGTGATCGCGGACCACACCAAGTGGGGTGTCGTGGGCCTGAGTTCGTTCGCGGCGCTGGAGCAGGTGGACACACTGGTGACCGACTCCGGGCTGTCGGCACAGGCTCGCGCGGAGGTCGCCGAGCATCTCGCGCTGGTCGTGGCGGGCGAGCCGGAGCCCGCGGCCGGCTGACGCCGTCGTCGGGCGCCGCGGGAGCCCCCTGCCGTGCGGCGCCTGCCCCGCTGACACCCGAGGCGCCCGGGGCTATCGTGGCGCCACCCGGACGATCGTCCGCACGCGCGGCTTCGCACAAGGGGGTGGTGGTCATGGTTCGCCGTCTGCGTCCGGTGGGTCTCGACTTCGTCGAGACGGCGCCGGTACGCCTGGTCTTCGCGCGGGACGTCGCCGCCGCTCCGGACCCGGTCTTCCGCGCCCTGGCCGAGGACGTGCCCGGCTGGCCGGCCTGGTTCTCGGCGGTGACGTTCGCCCGGCCCATCGGCGAGGGGGCGGGGCGCGAGATGCGGCTCAGGGGCGGCACGCGCGTGGTGGAGACGGTGCTGGCGGCCGAGCGGCCCGAGGTGTACGCCTGTCGCGTCGACGTCACCAACGTGCCGGGCGCACGGGCCGTGCTCGAGGAGTGGCGGCTGGCGCCCGCCGGTACCGGGACACGGGTGCGGTGGACTTTCGCGGCGGACGGCACCGCGCCGTTCCGTTTCGTCCTCGACCGGGCGCGTCCGGGGCTGGGACGGGCCTTCCGGGACGCGGTGACGTCGCTGGACCGGCGGCTGCGGCGGCCGTAGGCGCGGCTCAGGCGAGCAGGCTGCCGGTGCGCAGCAGGGACTCGATCGCCGCCGCGTACGGCCCGATGTCGAGGCCCTGTTCGGCGAGCCAGGCGTCCGAGTAGTACTTGTCGAGGTACCGGTCCCCCGGGTCGCACAGCAGCGTCACGACACTGCCCCGCTCCCCCGCGGCCACCATCTCGGCGACGATCTTCAGCGCGCCCCACAGGCCGGTGCCCGTGGAGCCGCCCGCCTTGCGGCCGACGGCCTGCTCCAGGGAGCGTACGGCCGCGACGCTGGCCGCGTCCGGCACCTTCATCATGCGGTCGATCGCGCCGGGTACGAAGCTCGGTTCCATCCGGGGCCGGCCGATGCCCTCGATGCGGGAGCCGTGGTCGCAGGACACGTCCGGGTCGCCGGTGGTCCAGCCCTCGAAGAAGCAGGAGTTGTCCGGGTCGGCGACACAGACGCGGGTGTCGTACTGCATGTAGTGGACGTAGCGGGCGAGGGTCGCCGAGGTGCCGCCGGTGCCGGCCGTGGCGACGATCCAGGAGGGCTCGGGGTACCGCTCCAGGCGCAGCTGGCGGAAGATCGACTCGGCGATGTTGTTGTTGCCGCGCCAGTCGGTGGCGCGTTCGGCGTAGGTGAACTGGTCCATGTAGTGGCCGCCGGTCTCCGCCGCGAGGCGGGCGGACTCCTCGTACATCCGCCGGGAGTCGTCCACGAAGTGGCACCGTCCGCCGTGGAACTCGATCAGGCGGATCTTCTCGGTGCTCGTCGTGCGGGGCATGACGGCGATGAAGGGCACGCCGATCAGCTTCGCGAAGTACGCCTCGGAGACGGCCGTCGAGCCGCTGGACGCCTCGATCACCGGCCGGTCCGGCCGGATCCAGCCGTTGCACAGGCCGTAGAGGAACAGGGAGCGGGCGAGGCGGTGTTTGAGGCTGCCGGTCGGGTGGGTCGACTCGTCCTTCAGGTACAGGTCGATGCCCCAGTGCTCCGGGAGCGGGAAGAGGAGCAGGTGGGTGTCGGCCGAGCGGTTGGCGTCGGCCTGGACCTTGCGGACGGCCTCTTTCAGCCATGCGCGGTAGGCGGCGTCGCTGTGGTCGACGTCGAGGGTGGCGCCGGTGCCGGTCTGTGGGGAAGTGCTCACTTCGGGGGCTCCTTACGCTGCGCGCCGACGGCGGACAGCGCGGCCGACAGGTCGATCATAAACACCTTCCACACGCTTCTCACCTGCATAAACACCTCTTTGGGAGTCCCAAAGGCACCCCTGGGGCGGCGTGGTCGGGGCGGCGGGGGCGCGGTGGGGGGGCGCATTCGCGCGAGTGCTCCGGTCGCGCCCGGAAAGGGAGGGCGCGTACTGGTGCTCGGAGCGCGGTGCGGGCAGACTGCCAGCGGCGGGACCGGATTCCGGTCGCGGGCGCACACTGGAGCACGACACGAGCCGGTACCGGGAGCACCGCGGTCGGTGCACGGTCCGGCAACCGACGCGCACGAGGGGGCGACGGCCATGGCGGAGCCGGAGTTCAGGGCCACGGGGGTGCGGATCGGCAAACGGCTGCGTTCACTCACCCGGGCCGGGACGGTCCGGATCAGCGGTGGCCGGGTCGAGTTGCTCACCAGCTACGGCAGTGAGATAGACAGCGCCCCGGTACAGGCGGTGCGCGCCTCCCGCCCGTGGTTCGGCCCCGAGGACCGCGCGCTGGCCGATCTCAACGGCAAGCGGTACCTGCTGACCCTCGGCGAGGGTGACCCCGCCCCCGGCGAGCCGGGCCCGCCGGCGGCCCGCCGCTTCATCGAGGCGGTGCGCAGGGCGGCCGGACGCCGCGTCTGAGAGATGTCCGTAAGTTGCGGTGCCTCACCCCTTGCGTCACGCTGGTCTCACGTCACTCTGGGTTTACCGGCGATAACGCTGCGAACCAGCCCGCCGGCCATGACAGCGGGCGGCGTGCGCCGTGTGCGGCTCGCTGGATCCGAACTCCGTGTTCTTCCGGACCTCTATGTCGGGGAGTCGCAGCCGTGATCACTCACCCAAGCAGACACTGCACGGTGGAGCTCCAAGCCCTGCCGTCGCGGATCGGCCAGGTCCGCAGAATCGTATCTGCGCAATTGCGCTACTGGCATATGGATCTCCTGATCGACCGGGCGGTGCTCGGCGTGACGGAGTTGCTGACCAACGTCCACCTCCATGCGCGCCCCGACAAGACGTGCACCGTGGAGATAGAACTGCTCCTGGACCGGCTCACGGTCTCGGTGCGCGACCACGATCCGCGGCTGCCCGTCGTGGACGACGCCGCCCCCCTCGCGACCTGCGGGCGCGGGCTCGCCATGGTGGCCGCGATGAGCGAGAGCTGGGGCGCACGGCCGCAGGGCGAATCGGGCAAGGTCGTCTGGTTCACGCTCCCGACGGCCGTCACCCCCGTGCCGGTCACCGCACCACCGGTGTCGACGCGTCCGCCGCGCCGCCTGGTCGAGGAGGTGCCGGCCGCCGCCTTCGCCGAGGTGCAGCACGCGGTCGACCTCGGCAGCCCCCAACCCGCTCCCGCCCGGTCGGCCGTTGCCGGCTGACCGGGCGGTGACCCCCCGCTGCCGCGGACCCTGCGGCACGGTTCCGGGCGGTGTCCGGGGCCCGTGTGCCGGGCGGTTCGCGGTCGCGCGGGCCGGGCGTGTCCGGGGCGCGGGGCTGGGCGGTGTCCGGGGCGCGGGGTCCACCCGGCGGCCGACAACTGCGCCTGCCGGGCGAGTCCCTGACCGCCCGTCGGTCCCCCGGTATGGCTCTGGGGCGGGTCGAGCGGTGGGCGGGGGCCTGGTTCCTGCCGGACCTGCGTCTGTCCGGTCGGTGCGCGGTCGGCGGCGTGCCACTCGGGCCGGCCGGTGGCCGGGGTGGCCCCTGCGTCCTCTCCCGGTGCCGTTCCGTCCGGCCGGCGCGACTGCGGACGGCCGCCCCGGCCGGAGCGGCACCCGCCGTGGGTGAAGGGCGGGTGCCGCACCGGCGTCCGGATCTGCCGGGTGGCTGCGGTGCCGGCCCGGCCTACTCCGTGGCGACCGCGCGCAGTACGTCCAGGCGGGACGCCCGCCGGGCCGGGCGCAGGCCCGCCAGGGCGCCGGCCGCGAGGCCGACCAGGGCCACCACCGCGAGCCGCGCGGGCGGCACGGCGAACGCGAACGCGGTGTCCGAGGCGCCGTCGGAGGCGGCCACGAGGACCCAGCCGAGGAAGGCGCCGAGGCCGAGCCCGCCGGCCGTACCGAAGGCGGCGACCAGCACGGACTCCCAGCGGACCATGGCCCGCAGCTGGGCCCGGGTCTGTCCGACGGCCCGCAGCAGCCCGAGTTCGCGGGTGCGCTCGTGGACCGCCAGGGTGAGGGTGTTGGCGATGCCGAGCAGCGCGATGAGCACCGCGAGGGCGAGCAGCGCGTAGACGAGGGTCAGCATCATGTCGATTCCGCCCGCCGAGGACTCGGCGTACTCGTCACGGGTCTGCACCTGCGGGTTGCCGTACTGGCCGGCGACCTTCTCGACCGCCGCCTTGCCCGCGTCGGCGCCCACGCCGTCCTTGAACGCGACGGCGAGCAGGGTGTCGGAGTCCTGGGTGCGGTGCGGGGCCCAGGCGGCCCGGGTGATGACGTAGTCGCCGGCGAGTTCGGACCGGCCGTAGACCGCGCGGACGGTGAAGGTGGCGCTGCGCCCGTCGGTGAAGGTGAGGCGGGTGGTGTCACCGGGGGCCAGTCCCTGCTTCTCCGCCTCGCTCCGGGTGAGCGCGATGCCGTCGGTGCCGAGGCCGTCCAGTGAGCCGTGGACGGTGCCCAGGTCGAAGGTGCGGTTCAGGGCGACCGGGTCGGTGACGGTCAACGCGCGTCCGGCGCCGTCCACTTGTGCGACGCCCCGGCCGAGGCCGACGGCGGTGTCCACCTCGGGCAGCTTCTGGACCGCGCCGGCCAGCCGCGGGCTCAGACCGCTGCCGCCGGCGCCGAAGGACGGCGCGCTGACGGCTACGTCGCCCGCGAAGGACCGGGAGACGGTCTGGTCCATGGTCGCCTTGAGCGAGGCGCCGAACACCGTGAACAGCGACACGACCGCCACGCCGGTCATCAGCGCCCCGGCGGTGGCGGCGGTGCGCTTGGGGCTGCGCAGGGCGTTGCGCCGGGCGAGGACGCCGGTGACGCCGCGCAGCCGGCCCAGCGGGGCGCCGAGGACGCGCACGGCGGTGGCGGAGGCGACCGGGCCGAGCACCACGAAGGCGGCCAGGGCGAGTACGGCGCCCGCGCCCGCGAGCCACAGCGACGGGGACAGCAGGACCCCGAAGAGCGTCAGCGCGAGGGCGAGCGCGAGCAGCGCCGTGCCGGTGACCGCCCGCGCGCGGGAGGCGCCGGAGGTGTCGACGGCGGTCTCGCGCAGCGCGGCCAGGGGTGCGGTGCGCCCGGCGCGGGCCGCGGGCAGCAGGGCGGAGCCGAGGCAGACCAGGACGCCGACGGCGAGCGGGAGCAGCAGCGACAGCGCGCTGATCACCAGGGCGCCCTCGGGGAAGGGGAAGCCGATCGCCGGGAACAGGGCCCGGAGTCCGGCCGCGATGCCGATGCCGCCCGCGAGCCCGGCGGCGGACGCGGTCACGGCCACGACGGCCGCCTCGACGAGGGTGACCGCGGTGACCTGGCCGCGGGAGGCGCCGAGGGCGCGCAGCAGGGCGTTCTCGCGGGTGCGCTGGGCGACCACGATGGCGAAGGTGTTGTGGATCGAGAAGGTCGCGACCAGCAGGGCGATGCCGGAGAAGACGAGCAGGAAGGTGGTGAACAGGGTCAGGAACTGGCTGGAGATCATGTCGGTGTTCTCCGCGGCCGACTCCTGCCCGGTGATGGCCTCGACACCGTCGGGCAGCACGGGGGTCAGCCGGTCGACGAGCTCCTGCTGACCGACGCCGGGCCCGGCCCGCACCTGGATGCTCGCCGCCTCGCCGGGCCGCGCGGTGAGGTACTTCTCGGCGTCGGCCCGGGTCATGCCGGTGAAGGTCACCTGGGCCATGCCGTCCTCCCCGCCGAAGGTGGCGAGGCCGACGACGGTGACCTGGACGGGGTCGGGGGTGCGCAGGGTCGTGGTGTCGCCGATCGCCAGGCCGCCCTTCTCGGCGGCGCCCCGGTTGACGACGACCTCGCCGGACCGCTGCGGGGCGCGGCCCTCGGCGAGGCGGTACGGGTTCAGGTCGGGGTCGGTGATCCAGTTGCCGGCCAGCGTGGGAGGGCCCTGGCCGCCGACGGGGTCGCCGTCCGCGCCGACGAGCTGGCCCGCGCCCTGGATGCTGGGGGCGACGGCCGCGACGCCGGGCACCCGTTCGAGGGTCCGGACCAGGTCGGTGCCGACCGGCTGCCGTACGCCCTGGCTGTCGCCCGGTGCGGTGATGGCGTCGGCGCTGCGCACGACGGCGTCGGTGCCGACGGTGGCGTTGCCGAACATGGTGTCGAAGCTCGCGCGGAGCGTGTCGCCCATGACCAGGGTGCCGGCCAGGAAGGCGACGCCGAGGACCACGGCGAGGAAGGTCCCCGCGAAGCGGCGTCTGTGGGCCCTGAGCGAGGAGACGCTCAGGCGGACGGAGGCGTTCATGAGGGCACCTCGAAGGCTTTCATCCGGTCCAGGACCTTGTCGGCGGTCGGCGCGTCCATGCGGTCGACGAGGCGTCCGTCCGCGAGGAAGACGACCTCGTCCGCGTGGGCGGCGGCGACGGGGTCGTGGGTGACCATGACGACCGTGCGGCCGGTCTGCCGGACGGTGCGGCCGAGCAGGCCCAGCACCTCTCCGCCGGAGCGGGAGTCGAGGTTTCCGGTCGGCTCGTCGGCGAAGACCACGTCCGGCCGTCCGGCGAAGGCGCGGGCCACCGCGACGCGCTGCTGCTGGCCGCCGGAGAGTTCGGCGGGCCGGTGGTGGAGGCGGTCGCGGAGTCCGACGACGTCGATCAGCGCGTCCACCCACTCGGTGTCGCCCCGGCGGCCGGCCAGGTCGAGGGGAAGGGTGATGTTCTCGGTGACGGTCAGCGTCGGGACCAGGTTGAAGGCCTGGAAGACGAAGCCGACTCGGTCGCGGCGCAGCAGGGTGAGCCGGCGGTCGTCGAGGGTGCCCAGGTCGGTGTCCCCGATGCGGGCGGTGCCCGAGGTGAGCGCGTCCAGGCCGGCGGCGCAGTGCATCAGGGTGGACTTGCCGGAGCCGGAGGGCCCCATGATGGCGGTGAGCCGGCCGGCCGGGAAGTCGACGCTGACGCCGTCGAGGGCGCGTACGGCGGTGTCGCCACCGCCGTACACCTTGACGGCGTCCACGACCCGGGCGGCGGCCCGGGTGTCGGTCGTCGTGGTCATGCCGCACCGCCCCTGCCCGTCCGGCCGAACTGCTCGTCCAGCACGGACAGCCGGCGCCAGTACTCGTCCTCGTCGATCTCGCCGGAGGCGAAGCGGTGGCCGAGCACGGTGATGGGCGAGTTGTCCTCGACGGCCGTCGGCCGCCCGGGGCGCCGGCGTCCGCGCCACACCGTGCGGCGCAGCAGGGTGATGACTCCGCCGATGACCAGTGCCCAGATCACCGGGAAGAGCAGGATCCACGGGCCGGGCCCGCCGTCGCCGAACTGTGCCAGGGTCTCCATGTCGTCCAACTCCTCGGTCGCGATGTCCCTTGTCTCGCTTCCGAGCCTGGCTCCGGGCGGGGGTCCGGGGCGTCGTACCGCCAGCGGCAGTTCGTGTACCCCGCGGGGAGTACTCCGGAGGTCCGCGGCTGCTTCCCCGGTCCTCGGGCGCTCGCTCGACTTCTGTAACTACTAGTATGTACAGTGCTTCCATGAGCACCTCGGAACGTCTGGTCGAGTCCACCCGCGAGCTGCTGTGGGAGCGCGGGTACGTGGGCACCAGCCCCAAGGCGATCCTCGAACGGGCCGGGGCCGGGCAGGGCAGCATGTACCACCACTTCAAGGGCAAGCCCGATCTCGCGCTCGCCGCGATCCGGCGCACGGCCCAGGAGATGCGGGCCGCCGCCGGGGCCGTGCTGGGCGGTCCGGGGACGCCGTACGAGCGCATCGAGGCGTATCTGCGGCGCGAGCGCGACGTGCTGCGCGGGTGTCCGGTCGGCCGTCTGACGATGGACCCGGACGTGATCGCGGACGACGCCCTGCGCGCACCCGTGGACGAGACCCTCGACTGGCTGCGCGAGGAGATCGCCCAGCTGGTCGAGGAGGGCAGGGAACAGGGCGAGTTCGCACCCTGGCTGGACGGCGAGGAGGTCGCGGCGGCGGTCGTGGCGACCGTGCAGGGAGGCTACGTCCTGGCCCGCGCGTCCGGCTCCCCCGCCGCGTTCGACGCCGGTGTCCGAGGCCTCCTTTCGCTGCTCGCGCCGCCGGATTCCCGCACCGCGTGACAGGTTTCGCCACCCGACTGTTCCGGAGGATCACGAACCGTGCATGCCATGCAGTACACCTTCACCCTGCCCGCCGGCTACCCGATGGACGTCATCAGGGAGCGGGTGGCCCGCACCGGGCACCTGCTGGACGACTGGCCCGGGCTCGGGCTCAAGGCGTACCTGGTCCGCGAGCGCGGGGAGGACGGCTCGCCGGTCAACCAGTACGCGCCGTTCTACCTGTGGCGCACCGTGGAGGGCATGAACTCCTTCCTCTGGGAGGGCGCCTTCCAGCGGCCCACCGACGACTTCGGCCGGCCCTCGGTCCGGCAGTGGACGGGCCTGGCGTACGAGGAGGGGGTCGCCTCCGGATCCCCCGCGCGGGTGGCGGTCAGGCGGCGGCAGCCGGTGCCGGAAGGCGTACCCCTGTCGGAGGTGGCGGCGGGGGCGGTGCGGGAGACCGGACGGCTGGCGGCCGTGGACGGAGTGCTGCTCGCGGCGGCGGTCGTGGACACCGGGTGCTGGGAGCTGGTGCACTTCTCCCTGCACGCGGGCGAGGCGCCGGACGGGATGGAGGGCGAGGTCTTCCGGGTGCTGCACCTGTCGGAGCCGGGGCGGGGCCTGCTCCCGAGGGGGCGTCAGTGGTGAGCGCCGTCCGCACCGTCCTCGGGGACCTCCCCGGCGGGGAGTTGGGCGTGTGCGACGCGCACGACCACCTGTTCTTCGCCAGTCCCCGGCTGCCCGGCGAGGAGCTCCGCGACGCCGTGGCGGCCCGGGCCGAGCTGGCCGCGTTCCGGGAGCGGGGCGGCGGCGCGATGGTGCAGTGGACGCCGTACGGGCTCGGCCGGCGGGCCGCCGATCTGCCGGCCCTGTCCCGGGAGACCGGCGTCCACGTGGTGGCCGCGACGGGACTGCACCAGGACGTCCACTACGGCGAGGACACGCTCGCCGCACTGCGGGGCCGCGCCGCCGACGTCTTCGTCGCCGAACTGACGCGGGGCATCGGGACGTCGGGCGTCCGGGCCGGACTGATCAAGGTGGCGGGCGGCTTCCACGCGCTCGACGCACACGCGCGGTGGACCATGTCGGCGGCGGCCGAGGCACACCACGCGACGGGCGCGCCGATCGCCGTGCACCTGGAGCTGGGCACCGGTGCCCTGGACGTACTGGACCTGCTGTGCGGAGAGTCGGCCGTGCCGCCGGACCGGGTGATCCTCGGTCACCTCAACCGCTCCCCCGACCCCGTGGCCCACCGGCAGGCTGCCGCGTCGGGGTGCTGGCTGGCCTTCGACGGGCCGTCGCGGGCGCATCACGCCACCGACTGGCGGATGCCGGACGCCGTGCGGGACCTGGCCGAGGCGGGGTTCGGCGACCGGCTGCTGCTCGGTGGCGACACGACGACCGCGGCCGCACGGTCCGTCGACGGCGGCCCGGGGATGCCGCACCTGCTGCGCCGCGTGGCGCCCCGGCTGGCCCTCGCCGTGGGCGAGGAGCTGGTGCGGCGTGTCCTCACCGAGAACCCTGCGCGGGCGTTCGCCGTCGAGTGGCGCTGACGCCCTCTCGCGGACCCCGTGCCGGCCCCACCCCACAGGAGATGCCCATGCCCTTCGTCCGCATCGACGCGTACGGCGACGACACCGGCGCCGACCGGCTGGACGCGCTCGGCCGGGCCGTCCACGACGCCCTGGTCGAGGCACTCGGCATCCCGTCCGACGACCGCTTCCAGGTCCTGACCGCCCACGAACCGGGCCGTGGCACCCTGCGTCACGGCGACTACCTCGGCGTGCACCGGGACGAGGGCATCGTCTTCGTGGCGATCACCCTGCGGGCGGGGCGGACGACCGGGCGGAAGGAGGCGCTGTACCGCCGGATCGCACAACTCGCCGAGGAGTACGCGGGGACGGAACCGCGCAACGTCTTCGTCACCCTGACCGAGAACACCTCCGTGGACTGGTCGCTGGGCAACGGGCTCGCGCAGTACGCAGGGTCGGGATCATGCTGAGACTCGGAATCCCCGTCATCGGTGTCACGGACCTCCCCCGTGCGGTGGCCTTCTGGACGGCCGCGCTGCCCCTGGTCGCCGCGGAGGAGTGGGAGAGCGAGACCTGGCGCACGCTCGAGTACGCCGACGGCTCCGGCCGGGCCCTCGGCCTGCTGCGCGGCGACTCGCCGCCCGAGCCCCGGCCGCGTCTCCACCTCGACCTGTGCACGGACTCGGCCGAGGAGCAGCAGGCGGAGGTGCGGCGGCTGATCGGCCTCGGTGCACGGGCCGTCGAGTGGGAGCTGTATCCGCCCGATCCCGACTTCGTCGTTCTGGCCGACCCGGACGACAACGTCTTCTGCGTCGTCGACCTCGGCCACGCCCCGAGCGGCGGCGGGCCCGCGCTCTGAGACGCGGGCCCGTCCGGCCGCCTACGCGGGCACCTTCAGCGGGTCGTCCAGCACCGGCTGCCAGGCCAACTCGGCCGCGCCGACCAGGCTGTTGTGGTCCAGGCCGCAGGGCAGGATCGGCACCCCGCCGCTCTGGCCCCACAGGCTGCGCCCGGCGACGACCGCGCGCAGCCGCTCCGGGTCGGCGTCGAGGAGCGCCCGGTGCAGTCCGCCGAGGATGATGCGGTCCGGGTTGAGGATGTTCACCAGGCCGGCGAGGCCCAGGCCCAGGCGGTCGATGAGGGACTCGGTGGCGGCGCGGACGGCCGGGTCGGCGTAGTCCTCGCGGATCAGGTCGTAGGACTGCTGGAGCAGGGACACCTCGGGTCCCGGTGCGCGACCGGCCGCCGTGAGGAAGGCCAGCGGGTCGGTCTCCACGTCCAGGCAGCCCCGGCTGCCGCAGTGGCAGGGGCGGCCCTCGGGGTTGACGGCGAGGTGACCGACCTCCAGGGCGAGACCCGAACTCCCGGTGTGCAGGCGGCCGTCGAGGACCAGCGCACCGCCGACGCCGCGGTGGCCGGTGGCCACGCACAGCAGGTCGCGGGCGCCGCGTCCGGCACCGTGGCGGTGCTCGGCGAGGGCGGCGAGGTTGACGTCGTTGGCGGCGAAGGCGGGGCCGTCGATCCCGGCGGCGCGCACCTGCTGGGCGAAGATCTCCCGCACGGGCGCGCCCGCCGGCCAGGCCAGGTGCAGCGGGTTCAGGGCCAGGCCCTCCGGTTCCGCGACCGCGGACGGCACGGCGAGTCCGGCGCCTACGCAGCGCCGCCCGGTCTGCCTCAGGAGTTCCGCGCCCGCCTCGACGACCGAACCCAGCACCTTCGCCGGATCGGCGTCGACGACCTCGCAGCCGGGTGCGGTGGCGACGATCCGGCCGCCGAGACCCACCAGGGCCGCGCGGAACCCGTCGGCGTGGACCTGGGCGGCGAGGGCGACGGGCCCGTCCTCGGCGACCGAGAGGCGGTGCGAGGGGCGGCCCTGGGAGCCGGCCGCGGCGCCCGGCCGGGCGTCCACCCGGATCAGGCCGAGCGCCTCCAGTTCGGCGGCCACCGCGCCTGCCGTGGCCCGGGTCACGCCCAGTTCCGCGGTGAGGACGGCCCTGGTGGGGGCGCGTCCGGTGTGCACGAGCTCCAACGCGGGTCCGAGCGCGGCGCGCCCCCGGTCCAGCCGCGTCCTCGAGGTGGTCCCTTCCCCCGCCGCCCGGGGGTCCGCCTTGCCGCTCATGAGGGGGAGTCTCCCATGATCCGTCCGCCCGGGGTGCCTGGAGGCCACTGATCCGGAGCGTGATGTTCAGCCGCCCGGCGAGTCCCAACTCGGGCGGTGCGGTGCCCGGGTGCCCCCTCGACACCCCGCGGTACGCGCCCCGGGACGGGCCGCCGAAGACGAAGAGGTCGCCGCGGCGGAATCCGTGTCGGTGCACGGGCGAGTACGGGTCCCGGTGTTGCCGAAGCGGAAGGGGCAGGTGTCGCCGAGGCTCAGGGAGACCACGGGAGCGTCGGAGCACGCATCCGCGTCGCGGTGCGTGCCCGTGCGGGCGTCGGCGTCGTCGAAGTCAATCAGCGCGATGTCGTACGGCGCCGGTGCCGCCGCGCCGGCGCCCAGCGTCTCGGTCACCGCACGACGGGCCAGGCGGGAAAAGGCTTGACCGGGGCGCCGTCGCTGTCGACGGCCGTGGGGGCATAGCCGTACGGGTACCAGTGCCGGCCCAGACCTGCCGGGCGGTCATGGTGCCGTCGCCGGGACGCGCAGTCCGGCGGGCGGGCGGGCCCAGTCGCGGCGGAGCTCGCGCCGGCGTCCCGGGGCCGGCCAGTCCGGCACGTGGACGGCGCCGGGCGTGGTCTCGGCGCCGGTCCTGGCAAACAGCTCGGCGTCCATGCTCCCCATCGTGCCTGCGCGCCCCGCCTCACCGGGCGCGACCGGCACTGAGCTGGGGCTCGGCTAGCCTGGACACACGATGAACGACCGCAGCACGAACGACCGCAGCGACCGCGACGACCGCATGACGACGCCCTGGGGCGAGCGCGTGCTGTCCCGCTTCCCCGAGGACCCGCGCGACCGGCTCCGCGCGTGGGACGCCTCCGACGAGTACCTGCTGGCGCACCTCGCGGAGCGGGAGGTCCCGCCGTCCGGCACGGTCGTGGTCGTCGGCGACCGCTGGGGAGCGCTGGTGACGGCGCTGGCGGAGCACCGGCCGGTGCAGATCACCGACTCCCACCTCGCGCGGGAGGCGACGCGGGCCAACCTGGAGCGGGCCGGCGTCGAGCCGGGCTCGGTGCGTCTGCTCACCACGCAGGACCCGCCGCCGGACCGGGTCGACGTACTGCTGGTGCGGGTGCCGAAGAGTCTGGCGCTGCTGGAGGACCAGTTGCTGCGGCTGGCGCCCGCGCTGCACGAGGGCACGGTCGTGGTCGGCACCGGGATGGTGAAGGAGATCCACACCTCGACGCTGCGGCTGTTCGAGCGGATCGTCGGCCCGACCCGGACCTCGCCGGCCGTCAAGAAGGCCCGGCTGATCTTCGCGGAGCCCGATCCCGCGCTGGAGCGGCCCGCCAGCCCCTGGCCCCTCGGCTACCGGCTTCCCGACGACATCGGGCCGCTCTCCGGCCGCCCCGTCGTCAACCACGCCGGTGTCTTCTGCGCCGACCGGCTCGACGTCGGCACCCGCTTCTTCCTCCGGCACCTGCCGGACACCGGGGGCTTCAGGCGGGTGGTGGACCTCGGCTGCGGCAACGGTGTGGTCGGTACGGCGGTGGCGCTGGCCGATCCGGACGCCGAGGTGCTGTTCACCGACGAGTCGTTCCAGGCCGTGGCCTCGGCCGAAGCGACGTACCGGGCGAACGATGTCGCCGGCCAGGCGGAGTTCCGGGTCGGCGACGGGCTGGCCGGGGTGCCGGACGGCAGCGTCGACCTGGTGCTCAACAACCCGCCCTTCCACTCCCACCAGGCGACCACCGACGCCACGGCGCGGCGGATGTTCACCGGGGCGCGGCGGGTGCTGCGCCCCGGCGGCGAGCTGTGGGTCGTCGGCAACCGGCACCTGGGCTACCACGTCGGACTGCGGCGCCTGTTCGGCAACAGCCGGCTGGTGGCGGGCGACCGGAAGTTCGTGGTGCTGAAGGCCGTCAGGGAGTAGCCGGAGGCGGGGGAAGGGGAGCGGTGCGGGCGGCCACCTGGATGAGCGTCGCCACCGTCCGGACCATGGCCTCCCTCCCGGCGGTGAGGTAGCCGCGCGAGTCGACCGCCTCGGGGCGTGCGGCGAGGTGCTCCCTGATCGCGCCGGTCATGGCGATGTTGAGCGCGGTGCCGACGTTGACCTTGGCGATGCCGCCCGCGACGGCCGCGCCGAGTTCGCCGTCCGGGACGCCCGAGGAGCCGTGCAGGACGAGGGGCACCTCCAGGGTGCCGGACAGCTCCTTGAGCAGGTCGTGGTCGAGGGTCGCGGTGCGTGTCGTCATGGCGTGGGAGCTGCCGACGGCGACGGCCAGGGCGTCCACGCCGGAGTCGGCGACGTAGGCGCGCGCCTCGGCGGGGTCGGTGCGGGCGCCGGGGGCGTGCGCGTCCAGCGGCGGGGCGCCGTTCTTGCCACCGACCTCCCCCAACTCCGCCTCGATCCAGAGTCCTTGGGCATGCGCCCAGTCGGCGGCGGCCCGGGTCGCCGCGAGGTTCGCCGCGTACGGCAGCCGGGCGGCGTCGTACATCACGGAGCTGAACCCGGCGTCCGCGGCCTGGCGCAGCAGGCCGTCGCTCTGGACGTGGTCGAGGTGCAGGGCGACGGGCACGGCGGCGCCCTCGGCGGCGGCGACGGCCGCGCGGGCCAGGGGCAGCAGGCGGCCGTAGCGGTACTTCACGGCGTTCTCGCTGACCTGGAGGACGACGGGCATCCGTACGGACTCGGCGCCGGCGACGACGGCCTCGATGTGCTCCAGGGTGATGACGTTGAACGCGGCGACGGCGGAGCGGCCGGCCGCGGCACGGCCGACCAGGTCGCCGGTGGTGGCGAGGGGCACGGTCTGGTTCCTTCCCGGGCGTCGGGTGTCAGGGGGCGAGGATCACCGAGCGGGTCAGATGGCGCGGGCGGTCCGGGTCGAGACCGCGGGCGTCGGCGACGGCGACGGCGAGCCGCTGGGCGCGGACCAGTTCGGCCAGCGGGTCCAGCTCACCGGGCACCCACATCGCGCCGGTCTCCCGGACCTGCTCGGCCAGCCCGTCGGGCTCCTCGCCGAACATCCAGGTCGCCGTGCCCGCCGTGCTGATGCTGATGGGGCCGTGCCGGTACTCCATCGCCGGGTAGGCCTCGGTCCAGGACAGGGAGGCCTCGCGCATCTTGAGCCCGGCCTCGTTGGCCAGGCCGACGGTCCAGCCCCGGCCGAGGAAGGTGAACTGGGTGCGCTCCACGAGCCCTTCGGGCAACTCGGCGGCGAGCGCGGCGCGGGCGTCGTCGACGACGGCGCCGGTGTGCAGGCCGAGGTGGGCGCGGAGCAGCGTGAGGGCGGTGGTCGCGAACCTCGTCTGCACGACGGACCGTTCGTCGGCGAAGTCGAGGACGACCACGTCGTCGGCGGCGGTCATGACCGGTGTCCCGGGGTCGGCGGTGAGGGCGACGGTGCGGGTACGTCCCTTCAGCTCCGTGAGCAGCTCCAGCACTTCGGTGGTGGTGCCGGAGCGGGTGAGGGCCACGACCCGGTCGTAGGTCCGCCCCCGCGGGAACTCGGAGGCGGCGAACGCGTCCGTCTCCCCGAGGCCGGCGTCCTCGCGCAGGGCCGCCGCCGACTGCGCCATGAAGTACGAGGTGCCGCATCCGACGATCGCCACCCGCTCCCCCGCCGCGGGCAGTGCCGCCGTGTGGCGTGCCGCCTCCTCGGCCGCGCGCGTCCAGCACTCGGGCTGGCTGTTGAGCTCGTCCTCGACATACGTCATGTCGCACACTCCCCGAACACGGATTGATTGTTCCTGCAAGATATCGCGTACTTTCAAGCACAATCAAGCAATCCGGAGAACAGTACGGTGCGCTAGGGTCGGCGGGGATCGAGGAACGGAGGCGCGGATGTCGCGCGACGCCCGCTGGAAGGCGCTGCTGGAGCTGCTCGTCGAGCGCGGCCGGCTGGACGTCGAGGAGGCGGCGACCGAGCTGGAGGTCTCGGCCGCGACGATCCGGCGCGACTTCGACCGGCTCGCCGAGCAGCAGATGCTCGTGCGCACGCGCGGGGGCGCGGTCGTGCACGGAGTGTCGTACGAACTGCCGCTGCGCTACAAGACCGCCCGGCGCGCCTCGGAGAAGCAGCGCGTCGCCCAGGCGGTCGCCGCCCTGGTGGCGCCCGGCGAGGCGGTGGGACTGACCGGGGGCACGACCACCACGGAGGTGGCGCGCGCCCTGGCGGTGCGGGCCGACCTGACCTCCGGCACCCCCGCGCTGACCGTGGTCACCAACGCGCTCAACATCGCCAACGAGCTGGCCGTCCGGCCGCAGTTCAAGATCGTGGTGACCGGCGGGGTGGCCCGGGCGCAGTCGTACGAGCTGATCGGTCCGCTCGCGGACGGGGTGCTGGGCCAGGTGACCCTCGACGTGGCGGTACTGGGCGTCGTGGCCTTCGAAGTCGGGCACGGCGCGGCGGCGCACGACGAGGCGGAGGCCGCGATCAACCGGCTGCTGTGCGAGCGTGCCGAGCGGGTGGTCGTGGCTGCCGACTCCAGCAAGCTGGGCCGGCGGGCGTTCGCCCGGATCTGTGCGACCGAGTCGGTGGACACGCTGGTCACGGACGGTGCGGCCGACCCGGAGCTGGTCCGGGGGTTCGAGGAGGCGGGGGTCCGGGTCGTCACGGCCTGAGGAATCCCGGAGTGAATGGCGCCGCCGGTCAGTGCCCGTGCCCGTCCGCGTGCTCCGGTGCGGTGGCCGAGGCGGGCTCCTGTGCGCCCGGCGTCGATCCGGCGCGCACGGTGAACGCCGCGGTGTGGACCTGCCCCTGGTGCCGGAAGTCCAGGAAGAGGCGGTAGGTGCCGCCGCTGGGCGCGGTGGCGGTGAAGGAGATCTCCGGGCCGGGCCGGGTGGTGCCGTCGCCGGATTCGCCGTTCGGGTGGACGTGGAGGTGGGCGAGGTCGCCGGAGCGCAGAGCGACGAGGTGGCCGTAGGCACCCAGGTAGGGCTGGAGGTCGTTGACGGGCGCGCCGTCGCGGGACACGTTCAGCTTCAGTTCGCTCGCCTTGCCGGGGCGCAGGGAACCGGCGAGTTCGACCTCGTAGCCGTCGGTGCGGACGGTGCTGTCCGGAGCCGGCAGCCGAGCCGGCTCGTAGCGGCCGGAGGCGGCCAGGTCGGCGCCGAGGGTGAGGTTCTCCGCGTCCTCGCCGGCCGGGGTGAAGTCGGCGAAGACGCGGTAGCCGCCGGCCGCGGGCAGGTCGACGGGGGTGCTCCAGGTGCCGTCGGCGGCGCGGGCGGGGTGCAGGTGGCGGTAGGTGACCAGGTCGCGTGAGGCGAGGACGAGGTGGAGTTCCCTGTCGTGCTCGCGCTGGTACGCGGTGACGGCCTCGCCGTGCGCGTCCCGCACCGTGAAGCGCAGTTCGGCGTGCTGACCGGCGGTGACGCGCGGGGTGGCGAGGTCGAGGGTGTAGCCGGCCTCGGAGATCTGCAGGCCGCCGGCCGGAGCATTCTCGTGTCCCGCGCGGCTCTCGCCCTTCTGCCGCTGTTCCGGTGACTCACCGTGCTCGTCGTGCGGTGCGGGTTCACCGTCCGCGACGATCGGGTCCACCCCCGCGCCGACCCCGTAGGCGGTGCCGAAGGTCGCGGCCAGCGCGGCGGCGAACGCGGCGGTCCTCAGTCCGGTGTGCATGGTGGTCGCCCCTCTCGAATCAGGGTCTCCGACGCACTCGGAGGCCTCTCCATGCACCTCAATATACCCCTGGGGGGTACCTGGTCAACCATTCGAGCCGCTTGCCCCTGCTACCCCCCAGGGGTATATATGGAGTTGTCCCGGCCGGATACCCCCGGCCCGTATTTCCCCACGATCTCCGGAGGAAGCAATGCCCTCGAACGCCACCGCACCCGTCACCACCGCCTACGCCGTCGACGGCATGACCTGCGGTCACTGCAGCGCGACGCTCACCCGGGTGATCGGCGGGCTGGACGGGGTCACCGGTGTCCACGTCGCGCTCGACACCGGCCGAGTCACCGTCACCTCCGCCGCCGAGCCGGACGACACCGCGATCGCCGAGGTCGTCGACGAGGCCGGCTACGAGCTGACCGGCCGTCTCTGACCGGCCCGCACTCCCCCGTCGACCGCCGCACCGCCGGGACCCGCACGCCGGGACCCGGCCGACGACCCGCATCAGGAGCAGCCATGACCACCAGTACGACCAGCGCACCGGCCGAGGTGGAACTCGCCATCGGCGGTATGACCTGTGCCTCGTGCGCCGCCCGGATCGAGAAGAAGCTGAACCGGATGGAGGGGGTCACCGCCACCGTCAACTACGCCACGGAGAAGGCCAAGGTCAGCTGTGCCGGTGGCGTCTCCGTCCCCGAGCTGATCGCCACGGTCGAGGCCACCGGGTACAGCGCCCGCGAACCCGAGCCGGACCGTGCCGAGCCCGCGGACGGCGCGGCGGACACCGACGCCCCCGACACACTGCGGCCGCTCAGGCAGCGGCTGGTCACGGCCGTGGTGCTGGCGGTCCCCGTCATCGCGATGGCGATGGTGCCCGCATTGCAGTTCGAGTACTGGCAGTGGCTGTCGCTGACCCTGGCCGCGCCCGTCGTGACGTACGCCGCCTGGCCCTTCCACAGGGCCGCCCTCACCAACGCCCGGCACGGCGCGGCCACCATGGACACCCTGATCTCCGTCGGCACGTCGGCGGCGTTCCTGTGGTCGCTGTGGGCGCTGTTCCTCGGCACCGCGGGCACTCCCGGCATGACGCACCCCTTCGAGCTGACCGTCGCCCGCGGGGACGGCTCCGGGAACATCTACCTGGAGGCCGCCGCCGGGGTGACCGCCTTCATCCTGGCGGGGCGGTACTTCGAGGCGCGCTCCAAGCGCAAGGCCGGTGCCGCGCTGAAGGCGCTGCTGGAACTGGGCGCGAAGGACGTCACCGTCCTGAGGGCGGGCCGCGAGGAACGTGTCCCCGTCGGCGAGTTGAGGACCGGGGACCGTTTCCTGGTCCGCCCGGGCGAGAAGATCGCCACCGACGGCACGGTGGTCGAGGGCACCTCGGCCGTCGACGCGTCGATGCTCACCGGCGAGTCCGTCCCGGTCGAGGTCGGCGTGGGCGACGGGGTCACCGGCGCGACCCTGAACGCGGGCGGGCGGCTCGTGGTCGAGGCGACCCGGGTCGGCGCCGACACCCAGCTCGCGCGGATGGCGAAGCTGGTCGAGGACGCGCAGAACGGCAAGGCCGCCGCCCAGCGGCTCGCCGACCGTATCTCCGGCGTCTTCGTCCCCGTGGTGATCGCCCTCGCGCTGGCCACCCTCGGCTTCTGGCTCGGCAACGGCTCGGGACCGGCCGCCGCGTTCACCGCCGCCGTCGCCGTCCTGATCATCGCCTGCCCCTGCGCCCTCGGCCTGGCGACCCCGACCGCGCTGATGGTCGGCACCGGGCGCGGCGCCCAGCTCGGCATCCTCATCAAGGGGCCCGAGGTCCTGGAGTCCACCCGCAAGGTCGACACCGTCGTCCTCGACAAGACCGGCACGGTCACCACCGGCCGCATGACACTGCTCGCCGTGCACACCGCGGAAGGCACCGAGGAGGCCGAAGTGCTCCGGCTGGCCGGGTCCTTGGAGCACGTCTCGGAGCACCCGATCGCCCGGGCGGTGGCCGCGGGCGCCGCCGAACGGGTCGGCATCCTGCCCGCCCCCGAGGACTTCGCCAACATACCGGGGCTCGGTGTCCAGGGCGTCGTCGAGGGGCACGCGGTCCTCGTCGGCCGCGAGAAGCTGCTCGCCGAGTGGGCCATGGAACTGCCCGTGGACCTGGCCCGTGCGAAGACCGCGGCGGAGCAGGCCGGCCGCACCGCGATCACCGTCGCCTGGGACGGCGAGCCCCGGGCGGTCCTGGAGGTCGCCGACGCGGTGAAGGAGACCAGCCCCGAGGCGATCGCCCGGCTGCGGGCACTGGGCCTGACGCCGGTCCTGCTGACCGGAGACAACGAGGCGGTGGCCGCCTCCGTCGCCCGTGAGGTCGGCATCGACGCGGAGCACGTCGTCGCCGAGGTACTGCCGCAGGAGAAGGTGGCCGTCGTCAAGCGCCTGCAGGACGAGGGGCGTTCGGTGGCGATGGTCGGCGACGGTGTGAACGACGCCGCCGCGCTCGCCCAGGCCGACCTGGGGCTCGCCATGGGCACCGGCACGGACGCGGCCATCGAGGCGGGCGATCTCACCCTCGTCCGAGGCGACCTGCGCGCCGCCGCCGACGCCATCCGTCTGGCCCGCAGGACGCTGGGCACCATCAAGTCGAACCTGTTCTGGGCCTTCGCCTACAACGTCGCCGCCCTGCCGCTCGCCGCGGCCGGACTCCTCAACCCGATGATCGCCGGAGCTGCCATGGCCTTCTCCTCCGTCTTCGTCGTCGGCAACTCCCTGCGGCTGCGGGGCTTCAAGGCCGCGGACTGACCGCCCCCGCACCGCCGGGTCGCCGGCCGGCTCCCCGAGGGGCGGCCGGCGGTCCGGCGCCGGGCCGGGAGCCGGTCGTGGGCCGGACGCTCCGCCCGATCCGGGACCCTGCCTGCCGCCGTCCCCCGGACGGGCCCCGCCCACGCGCCGACGGGTCCGGGCGCGACCAGGATGGTTCGGGTCCCCTCTCCCCGCGGAGCAGGAGCCCATGACCGAACCGACCAACGCCGACGGCGACACCCGTGGCCCGCTGGGACCGGCTCCCGCGCCGCCTCCCGCGAAGCGGCGGGCCGTCGCCGCCGTGCTCGGGGATCTGCGTGCCGTGGACGGCGCGCTGTACGCGGCGGTGGCCGCCACGTCGACGCCCGCGCTCGACCGGGCACTGCGGCGTCTGTCCCACGCCGCCGACCATTCGAAGGTCTCGCTGGGGATCGCCGCCGCGCTCGCGCTGGGCGGAGCGCGGGCACGGCGGGCGGCCCTGGTCGGCGTGGGGGCGGTCGCCGTGGCGTCGGCCTCGACGAACCTGCTGGGCAAGCGCCTGGTGCACCGGGCGCGGCCGGACCGGGAGGCGGCGCGGGTGACGGCGGACCGGTACGTGCCCATGCCCCGGTCGGCGTCGTTCCCTTCGGGGCACACGGCCGCCGCGGTCGCGTTCGCCACGGCCGTCGGCGTGGTCCTGCCCGAGGCCGCCGTACCGCTCGGCGCGCTGGCGAGCGCCGTCGGCTACTCCCGGGTCCACACCGGTGTGCACTACCCCGGTGACGTCGCCGCGGGAGCCGTCCTGGGCATCGCCAGCGCGGCCGCCGCGCTGGCGGCAGCGGCGTCCGCTCCGGTGCCGGGCCGCGGGCCGGGCGCCGGGCGGCCCTGAGCCCGGGCCCGTCGGCCCCTGTCCCCGGGCTCGCGGGCCGTTGGCCCGGCGGCCCGTCAGCCGAACACCTTGACGGCCTGGTAGTACGTCCACGCGGTGCTGTTGCAGGCGGTCTTGGTGGCACCGCCGTAGCCGGCGCAGACCCGTTTGAGGTCCTCGTAGAAGGCGCTGTCCAGACGGGACTTGTTGGCGCTGAAGGTGCCCGCGTCCTTGTAGTTGCGGTAGCCGAAGTCGTGCCGTGCGCAGGAGGTGCTGAAGGGGAAGCCGAACGGGTTGTCCGGCGAGGAGGAGCAGTAGTCGGTGGTCCAGTCGAAACCGTAGGCGGACCAGGCGGACTTGTTGGCGCGTGCAGCGGTCCAGGCGTTGTAGCTGGACGCACTGGTCTGCGTCCAGCTCGCGAGGACCTGTGCCTTGTCGGAGGGAGCGGCGTCGGCGGCCGCGGCGGTGGCGACGACGGTGGTCACGGCCAGTGCGGCGGCGGTGAGTCCGGTGGCGAGTCTGCGGTGCATCCCACACCTCCATGAGGCTGCGACCCGCCCCTCGGGCCGCAGGTTCATGTCAAGATGATGCGCACCTCGACCCCCTGTTCACACCTCCGCCGCCCCAACCCGCCGTGAACAGTGCGGTTTTGGACGGCTACGCGCGTCCTGCGGGGGCCCAGTCGGGGTGCTCGCCGTGCATGGCCGCGTAGAAGGGGTCGCCCGGCCCGACCTCCCCCGCGAGCACCGGCCGCCCGGTGAACGCCGCCTTGTACAGGGCAGCGGCGAACTCCAGCGTGGCGCGGGCCTCGACGCCGCTGCCGGGCGGCCGGACCCCGGCGTCCCAGGCGTCCAGGACGGCGCCGAGCTGTGCCGTGTGGGAGCTGGGCACGTCGGCGTGCGGGGCGCGCCAGGCGGCGGCGCGCTCGGGCGCGACATGCCGGGCCGGCGTGTAGCTCCAGTCGTCGTTGCGGTGCCCGTACAGGTGCGTCAACTCGACCGTCGCGTCGGCACAGTCGACACGCAGCCGGCTCATCTCGTCGGGGGAGAGCACACTGTTGACGACGGTGGCGAGGGCACCGCTCCCGAAACGCACCAGGGCAGTGGAGACGTCCTCGCTCTCGGTGTCGTGGACCAGGCGCGAGGCCATGGCCCGTATCTCCGCCCAGGGGCCGAGCAGATGCAGCAACAGGTCGTACTGGTGGATGCCGTGCCCCATGGTCGGGCCGCCGCCCTCGGTGGACCAGCGTCCGCGCCACGGCACCGCGTAGTAGGCGGCGTCGCGGTGCCAGGTCGTCTGGCAGTGGGCCACCAGCGGGGTGCCCAGCTCGCCGCTCGCGATCAGTTCGCGGGCGTGCGCGGCACCGGAGCCGTACCGGTGCTGGAAGACCACGGACGCGTACGCCCCGGACGCCTCCTCGGCCGCCGCGATGTCGTCGTACTCCGCCAGGGAGAGGCACAGCGGCTTCTCGCACAGCACCCAGGCGCCCGCCTCCAGCGCGGCCACCGCCTGCTCCCGGTGCAGGGACGGCGGCGTCCCGACGAGGACGAGGTCGGGTCGTACGGCGTCCAGCATGGCGTCCGTCGACGCGTACCCGGCGATGTCGCCGGGCGCCTGCGCGCGGAAGGCGTCGAGCCGGGCGGGGTCCACGTCGACGGCGGCGACCAGCTCGGTGCGGTCGGCGTGGGCGGCGAGCGCCGGCAGGTGGCTGCCGGCGACGATGGCACCGGTACCGATCACCGCGACCCGGCGGCGGGCGGGGCGTGGGGACATGCGGTTCTCCTCGGACGGCGAGAGGCGGCGGCACGGGGCGCACGCAGCGCCGTGCCGCACACATGGCTTAGAAAGCGCTTTCAAGCAAGCCCGACCATAGGCGGACGGCGATGGCCCGGACAACCCCCACCGTTTGCGGGCCGGGCGCACGCCTGGTCGACTGTCGCGGGGGGAACCGGGGCCGGCGGCCATCGCGCCGGCCCGCCCTTCAGTCCTCTCCGGAAGGAGTCCCGGCGTGAGTTCCCCGAAGCCGAAACCCTCGTCGTCCGTGGAGCAGCGGTCGGACGGCAGCCAGCCCTGGCTGCACCAGAAGGGCCGGACCATTCAGGAGTTCGGTACCGTCAAGCAGTTCCCCGTGGCCCTCAGCATGGACACCCGCCTCTACTCCTGCCAGCGGCTCAACAAGGTCCTGTCGGACACCCGGATCCTGCACGACCTGTACAAGAAGTACCACTGGCTGATGCGCGGGGCGACGTTCTACCAACTGCACCTGCTGCTGGACAAGCACGCGGGTGAACAGCTGGAGCTGATCGACACCGTCGCCGAGCGCGTCCAGACACTGGGCGGCGTCGCGGTGGGCGATCCCCGGCACGTCGCCGAGATCACCACCGTGCCGCGTCCGCCGGACGGCGTGGAGGAGGTGCCGTCGATGCTCTCGCGCCTGCTGGAGGCGCACGAGCTGATTCTGACCGAGTGTCACGACGCGGCGGCCCGCACCCAGGAGTACGGCGACGACGGCACCAACGACCTCCTGGTCTCCGAGGTCGTGCGCACCAACGAACTCCAGGCGTGGTTCGTGGCGGAACACCTCGTGGACACTCCGCTGGTCCACGCCTGACCCCGTCGGACATGGCGCACACGTCCGAGGGCCCCGAAGCCGGCCCGGAGCGCGGACGGTGGTCCGCGTTCCGGGAGACGCCGTTCTGGCCGGCCACCGTCCTGGTGCTGATCCTCGCGGCCGCGGCGGGTCTCTTCGCGGGCTCGTACACCTACTCGATGGCGAACCCGACGCCGCGCCTGATCCCCACGGCCGTGGTCGGCTCGTACGAGAAGGCGGGCGGCCGGGCCTACCTCCGCGGCCTGGAGAAGGCGCTGGACACCTCGGTGAAGGTGCATCCCTACCGGACCCGCGCCGCGGCCCACGAGGCGATCGAGCAGCAGGAGGTCTTCGCCGTCTTCGAGTTGCGCGACGACGGGCGCAGCGCCCTTCTCGACGTGTCCGGCGCGTCCGGCGCCTCGGTCGCCGAACTGCTCTCCAAGACGGCACCGGCCGTGGGCAGGAAGCTCGGCGTCCAGGTCACCGTGCGGGACGTCAATCCCCTGCAGGAGGGCGACCCGCGCGGGCTGGCGATCTTCTACATCTCGCTGGCCGCCGTCATCATCGGCTTCGTCGGCGCGATCCAGCTCAGCGTGCACGCCCGCACGCTCACCCCGGTCGAGCGCATCCTGTTCACGGCGGCCTACGCACTGCTCGGCGGGTTCGCCATCGCCGCCACGGTGGACTGGCTGCTGGGTGCGCTGGACCTGCCGTTCGTCCAGTCGTGGCTGATCCTGGCGCTCACCATGTTCGTGTCGGGCATGGTCTTCACCATGTTCAACACCATGTTCGGCCGCTGGGCGATGCTGCCCACCTGGGGCCTGATGGTGATCATCGGCAATCCTTCCTCCGGCGGCGCGGTGTCCTGGCCGCTGCTGCCGTCACCGCTCGGGACGATCGGCCGGTGGCTGCCGCCCGGGGGTTCGGTCAACGCGCAGCACACCGCGGTGTACTTCCAGGGGCATCAGCACGCGTTCCCGTTCCTGGTGCTGGGCGGGTGGGCGCTGCTGTCCTGCACGGTCTTCTGGGTCTGGCGGCACCGGCACCCCGGCGGCCGGGACAAGGATCCGACGGGGGCGGAGGACGGCTGACCGCCGGTCGGGGGCATCTGTCGCGGGCGCCGAGCGGCTGCGATCATGAGGCGGGAACACCCGCCCTCGGGAGTCCGCGCTTTCGGAAGTACCGGCTTCCGGGAGTCCCCGCCTTCGGTTGGAGTGCACATGGCCCTCGACGTCGACGCGATCCGCGCGCAGATACCCGCCCTGAAGTCCGGCTCCGCCCGCTTCGACGCTCCGGGCGGCACCCAGACACCGCAGCCCGTCATCGACGCGATCGCCGAGGCACTGTCCGGCCCGCTGGCCAACCGCGGCCGGACCACCGAGGGCGAGCGCAACGCGGACGGCATCGTCGCGGACGCCCGCAGGGCGCTGGCCGACCTGCTGGGCACCGAGCCGCAGGGCATCGTCCTCGGCCGCAGCGCGACCCAGCTCGCCTACGACCTGTCCCGGACGATCGCCAAGTCGTGGAGGCCCGGGGACGAGGTCGTCGTCACCCGACTGGACCACGACTCCAACATCCGGCCCTGGGTCCAGGCGGCCGAGGCGGTGGGCGCGACCGTGCGGTGGGCCGACTTCGACCCGGCCACCGGTGAACTGCGTCCCGAGCACGTCGAGGCGGTGCTCTCCCCGCGCACCAGGCTGGTGGCGGTGACGGCCGCGTCCAACCTGATCGGCACCATGCCCGACCTGCCGGCGATCTCCCGGCTGGCGCACGGCGTGGGCGCGCTGTGCCACGTCGACGCGGTGCACTACGCCTCGCACGCCGTCGTCGACCCGGCGGCCCTCGGGGCGGACACGCTGGTGTGCTCGCCCTACAAGTTCCTCGGCCCGCACCTGGGGGTGCTGGCGGCCCGGCCGGAGTTCCTCCAGACCCTGCGGCCGGACAAACTGCTGCCCTCCAGCGACGCGGTACCCGAGCGTTTCGAGCTGGGCACGCTGCCGTACGAGCTGCTGGCCGGCGCCCGTGCCGCGGTGGACTTCCTCGCCGGTCTGGAGCCGGACGCGCGCGGCACGCGCAGGGACCGGCTCGTCGCCTCGTTCGCGGCGCTCGAGGCCCACGAGGACGTACTGCGCGAGCGGATCGAGCGGGGCCTGGCCGGCCTGGACGGCGTCACCGTGTACTCGCGGGCCGCACGGCGCACGCCGACCCTGCTGTTCACCGTGCCGGGCCTGGGCCCGGCCGACGTGTACCGGCAGCTGGCCGAGCGGGGCGTCGACGCGCCCGCCGGGTCCTTCTACGCCCTGGAGGCCTCGCGCCGCCTGGGTCTCGGCGACGCGGGCGCCGTCCGGGTCGGGCTGGCGCCCTACACCAGCGCGGACGACGTGGACCGTCTTCTGACCGCGCTGGCCGGCCTCGGCCGCTGACCCGCGCGGCCGCACGACGGCGGCCTCACGACAGCGGTACGGTCACCTCCCCTTCGCCCTCGGCGCCGGCGCCGCCCGCGACCCGGACGGTGAAGGGGCGGTCCGTACCGGTCGCGGTCACCCGCAGCACGTCCCCCTCGCGCCGCACGCGGAAGGTCGCCGCGGGTGTGCCCAGCAGGTCGGGCACGGTGACCTCGGCCGCGTGCCCGGCGTCGGCGGCCGGGTGGACCAGCAGGGTCGGCGCGTCCAGCCAGTCGCCGTCGGGCCGCCGGTCGTCCGAGGCCAGCGGCAGGACCGCGCCCTCACGGACGTACAGGGGCAGGCTGTCGTAGCCGTGCCGTTCGGTGCGCCAGGCCGGGCCGGTGACGCGCTCGCCGGACAGGAGGTGGGTCCAGGTGCCCTCGGGGAGGTAGACCTCGACCTCCCCGTCCTCGGTGAAGACCGGGGCGACCAGGAGGTCGGAGCCGAGCATGTACTGGCGGTCCAGCGGGCGGCACGCCGGGTCCCGCGGGAACTCCAGGACCATCGGTCGCATCATCGGCACGCCGGTGCGGTGGGCCTCGGCGGCGACGCCGTAGAGGTAGGGCATCAGGCGGTGCTTGAGGAGGGTGAAGCGGCGGGCGACGTCGACGGCCTCCTCGCCGAACTCCCACGGCACCCGGTACGACGAGGAACCGTGCAGCCGGCTGTGCGAGGAGAGCAGGCCGAAGGCGAGCCAGCGCTTGAAGACCGCCGGGTCGGGCGTGCCCTCGAAGCCGCCGATGTCGTGGCTCCAGAAGCCGAAACCGCTCAGGGAGAGGGACAGACCGCCCCTGAGCGACTCGGCCATCGCCTCGAAGGACGACCAGCAGTCGCCGCCCCAGTGGACGGGGTACTGCTGGCCGCCCGCGGTCGCCGAGCGGGCGAAGAGGACGGCCTCGCCCTGCCCGCGCTCCTTCTCGAGCAGTTCGAAGACGGTGCGGTTGAACAGGTGCGTGTAGTAGTTGTGCATGCGCTCCGGGTCGGAGCCGTCGTGCCAGACCACGTCGGTGGGGATGCGCTCGCCGAAGTCGGTCTTGAAGCAGTCCACGCCCTGGTCGAGCAGGGGCTTGAGCTTCCCGGCGTACCAGTCGCGGGCGGCCGGGCTGGTGAAGTCGACCAGGCCCATGCCGGCCTGCCACAGGTCCCACTGCCAGATGTCGCCGTCGGGCCTGCGCACCAGGTGCCCGAGAGCGGCGGCCTCGTCGAAGAGCGGGGACTTCTGGGCGATGTAGGGGTTGATCCAGGCGCTGACCCGCAGCCCCTTGGCCTTGAGCCGGGCGAGCATGCCGTCGGGGTCGGGGAAGACGTCCGGGTCCCACTGGAAGTCGCACCACTGGTACTCGCGCATCCAGAAGCAGTCGAAGTGGAACACGGACAGCGGGATGCCCCGCTCGGCCATGCCGTCCACGAATTTCGTCACCGTCCGCTCGTCGTACGAGGTGGTGAAGGACGTGGTGAGCCACAGGCCGAAGGACCAGGCCGGCGGCAGGGCGGGGCGGCCGGTGAGGGCGGTGTAGCGGGTGAGGACGTCCTTGGGCGTGGGACCGGCGACGACGTAGTACTCCAGCGTCTGGTCCTCGACGCTGAACTGCACCTGGCCCACGGACTCGGACCCGACCTCGAAGGAGACCGCGCCGGGGTGGTTGACGAAGACGCCGTAGCCGCGCGAGGAGAGGTAGAACGGGACGTTCTTGTAGGCCTGTTCGCTGCTGGTGCCGCCGTCGGCCTGCCACATGTCGACGACCTGGCCGTTCTTCACGAACGGGGTGAAGCGCTCGCCGAGGCCGTAGATCTGCTCGCCGACACCGAGGGCGAGCCGGCCGAGCATGTGGTGGGCGCCGTCGCCGGTGGTGGCGAAGGCGGTGCTCTTGGCGTCGGCGCGGGTCAGCTCGCGTCCGTGCGCGTCGTGGAAGGTGAGGCCCCAGGGGCCCTCGCGGTCCAGGCGGAGGGTGAGCGGGCCGCTGGTCAGCTCGGTGACGGTGCCGTCCTGGCGCACCTCGCCGGCACCGTCCGCCGCGCCGGTGAGGGTGAAGTCGGGGCCCGGCCTGCGCTTGCCGGCGTGGTGGGTGACGCGGACGCCGATGACGCCCTCGGCGGGAGAGAAGCATTCGACCGTGAGGAGCGGCGCGTTGAGCGTGTCCCCCCTCCGCGTCACCTTCTTCACGGCGGCATGGGCGGTGAAGCGCTTCGATTCGGGACGTACATCGCGTACCTCGGTGGCGTACGTGACGTGCACGCCCTCGCGGATGAGCCAGAAGCCGTCGGTGAACTTCATGATCTTCCTTGGGTGGGGCGGGAGCTGTCGGATGGGGAGCACGGGGGCCGTCTCACAGCGTTTTGATCGTACACAGAACAAATCCCCAGGACGAGGCGTTCGCTTTACTCATGCCTCACTGACCTGGCGTTATTACGCCAGAGAACACCTTCCTCACCGCACGGAGTCCCGAGACGGGGGCCACTTTCCCCTAGCGCGGAGGCGGGTCCGTGACGTATTAGTCATCACATCAAACAAATCGGTCCGGCAAGGAAGCCGGACAGTACGACAGCAAGGGCCGCATCCATGTCGAAGCGCTTCACCTCGCTCGCCTTGACAGCCCACCCTCCGGCTGCCACACGCCGCGGGCGAGGACGCTCACGCCGAGTCCTCGCCCCGTTCACCGCCGTGTCCGTGCTGGTCGCCGGAGCGGCGCTGACCGGCTGCGGACAGCAGCGCGACGCCGGCACGTACACCGTGATGAACTCCTCGACCGACGAGTCGTACCACCGCTGGGACGCGGAGGCGATGGCCCGCTGCGGCGAGGAGCTGGGCGTCACCATCGAGCAGCAGAGTGTCCCCGCCGCGCAGGTGATGACGAAGGCGCTGCGCATGGCCTCGTCCAAGTCGCTGCCCGACATCGTGCAGTTCGACGCGTCCGAGATGCCGACCTTCGCCGACGCGGGCGGCCTGGTCGACCTCAGGACCCTCGGCCTGACCACCGACGACATCCCCGACGGGATCGTCGACTTCGGCTCGTACCAGGGCACGTACTACGGGGCGGCCCGCTCCGTGAACACCCTGGCCCTCTTCTACGACAAGGACGTCCTCGACCGGGCGGGCGTGCGGGTGCCCACCACGTGGGCCGAGTTGCGCGAGACCGCGAAGAAGCTCACGCAGGGCAAGCGGTACGGCCTGGCGCTCAGCGCGGGCGGCGCGGAGGACGGCGTCTTCCAGTTCGCGCCGTTCATGTGGTCCAACGGCGGTGACGAAACCGACCTGGACGGCCCGAAGGTGGTCGAGGCCCTGGACTACTGGAAGAGCCTGCTGAAGGACCGTTCGCTCTCGAAGTCCACGGTCAACTGGACCCAGGCGGACGTCAACGACCAGTTCATGGCCGGCAACGCGGCCATGATGATCAACGGTCCGTGGCAGGTGGAGACGCTCAACAGCGACGAGTCGCTGCACTGGGGCATCGCGCCGATTCCGGTGCCCGAGACGGGCGACGACTCGGTGGGGCCGCTCGGCGGCGCGGTCCTGACCGTGCCCAACACGGGTGACGAGGCGCGGGAGAAGACCGCCGGGAAGATCGTCGCCTGTCTGGCGAGCGAGAAGGAGCAGCTGACCTACGCGCTCAACAGCTGGATGGTCCCGGCCAACGCCGAGGCCGCCGCCGTCTGGCGCGAGAAGGTGCCCGAGCTGGACTCCCTCGCCGACCAGGTGGCCGTCGCCCGCTCCCGGACGGCGAAGCTCGGTGCCGGCTGGTCGAGCGTGTCGCTCGCCCTGCAGAGCGCCTTCCAGTCCGCCCTGACCGGCCAGTCCAGCCAGACCGCCCTGAAGCGCGCCCAGCAGCGGGCCACGAGCGGGAACTGAGGTACGCCCCGATGACCACGCCCACGTCCACCGTCGGCGCGCGGACGCCCGCGAAGGCGTCCGAGTCCGCCGCCGCTCCCGACCCCGGCCGGATCGCGCGCCGCCGCAGGCTCGCCCAGTGGGGATTCGTCGCCCCCGCCGTCGTCTTCATGCTGCTGTTCTTCGGCTACCCGCTCGTGCGCAACGTCGTGATGAGCTTCCAGGACTACACGCCGAAGACCTTCTTCACCGGTGAGGCACCCTTCAACGGCGCCGACAACTGGTCCCACGTGTTCCAGGACGCCCTGTTCGGCAAGGCGCTGTGGCACACGCTCGTCTTCACGGCGGGTTCGCTGCTCGGCCAGTTCTGCATCGGTCTGGCGCTCGCGGTCTTCTTCAGTCGCCGCTTCCCGTTGAACGGGGTGCTGCGCTCGCTGATCCTGCTGCCCTGGCTGGTGCCCATGGTGGTGTCCGGCATCGTCTGGCGGCGCATCCTCGACCAGGACACCGGCGTGCTGAACTCGTTCCTGGACACCCTCGGCATCGGCGGTCACACGCCCTGGCTGACCAGCCCGGACATGGCCCTGCTCTCGGTCGTCCTGGTCAACATCTGGATCGGCATCCCGTTCAACATGGTCATCCTGTACGGCGGTCTCCAGGAGATCCCGAAGGAACTGCACGAGGCGGCCGCGCTGGACGGCGCCTCGGCCTGGCGGACCTTCCGGTCGGTCACCCTGCCGATGCTCAAGCCGGTCGTGACGGTCGTCCTCGTGCTGGGCTTCATGTCGACGGTGAAGATCCTCGACCTGATCCTCGCCCTGACCGACGGCGGTCCGGCCGACGCCACCCAGACGCTCGGCACCCTGACCTACCAGAACTCCTTCGTCCAGCTGGACTTCGGCGCGGGCGCCGTGGTCGGCAACGTACTCATCCTGATCTCCGCCGTGTTCGCGGTGTTCTACCTGCGGGCCAACCGCACCGAGGGGAAGTGACGTCCATGGCCTCCCACCCGCCCACCGCCTCCCGGCGCCGCTGGGGCTCCACCGTCGCCGGCGTGCTCGTCCTGTGCGTGATGCTCTTCCCGCTGTACTGGATGCTCAACACCGCGCTCCAGCCCGACTCGGGGCTGCTCCAGGTCGACCCGGTGCCGGGCAGCCCGGACCTGTCCGGCTTCTCCAAGGCGATCGGCGACCAGGGCGGGCACCTGCTGACCTCGCTGGCGGTCTCGCTCGGCGCGGTCGCCATCTGCCTGGCGATCTCGGCGCCGGCCGCCTACGGGCTGGCACGGTTCGGGCTGCGCGGCTCGCGCACCATCGTGTTCGGCACGCTGATCACCCAGATGGTGCCGGGCATCGTCATCGCCAACGCGCTCTACAACTCCTACGTCGACCTGGGCCTGGTCAACTCCTACTTCGGCCTGATGCTGGCGGACGCCTCGCTCGGCATCCCGTTCTCCATCGTGCTGATGCGCTCCTTCATGGTGTCGATCCCGGGCGAGGTGATCGAGGCCGCGCAGATCGACGGGGCCGGGCCGGTGCGGACGTTCGTGCGGGTGGTGCTGCCGATGAGCCGCAACTCGCTGATCACGTCGGGGCTGTTCGCGTTCCTGTTCTCGTGGAGCGACTTCATGTTCGCGCTCACCCTGAACACGACGGACGACGTCAAGCCCATCACCCTGGGCATCTACCAGTACATCGGCGCGCACGTCGGCGACTGGGGCTCGGTGATGGCCGCGTCCGTGCTGTCGGCGGTGCCGGCGGCGGTCCTCCTCGTCCTCGCCCAGAAGTACATCGCCGCCGGGATCACCGGCGGATCCGTCAAGTGACCCTCGTACACATGGAATTGAGCTGTACAGCATGAGCGACTACCCCAGTTTCCCGCCCGGCTTCGTCCTCGGCGCCGCGACCGCCTCGTACCAGATCGAGGGCGCGGCGGCCGAGGACGGCCGCGGTCCGTCGATCTGGGACACCTACAGCCACACCCCCGGCCTGGTGGTGAACGGCGACACGGGTGACGTGGCCTGCGATCACTACCACCGCTACGCCGAGGACGTGGCGCTGCTGCGCGACCTCGGCGTCGACTCGTACCGCTTCTCCATCGCCTGGCCGCGCGTCGTGCCGGACGGCTCGGGCGCGGTGAACCCCAAGGGCCTCGACTTCTACTCCCGCCTGGTGGACGAACTGCTGGCGGCGGGCATCGAGCCGGCCGCCACCCTCTACCACTGGGACCTCCCCCAGGCCCTGGAGGACCGGGGCGGCTGGCGGGTGCGGGAGACGGCGGAGCGGTTCGCCGAGTACACGGCGGTGGTCGCGGAGCACCTGGGCGACCGGGTGCCGCGCTGGATCACCCTCAACGAGCCGTGGTGCAGCTCCTTCCTCGGCTACTCCATCGGCCGGCACGCGCCCGGCGCCAAGGAGGGCCGGGGCGCGCTCGCCGCCGCCCACCACCTGCTGGTCGGCCACGGGCTGGCCGTGCAGGCGCTGCGCGCGGCCGGGGTCCGCGAGGTCGGCATCACGCTCAACCTCGACCGCAACCTGCCCGCCACCGGCTCCCCCGCCGACCTGGCGGCGGTGGTCCGCGCGGACACCCAGCACAACCTGGTGTGGACCGAGCCGATCCTCGCCGGCCGCTACCCGGCCACCGAGGAGGAGACCTGGGGCGAGCTGATCACCGGGGCGGACTTCCGGTGCGACGGCGACCTGGAGCTGATCTCCCAGCCGCTGGACTTCCTCGGCGTCAACTACTACCGGCCGATCGTGGTCGCCGACGCCCCGCACCGCGAGAGCGACCCGGCGCTGCGCGTGGCCACGGACAACCGGTACGAGGAGGTACGGCTCCCCGGCGTCCGGCACACGGCGATGGACTGGCCCGTCGTCCCGGAGAGCCTCACCGACCTGCTGGTCGCGCTCGGGAAGCAGTACGGCGACGCGCTCCCGCCGGTCCACGTCACGGAGAACGGCTCGGCGGAGGACGACGCGCCCGCCGCCGACGGCACGGTGCACGACACCGACCGGGTCGCCTACCTGCGCGACCACCTCACCGCGCTTCGGGCGGCGATCGACGCGGGCGTGGACGTGCGCGGTTACTACGTGTGGTCGCTGCTGGACAACTTCGAGTGGGCGTACGGCTACGACAAGCGCTTCGGCATCGTGCGGGTCGACTACGACACCCAGGAGCGCACACCGAAGGACAGCTACCACTGGTACCGGGAGATGATCGCCGCGCACCGCGGCTGACGGAATGACGGGCGGGTGCCACGGATACCGGGGGCGTCGGGAGGCTGCCCCCGGCACCGGCGGGCGACTTCGCGGGCGGCTCCGGCCCGCGGCACCGGGGGCGGAAGCGGGGCGGGGTGGGGCAGCAGCCTTGCCCGTCCGTGACCCTGCCTCTAGCCTGACTTTGTGCCGCAAATAAACAAAGCCCGTTCGCACAGCGCCGTGCCGGGCACCCGCCACGATCTCACCCGCCTCCGTGTCGCCCTGACCGCCTTCTTCGCCCTCGACGGCTTCGTCTTCGCAGGCTGGGTGGTCCGCATCCCGGCCATCAAGGAGCAGACCGGCGCCTCCGCCAGCGCCCTGGGCCTCGCCCTGCTCGGTGTCTCGGCGGGTGCCGTCGTCACCATGACGCTCACCGGACGGCTGGTCCGCCGCTACGGCAGCCACCCCGTCACCGTCGCCTGCGCGGTCCTGCTCTGCCTCAGCGTCGCGCTGCCCCCGCTCACCCACTCGGCGCTCGCCCTCGGCATCGTGCTCCTGGTGTTCGGGAGCGCGTACGGCGGGATCAACGTCGCCTTCAACAGCGCCGCCGTCGATCTGGTGGCGGTGCTGGGGCGCCCGATCATGCCCAGCTTCCACGCGGCGTTCAGCCTCGGCGGCATGGTCGGCGCGGGGCTCGGCGGGCTGGTCGCCGGGGCGTTGTCGCCGACGCGGCATCTGCTCGCCCTCACCGTGACCGGTCTGCTGGTCACCCTGTTCGCGGGCCGCGCCCTGCTGCGCTGCGAGCCCGCCGTCCCGCCGGACCGCACCCCCGAGGAGGCTCCCGAGCGGGACGGCGCCCCGCGCGGCCGGGACCCCCGTACCCGCCGCCTCGTCGTCACCTTCGGCCTGATCGCCCTGTGCACGGCGTACGGCGAGGGCGCCATGGCCGACTGGGGCGCCCTGCACCTGGAGCAGGACCTCGACGCCTCGCCGGGCACGGCGGCCGCGGGGTACTCGTGCTTCGCACTCGCCATGACCGTAGGCCGGCTGACCGGGACGACGCTGCTGGAGCGGCTGGGCCGGACGGCCACGGTCGTGGCCGGCGGCAGCACCGCCGTGGCCGGCATGCTGCTCGGCTCGCTCGCCCCGTCCGTGTGGGCGGCGCTGTTCGGCTTCGCGATCACCGGGCTCGGACTCGCCAACATCTTCCCGGTCGCGGTCGAGCGGGCCGGCGCGCTCGGCGGCCCGAGCGGTGTCGCGACCGCCTCCACCCTGGGCTACGGCGGCATGCTGCTCGGCCCGCCCGCGATCGGCTTCATGGCGGACTGGTTCTCCCTCCCGGCCGCGCTCACCAGCGTGGCGGCGCTCGCGGCGGTGGCGGTGCTGGTCGCGGTGGCGACGCGGCGCGCGGCGGTGACCGGCTGAGGCGGGCCCCTCTCCCCCGCGACGTGCCCGGGGCCTGCCGCCGGGTGCGCCCGGTGCGGCACACTCACCGCCATGAAGACTGCCGCGTACGTCGAGATCCTGGACCGTGAGGGTACGTTGCTGGCCGCGGCCGCCGAGGCGGCGGGCACGGACGCCGAGGTGGCCACCTGCCCCGGCTGGCGGGTGCGGGACCTGCTGCGGCACACCGGGACGGTGCATCGCTGGGCGACGGCGTTCGTCGCCGAGGGACACACCGGGCCCCGGCCCGCCGACGAGCCGCCCGGCCTCGACGGCGCCCCGCTCCTGACCTGGTTCCGGGACGGGCACGGGCGCCTCGTCGACACCCTGGCCGGCGCCGCGCCCGACGTGCGGTGCTGGCACTTCCTGCCCGCGCCGTCGCCCCTGGCCTTCTGGGCCCGGCGGCAGGCGCACGAGACGGCCGTGCACCGCATCGACGCCGAGTCGGCCCGCGGCGGCGAACCCACCGGCATCGACGCGGACTTCGCGGTGGACGGCATCGACGAGCTGCTGTGCGCCTTCCACACCCGTCCGAAGAGCGCGGTGCGCACCGAGGAACCCCGCACGCTGCGGGTACGGGCGACGGACACGCCGGACGGCGTGTGGACCCTGCGGCTGTCCGCACGGCCGCCGGTGACCGTGCGGGACGGCGCCGGGGACGCCGACTGCGAGCTGTCCGGACCCGCCGCGCGGCTCTACCCGGCGCTGTGGAACCGCCGGCCGTTCCCGGACGTCACCGGTGACGGCTCGCTGGCCGCGCTGTGGCGCGAGCGGTCGGGCATCACCTGGAAGTGATGCGACCGTGCGGGGCGCCGCTCTGGAAGACTTCACGTCATGGACACCCACGGGGGACGGCGCTCGCAGGGCGAGCGGGACGCCATCACGGTCGAGATCGGGTACGCCCTGTGCAGCGCGGCGTTCGCGGCCGCCGTGCTGTTCGGGGCGGTGGCGGGACCGGCGTATCTCTTCGGTCTGACGGGCGGCCCGCGCACCGTGCTCGTCGGGTCCGGGACGGTGCTGGCCGTGGTGGTGTTCCTCGTCCGGGTGGTGAGCGTGCTGGTCCGGTTCGGGCGCGGTGGTCAGCCGAGCCAGCCCGGCCGCACGAGCCCCGACTCGTAGGCGAGGACGACCAGTTGGGCCCGGTCGCGGGCGCCCAGCTTGACCATGGTGCGGCTGACGTGGGTCTTGGCGGTCAGCGGGCTGACGACGAGCCGGCGGGCGATCTCCTCGTTGGACAGTCCGATGCCGACCAGCGCCATCACCTCGCGCTCCCGCTCGGTCAGCCGGGCCGTCTCGCCGGCCGCCGCGGGCTCCTTGGACCGGGCCGCGAACTCGGCGATCAGCCGGCGCGTCACCCCCGGCGACAGCAGCGCGTCGCCGGCCACCACCGCACGCACGGCGCGCAGGAGTTCCTCGGGTTCGGTGTCCTTGACCAGGAAGCCGGAGGCACCGGAGCGGATCGCCTCGAAGACGTACTCGTCGAGTTCGAAGGTGGTGAGCATGACCACCTTCACGCCGTGCAGCCCGGCGTCACCGGTGACCTCGCGGGTAGCGGCGAGGCCGTCCAGCCGGGGCATGCGGATGTCCATGAGGACGACGTCGGGGCGCAGTTCGCGGATCGAGCGCACCGCCTCCTCGCCGTCGGCGGCCTCCGCGACCACCTCGATGTCCGACTGCGCGTCCAGCAGCGCCCGGAAACCGGCCCGTACCAGCGACTGGTCGTCGGCGAGCAGTACGCGGATCACCGGTTCTCCTCCTTCGTGCGGGGCATGGACTTCACGTCGGCCGGCAGGGCCGCCAGCACCCGGAAGCCGCCGTCGGGACGCGGGCCCGCCTCGATGGTGCCACCGAGGGCCGCCGCGCGCTCCCGCATCCCGGCCAGCCCGTTGCCGCTGCCGCCCGCGTCGGCGCCCGTGGCGGGGCCGTCGTCGTCGACGCACAGCCGCAGTGTGCGCCCGTCCCGGTCGAGGCGGACCCGCGCGTGCCGGGAACCCGAGTGCCGTACGACGTTGGTGAGCGCCTCCTGCACAATGCGGAACGCGGCCAGGTCGGTACCGGGCGACAGCCTCGGCGGCTCCCCCGCCACCTCGACGGTGAGGCCCGCGCCCGCCGCCTGCTCGACCAGTTCGGGCAGCCGGTCGAGGCCGGGGGCCGGAGCGCGCGGCGCGTCCCCGGGCGTACGCAGGGTGTCGAGCACCTGCCGCACCTCGCCGAGCGCTTCCTTGCTCTGGTCCTTGATGGTGGTGAGCGCGGTGCGGGCCTGTTCCGGGTCGGTGTCCAGGAGTGCCAGACCTACGCCGGCCTGCACGTTGATGACCGAGATGCTGTGCGCGAGTACGTCGTGCAGCTCGCGGGCGATCCGCAGCCGCTCCTCGTCCGCGCGCCGGCGTGCCGCCTGGGCCCGCTCGGCCCGTTCCCGGGCCCACTGCTCACGGCGGGCGCGGGCCAGCTCCGACAGGGCAGCGATCGCCACGGCCCAGGTCGCGATCACCAGTTCCTGACCCCAGGACGCGGCCGAGTCCCCGGACGGCGGCAGCCACCGGTAGAGCCAGTGCGCCACCAGGGCGTGCCCGGCCCACAGGGTCCCCATCGCCGCCCACGCGGCCTTGCGGTGCCCGGCGACGACGGCACCGAAGCAGGCCACCGCGACGGCCAGGAACACCGGGCCGTACGGGTAGCCGGCGCCCAGGTAGACCAGGGTGGTCACCGCGGTGGCGAACACGACCGGCACCGGGTACCGCTGCCGCCACAGCAGGGCGGCCCCCGTCACGAACAGCAGCGCGCGTGCGAAGGGGTCCAGGCCGGCCCGCTCGCCCGCCTGGGCGTGGGCCGCGAAGTTCGAGCCGAACAGCACGAACGCCGTGACGAGCACGGTGGAGCGCCAGGGCCACCGGGGGCGGCGCTCCTCGTCGCCCCGCCGGTCCCACCACGCGGGCCCGTGCCGCCACCACCGCGGTGCCCGGCCCCCGGGCTCGTGCTGTCCGTCCATGCCCGCCACGCTAGACGCCGGGCACCTCGGGCGGCGTCACCCGCGCGTGGTGATCACACGTACTCCCGGCGAAGTACGCCCTTCGCGGGCGGGAGGTCAGGCGCCGGTCGCTTCTCCCGCCGGCGGCTCGGACGGAGCGGAGGACGCGGGCGGGTCCGAGGGCGCGGCCGGCTCGGGCCGCCGGTCCATGGCCGCCAGCGCCCGCTGCGCCAGCGGATGGCCGCGGACCAGCTCGCCCAGGGTGGTCGAGCCCTGCGTGATGTCCTTGAACGCCTTCCAGGCCGGACGGAATCCGGTCAGGGCCGCGTGGAACAGTCCGGGCCGGCGCTCGAACACCGTCAGCATCCGCTTGCCGACACTCATCTCCACGCCAAGACCGGCCTTGACGGCGAACGCGTAGTTCAGGGCCTGCTTGCGCGCGTCCACGGCGTCGTGCGCCTCGGAGACGCGGACCGCCCACTCCCCCGCGAGCCGGCCCGAGCGCAGCGCGAAGGAGATGCCCTCACGCGTCCACGGCTCCAGGAGCCCGGCCGCGTCGCCGCACACCAGGACCCGGCCGCGCGACAGCGGCGAGTCGTCCGCGCGGCAGCGCGTCAGATGGCCGGAGGAGATGCTCGGTTCGAAACCGGCCAGCCCGAGCCGGGCGACGAAGTCCTCCAGGTACCGCTTGGTCGCCGCGCCCTCGCCGCGTGCCGAGATGACTCCGACCGTCAGCGTGTCGCCCTTGGGGAAGACCCAGCCGTAACTGCCGGGGATCGGGCCCCAGTCGATGAGCACCCGGCCCTTCCAGTCCTCGGCGACCGTCTCGGGCACCGGGATCTCCGCCTCCAGGCCGAGGTCGACCTGGTCGAGCTTCACCCCGACGTGCGCGCCTATCCGGCTGGCGCTGCCGTCCGCGCCGACGACGGCCCGGGCCAGGACCGACTCGCCGCCCTGGAGGACGACGGCCACCGTGCGCCGGTCCGGCACCGCCGACCCGTGCTGCTCCACCCGGGTCACGGTGGCCCCGGTGCGCAGCTCGGCGCCCGCCTTCTGGGCGTGCTCGACGAGCTGCAGGTCGAACTCGGGCCGGTTGACGAGCCCGAACAGCATCTGCCGGGAGCGCCGGGTCCGGGTGAAGCGCCCGTTGTTCGAGAAGGTCACCGCGTGCACCCGGTCCTGGAGGGGCAGCTCGAAGCCGGGCGGGAGGGTGTCGCGCGAGGGGCCGATGATGCCGCCGCCGCACGTTTTGTAGCGGGGCAGCTCCGCCTTCTCCAGCAGCAGCACGCGCCGCCCCGCGACCGCCGCCGCGTAGGCGGCCGAGGCCCCCGCAGGTCCCGCGCCCACCACGACCACGTCCCAGACCTGACGCACGTCGTCCGCCGAAGAGTTCTCGCTGCTCACGATGGTCTACTGCTCCGATCAAACCGCCTGCCGCACCTGACCCCCGCATCCTACGGCGGGCATCGCCGCAGGCCACTGTGGGAGGATCGGCCCATCATTCCAAGTACTCCTTGGTACAACGTCGCACCCACAAGGAGCGTGCCCATGTCGCCGAATCCGGTCGCCGAGACCGTCGCTTCGCTGATGCCCCGCGCGAAGGAGGAACTCGCCGCGCTGGTGGCCTTCAAGTCGGTGGCCGACTTCGACCAGTTCCCGCGCAGTGAGAGCGAGGGCGCCGCCGACTGGATAGCGACGGCCCTGCGCGCCGAGGGCTTCCAGGACGTGGCCCTGCTCGACACCCCGGACGGCACGCAGTCGGTCTACGGGTACCTGCCCGGCCCCGAGGGCGCCAGGACGGTGCTGCTCTACGCCCACTACGACGTGCAGCCGCCGCTGGACGAGGCCGGCTGGGACAGCCCTCCCTTCGAGCTGACCGAGCGCGACGGCCGCTGGTACGGGCGGGGCGCCGCGGACTGCAAGGGCGGCGTGCTGATGCACCTGCTGGCGCTGCGCGCGCTCAAGGCGAACGGCGGCGTGCCCGTGCACGTCAAGGTGATCGCCGAGGGTTCGGAGGAACAGGGCACGGGCGGTCTGGAGCGGTACGCCGAGGCACATCCGGAGCTGCTGGCCGCCGACACCGTCGTCATCGGCGACACGGGCAACTTCCGCGTCGGACTGCCGACGGTCACCTCCACGCTGCGCGGCATGACGCTGCTGCGCGTGAAGGTCGACACGCTCGAAGGCAACCTGCACTCCGGCCAGTTCGGCGGTGCGGCGCCCGACGCGCTGGCCGCCCTGATCCGCGTACTGGACTCGCTGCGCGCCGAGGACGGCTCGACGACCGTGGACGGTCTCGCGGCGGACAGCGTGTGGGAGGGCCTCGCCTACGACGAGGAGCAGTTCCGCCGGGACGCGCGGGTGCTGGACGGCGTGGAGCTGATCGGTTCCGGCTCGGTCGCCGACCGCATCTGGGCGCGTCCCGCCGTCACGGTGCTCGGCATCGACTGCCCGCCGGTCGTCGGCGCCACCCCGTCCGTGCAGGCGGGCGCGCGGGCGCTGGTGAGCCTGCGCGTGCCGCCGGGCGTGGACGCGGCCGAGGCCACCAAGCTGCTCCAGGCCCACCTGGAGGCGCGGACGCCGTGGGGCGCGCGGGTCGGCGTCGAGCAGATCGGCCAGGGCCAGGCGTTCCGCGCCGACACCACCAGCCCGGCGTACCAGGCCATGGCGGACGCGATGGCGGTGGCGTACCCCGGCGAGGAGATGCAGTACGCCGGTCAGGGCGGCTCCATTCCGCTGTGCAACACCCTGGCGGCCCTGTACCCGGAGGCGGAGATCCTGCTGATCGGTCTGAGCGAGCCGGACGCGCAGATCCACGCCGTGAACGAGAGCGTGTCCCCCGAGGAGCTGGAGCGGCTGTCGGTGGCGGAGGCGCACTTCCTGCTCAATTACGCGGCGAGCTGAGCCGGGTCGCGTTTCGGGTTCCACCGTCGGCAAAGGGGTCTCGCCACCCGGCTGGGCCCTGCCTGCGGGCGTGCGCGGTACCGAGCGCGTCGGCGCGGACGTACGGGGACCCGGCCGGTCTCAGCCGACCGGTGTGCCCGCCTCCAGGTAGTGGGCGGCCCCGCGCTCCCGGGCCCTGAGCGCCCAGCGCAGCCGCTCGTAGCGGACCGGGGGCAGCAGGGCGGCGGCCTCGTCCTCGGTGGCGAAGCGCCAGGCGCGCAGCTCGGAGCCGGGCAGCAGGACCCGGTCGGCGTCCGCGGAGTCGAGCCGTCCGCCGTCGAAGAGCAGCCGCAGGCCGCCGCGGGCGGGGGGCACCGGCGGTTCCCAGTCGACGACGAGCAGACCCGGTACGTCGTCGAGGCTGAGCCCGGTCTCCTCGGCGACCTCGCGCATGCCGGCCCGGGCCGGCGCCTCACCGGGTTCGACTACGCCGCCGGGGAACTCCCAGCCGGGTTTGTAGGTGGGGTCGACGAGCAGGACCCGGTCCCGGTCGTCGAAGAGCAGGACGCCGGCGGCGACGGTCTCGCCGGTGGGCTCCGGGGTCTGCACGATCTCGCAGGCCGGTACCGCACCGGTACCGACGGCCTCGGCGACCCGGACGGCGGCCTCGTACGGGGTGAGCGCGCCGGTGTCGACGGGATGGGCGTCGGCGGTGAGCCAGGAAGCGAGGGCCGCGCGGTAGGGCTCGATGTGGTCGTAGGACCACTGCCGTACCCGCATCTCGCCGTCCGGCAGGTCCTCGGGTATCTCCCGGCTCGCTATCCGCTCCCGCAGGATCGTTTCGGCCGGAGCCAGCAGGACGTGCCGGACCTCGATCCGGCGGGCGGCGAGACCGCCGAAGATCTCGTCCCGGTACTCCTGGCGCAGCAGGGTCATCGGGACCACGAGGGTCCCGCCGAGGTCGGCCAGCAGCGCGGCCGCCGTGTCGATCACCAGTCGGCGCCAGACCGGCAGGTCCTGGAAGTCCCCCACCTCGGCCAGGCGTTTGGGCGGCAGCAGATGCGCGAGCGCCCCGCCGACGACCTCGGGGTCGAAGAGTGTGCTGTTCGGGATCAGTTCGATCAGTTCCCGTGCGGTGGCGGTCTTCCCCGCACCGAACGCGCCGTTGATCCAGACGACGGTCACAGGTCCCCCTCTTCTGTTGGCCCCCTGTGGCTTGCCCGCTTCACCCTGCCACGGAAACCAGGCCGCGTTGAGGGCGTGCGAAAGGGCATATGACAACGGCGCCGGCGCCCCTCGGGGCACCGGCGCCGTGCGGTCCGGCCTGGCACGCGGGCCCGGCCGACGGGTGTCAGCCCAGCTGTCCCAGGGCGTCGTCGTCGAGGGTCAGGCTCTCGGTGGCGACGGTGTCCTCCAGCGTGCTGACGGTGTCGTCGACCCCGAGATTGAGCGGGAGGTCGCCCGGGGCCGCGTGGGACGGGCTGACGGCCGCCACGACGAAGCCGGTGGCGAGGGACGCGAGGGCGAGCATGCTGCGCTTCTTCATGCCCCGTTCAACTACGCCGACGCGCCGGGGTCACGGGCGGGGCGCGGAAGCCTTGGAAGATCCCGGCCCGCACCGGCTCCTCCCGGGACTCGTACAGGCGGGCCGGTCGCACCCGCCGGACTCAGCCGCACGCGGCGCTCACCTCACCCCACGGCGCACGCGGCACCCGCCGCACCCACGGCGCGCACGGTGATCGTCGCGCCCGCCGTGCTCACACCCCCGCGGCGGTCGTCTCGCCCGCCGTCCGCGACAGGGCCGCCGAGGCCGCGCCGACGAGCCCGGCGTCCGTCCCCATCTGGGCCGGGACGACCACCAGCCGCTGGACGAAGGACAGCGTCGCGTAGTCGGTGAGCGCCTTGCGCAGGGGGGCGAAGAGGACGTCGCCCGCCTTGCCCACACCCCCGCCGACCACGGCGATGTCGATCTCGACGAGGGTCGCGGTCGCGGCGATGCCGGCCGCCAGCGCCTGCGCGGCCCGTTCGAAGGACGCGACGGCGACGGGGTCGCCCAGTCGCGCGGCGGCGGCGACCGCGGCGGCGGAGGTGTCGCCGTCGGGGCCGGGCCGCCAGCCCGCCTCCAGGGCGCGGCGGGCGATGTTGGGGCCGCTCGCTATGCGCTCCACGCAGCCGCGCGCACCGCACGGGCAGGGGTCGCCGTCCAGGTCGACGCTGATGTGGCCGATGTGGCCGGCGTTGCCGGTCGGGCCCGGGTGCAGCCGGCCGCCCAGCACCAGACCGCCGCCGACGCCGGTCGAGACCACCATGCACAGCGCGTTGTCGTGTCCGCGGGCGGCGCCCTGCCAGTGTTCGGCCGCAGTGATGGCCACCCCGTCGCCGATCAGCTCGACGGGCAGGCCACCGGTGGCGGCCCGGACCCGGCGCACGAGCGGGTAGTCGCGCCAGCCCGGCACGTTCACCGGGCTGACCGTGCCGGCCGAGGCGTCCACCGGGCCCGCGCTGCCGATGCCGACGGCCGTGGCCCGGTCCCACAGGGGCGACGTGGTCAGTTCCGCGAGGACGCCCTCGACGGCCTCCATCACGGTGTCGCCGTCCTCCCGGGCCGGTGTCGCACGCTGCGCGCGCGCCTGGATGCGGCCGTCGCCGTCCACCAGTGCGCCGGCGATCTTGGTGCCGCCGATGTCCAGCGCTGCCACGAGGTCGGTGTGCATCAGAGTCGGATCTCCCCGTCGGACCGAAAGCGAAAAAGCCGTACACAAGAGCGCGCGGCGGCCGGCCCCGCGGTGGGGACGAGGGCCGGAGAGTGCGATGGACAGTGTCTCCCGCATCTGACAACGTTGTCCAGGCTCTATGCTCGACGCCACATCCTCATACAAGCCCATCGCCGACACATCCCCCCGGACAGCAGGAGCCGACGCAATCCCGTGGACGACAGGACAGGACACCGCATCGTGCCCGACACGACCCGCCGCGCAAACGGCCTCCCCGGGAACCGTTACGGCAATCGCCCGACCATGAAGGACGTCGCCGCCCGCGCCGGTGTCGGCCTCAAGACCGTCTCCCGGGTGGTCAACGGCGAGCCGGGCGTCACCCCGGAGACCGAGCGGCGCGTCCAGGAGGCCATCGACGCGCTGGGCTTCCGCCGCAACGACAGCGCACGGGTGCTGCGCAAGGGCCGCACCGCGAGCATCGGTCTGGTCCTGGAGGATCTGGCCGACCCGTTCTACGGGCCGCTCAGCCGTGCCGTGGAGGAGGTGGCCCGCGCCCACGGCGCCCTGCTGATCAACGGCTCCAGCGCCGAGGACCCAGACCGCGAGCAGGAGCTGGTGCTGGCGCTGTGCGCGCGCCGCGTGGACGGACTCGTGGTGATCCCCGCGGGGGACGACCACCGGTATCTGGAGCCCGAGTTGAAGGCGGGCGTCGCCACGGTGTTCGTGGACCGTCCGGCGGGGCAGATCGACGCGGACGTGGTCGTCTCCGACAACTTCGGCGGTGCCCGCGACGGCGTGGCCCACCTCATCGCGCACGGGCACCGCAGGATCGGTTTCATCGGCGACATGCCCCGCATCCACACCGCCGCCGAGCGGCTGCGCGGCTACCGGGCGGCCATGGAGGACGCGGGCATACCGGTCGAGGACTCCTGGATGTCCCTGGGCGTCACCGACCCCGAGCGGGTGCGCCGGGCGGCCGAGAGGATGCTCGCCGACCCTCAGCCGGTCACCGCGATCTTCACCGGCAACAACCGGGTGACGGTCACCGTGATCCGGGTGCTGGCCGAACACACCCGGGGCGTCGCCCTGGTCGGCTTCGACGACATCGAACTGGCCGACCTGCTCCAGCCGGGCGTCACCGTGGTCGCGCAGGACGCCGCCGCCCTCGGCCGCACCGCCGCCGAGCGGCTCTTCAGGCAGCTGGACGGCACCCTCCTCGCCCCCGACCGCATCGAACTGCCGACCAGGCTGGTCACCCGCGGCTCGGGCGAGCTGCCGCCGTCGCACTGAACGGACCGCGCCGCCCCGACCACCGGGAGGAGAGACCCACCGTGCCGCATCCACGGACCGAGGGCCGCGAACCCGTGCCGCCCGGCGGGAACCGGACGCTGCGGGCGCTCGGCCTGGACGGCGTGCCGCGCGAGGAGCCGCTGCTGTACCCGGGTGCGTGGCCCCGCGAGTCCGGGCTGCTGGACGGGGACCTGCTGCTGCCGCTGGGCCGGCCCGCGCGCGAGGAGTGGGAGGAGGACGGCCGGGTCCCGGTGCTGGCGATCGGCTCCAACGCGAGCCCGGCCCAGCTGCGGCACAAGATGGCCGAGTTCGGGATCGACTCGCCGGTCCCGATGGTCAGGTCCCGGGTCACCGGCGTGGACGTCGGCGTCTCCGCGCACGTGAGCCGCATGGGCTACGTGTCCGCCTCGCCGGTGGCGGCGCCCGGCGCCGTACGGGAGCTGTTCGTGCTGTGGCTCGACGCAGGGCAGCTCGCGGTGATCGACGCCGGCGAGGGCGTGCCGATGGCGGGCGGCAACTTCGACCGGGTCTGGCTGCCCGCGCCGGACGTACGCGTGGAGCCGGGGGACGGCTCGGTGTTGGGCGGCGCGTACGCGTACGTCAACCGCCACGGCGTCCTGCGCGACGGCACCGGCGCGCCGCGGCGGCATCCGGGCGAGCAGCGGGCCCTGATCACCGAACTGCTGCACGGGTCGGCCCGGCTGCGGGAGCTGTTCGGGGTGACGCCGGAGGAGTTCTGCGCACGGGCGCGCGCGGACCGGCGGCTGTGCGACCGGGGGACGCGGTTGTTCGCCGAGGAGCAGTGGGTGACGGCGTCCGGCCTGGAGCGCTACACGGGCTCCGGGCCGGACGATCCCTCCGCCGGGGGCAGGGCGCCGTCGGCGGGACCTACTGCGCCGATGCCGTGAGGTCGCCGCGCCGCGGGCCCGAGAAGCCCTCCAGGTCGGCGCGGGTCAGGCCGGTCAGCCGGGCGACCTCGCCGATGTCGAGGGCGCCGCAGTCCAGGCCGCGCAGCAAGTAGCCGCTGAGGGCCTTGGCGGTGGCGGGCTCGTCCATCACGTCGCCGCCGGCCCGGTTGGCGTAGCGGGCGAGGCGGGCGGCGGCCTGTTCGAAGCCCTCGCGGTAGAAGGCGAAGACGGCGGCGTACCGGGTGGGGATGTGACCGGGGTGCATGTCCCAGCCCTGGTAGTAGGCGCGGGCGAGCGCGCGGCGGGTGAGGCCGTAGTGCAGGCGCCAGGCGTCGTGGACCTGCTCGGTGGGGCCGACCGGCAGGACGTTGGTGGAGCCGTCCGAGACGCGTACGCCGGTCCCGGCGGCGGCGACCTGCATGACCGCCTTGGCGTGGTCGGCGGCCGGGTGGTCGCTGGCCTGGTGGGCGGCGGAGACGCCGAGGCAGGCGCTGTAGTCGAAGGTGCCGTAGTGCAGGCCGGTGGCGCGGCCCTCGGCGGCCTGGATCATGCGGGCGACGGTGGCCGTGCCGTCGGCGGCGAGGATGGACTGGCTGGTCTCGATCTGGATCTCGAAGCCGATCCGGCCGGGCGTGAGGCCGCGCGCCTTCTCGAAGGCCTCCAGGAGCCGGACCATGGCGGTGACCTGCTCGGGGTAGGTCACCTTGGGCAGGGTGAGGACCAGCCCGTCGGGCAGGCCGCCGGCCTCCACCAGGCCGCTGAGGAAGACGTCGAGGGTGCGGATGCCCCGGGCGCGCACCGGAGCCTCCATGCACTTCATGCGGATGCCCGTGTACGGGGCGGCCGTGCCCTGCTCGTACGCCTCGGCGACCAGCCGGGCCGCGCGGGCGGCCGCCTCGTCCTCCTCGGCGTCCGTGCGGTTGCCGTAACCGTCCTCGAAGTCGATGCGCAGGTCTTCGACCGGCTCGCGCTCCAGCTTGGCGCGGACGCGGGCGTACACCGGCTCTGCGAGGTCGTCGGCGAGACCGAGGACGGCGGCGAAGGACGCGGCGTCCGGGGCGTGTTCGTCGAGGGCGGCGAGCGCCCGGTCGCCCCAGGAACGGACGGTGTCGGCGGCGAAGACGTCACCGGGGACGTAGACGGTGTGGACGGGCTGGCGGGTGCCCGGGTCTCCGGGGTAGCGGCGCTCCAGCTCCGCGTCGACCGGTGCGAGGGAGGCACTGATCTCCTCGCCGACGGCGCCCGCGAGGCTCGTTGCCACCTTCTCCTGCTGACCCATTCGACACCCTCCTGATGTTCATTTTTCCGCTGACCGGAATCAGTTATCCGTAGAGCGAAGTTATCTGCCGGTCTCTCGCCGGTCAACACCAGCCTGTGCCGCACGCCGGACGGCGCGCGGTCTCCCGGCGTGCGGCGGTGCGGTCCCGCACCGGCCCACAGCCACTCAGCGCATCCTGGTGAGCTCTTGTGTGACCGGCCCGTCCGGATCGGACTGGAAGTACAGCGTGTCCTGATCGTCCACATAGAGCTGGATCCCGCCGGTCTCGCCGAGTCCGCCGTCCTCGACCCCGAGGTACACGAAGTCGCTCGACGTGCCCGGGTCCTCGTAGTCCCAGCTGCCGCTGAAATCGACCGGGTTCCCGCCGGTGCGCGTCGTCACGCGGGTGGCCGAGAACGTGCCGTCCGCCGAGAGCTCGATCCGGCCGCCGTCGTCGTTGCGGTAGACACCGGGCAGTTTCTCCGGGTCGACCGCCGCCGAGCACGCGCAGAGGAGCACCGCGGAAGCGGCCAGCGCGGCGCAGAGCCACCGTCCGCCCGAGCCGAACGCCCCCAAACGCAGCGCGGCACCCGTCGCGCGCCCGCCGAAAGTGCCCAGTGACTGCCGTCTGCCGGATATCCGTCGTGACGGTGACATCACGGCTCCCTTCTCGGTTACGGGATGGATGGAACAGCCTCAAACGACGACGCCGGCCTTCAAGACCACGGTCGGGTCCTGAAGGCCGGCGTCATGCCGGACCTCGATGGTCAGCCCTTGCGGGTCTTGACTTCCTCGGTGAGCTGCGGGACGACGTCGAAGAGGTCGCCCACGACCCCGTAGTCGACCAGCTCGAAGATCGGGGCCTCGGCGTCCTTGTTGATCGCCACGATCGTCTTCGAGGTCTGCATGCCCGCGCGGTGCTGGATCGCGCCGGAGATGCCCGAGGCGATGTACAGCTGCGGGGAGACGGACTTGCCGGTCTGGCCGACCTGGTTGGTGTGCGGGTACCAGCCCGCGTCCACCGCGGCACGCGAGGCACCGACGGCCGCACCGAGGGAGTCGGCCAGCGCCTCGATGATCGCGAAGTTCTCCGCGCCGTTGACGCCGCGGCCGCCGGAGACGACGATCGCGGCCTCGGTCAGCTCCGGGCGGCCGGTCGACTCGCGCGGCGTGCGCGAGGTGACCTTGGTGCCGGTCGCGGCGGCGGAGAAGGTGACCGACAGGGCCTCGACCGCACCGGCGGCCGGAGCGGCCTCCACGGCGGCCGAGTTCGGCTTGACCGTGATGACCGGGGTGCCCTTGGAGACACGGGACTTGGTGGTGAAGGCGGCGGCGAACACCGACTGGGTGGCCACCGGGCCCTCGTCGCCGGCCTCCAGGTCGACGGCGTCGGTGATGACGCCGGAGCCGAGACGCAGCGCCAGACGGGCGGCGATCTCCTTGCCCTCGGCGGAGGACGGGACCAGTACGGCGGCCGGGGAGACGGCCTCGTGGGCGGCCTGGAGGGCGTCGACCTTCGGCACGACCAGGTAGTCGGCGTACTCGGCGGCCTCGTGGGTCAGCACCTTCACCGCGCCGTGCTCGGCGAGGGCGGCGACCGTGTCGCCCGCGCCGTTGCCGAGGGCGACGGCGACGGGCTCGCCGACGCGGCGGGCCAGCGTCAGGAGCTCCAGGGTGGGCTTGCGGACGGCGCCGTCCACGTGGTCGACGTAGACGAGAACTTCAGCCATGGGACTTCTTCTCTCCTGCTTGCGAAAGATGAGGGGCGGTCAGCGAGGGGCCGGGCTCGGATGAACTTCTGGCCGGCCAGGCGGTTACACGAACTTTCGCTCCGCGAGGAAGGCGGCGAGCTGCTTGCCGCCCTCGCCCTCGTCCTTGACGATCGTGCCCGCGGAGCGCGCCGGACGCTCGGTGGCCGACTCCACGACCGTGTAGGCGTTCTCCAGACCGACCTCGTCCTCGTCGACGTCGAGGTCGGACAGGTCCCAGGACTCCACCGGCTTCTTCTTGGCCGCCATGATGCCCTTGAAGGACGGGTACCGCGCCTCGCCCGACTGGTCGGTGACCGACACGACCGCCGGCAGCGACGCCTCCAGCTGCTCCGTGGCCGAGTCGCCGTCACGGCGGCCCTTCACGACGCCGCCCTCGACCGACACCTCGGACAGCAGCGTCACCTGCGGCACGCCCAGTCGCTCGGCCAGGAGCGCGGGCACGACGCCCATGGTGCCGTCGGTGGAGGCCATGCCGGAGACGACCAGGTCGTAGCCGGCCTTCTCGACGGCCTTGGCCAGGACCAGGGAGGTGCCGATGGCGTCGGTGCCGTGCAGGTCGTCGTCCTCGACGTGGATCGCCTTGTCCGCACCCATGGACAGCGCCTTGCGCAGCGCGTCCTTCGCGTCCTCGGGGCCCACCGTCAGAACGGTGATCTCCACGTCGTCGTCGGAATTCTCGGAGATCTGCAGCGCCTGCTCGACCGCGTACTCGTCCAGCTCGGAGAGCAGACCGTCCACGTCGTCCCGGTCGACGGTCAGGTCATCGGCGAAGTGCCGGTCGCCAGTGGCGTCGGGCACGTACTTCACAGTGACAACGATCCTCAAGCTCACGCCGGCTCTCCTACTGCGTCGACATTTCAGTGCTGCCTCTTGCAGGCAGCATAGGCGCCCCAAGCGGCCGATCCCGGTCGGGGCGACCTGCGCTCCGCCCGGAATATTACTCGTCAGTACACCCAGTCCCTGCCCGCTAAGCAAGCGCTTTGAACTGTGACCTTCGCAACGCAGCGTAACCGGAACTCGACGCCTTCGCAGAAGGCGTCCCGCTGACCGGTCAGTCGCGCAGACCGCGGTAACGCCCCTGGTGGTACAGCAGTGGCTCGCCGGCGCCCGCCGGGTCACCGAGGAGGACCTCCGCCAGCACGATCCGGTGGTCCCCCGCGGGCACCCGGCCGGCCACCCGGCACACCAGCCAGGCGAGCACGCCGTCCAGCAGCGGCACGCCCTCCGGCCCCTCCCGCCACGCGGTGGGAGCCGCGAAGCGGTCGGCGCCACTGCGGGCGAAGGTCGCCGCCAGCTCCTCCTGGTGCTCGCCGAGCAGGTGGACGCCGACGTGCTCGGCCCCGGACACCGCGGGCCAGCACGAGGAGCCGGTGCCGATACCGAAGGAGAGCAGCGCGGGACGGGCGGAGACGGAGGTGAGGGACGTGGCCGTGAAACCGGCCGGCCCGCCGGGGCCCCGCGCGGTGATCACGGCGACACCCGCAGCGTGCCGCCGGAAGACGGACCGCAGCAGGTCGTCGGTGGCGGGCCGCGGAGCGGCGAGGCCGGGGGTGACCGTCATACGGGGTGGTCCTTCTGCGTTGCGCCTCGGCCCCGGGAGCCCGGAGCGGGGCACGGGGGCGGGCTGGCGACGGGTGGCACACACAGTCAATTACGTCCCGGGATCTCGAAGCTGTGGAGAAGACCTCACCGCTCGCGTGGCGCTTGTCACACCGCCTCGCCCAGCGCGGCGATCACGTCCGCCGTGCGCGGCTGCCCGACGGCGCGCCGCACGACGCGGCCGCCGGCGTCCAGCACCAGCACGGTGGGGGTCTTGAGCACGTCGAGGGCGCGGACCAGTTCCAGCCGGTCCTCGGCGTCGATCTCGACGTGGGCGACACCGGGGACCATGCCGGCCACCTCGCCCAGCACCCGCCGGGTGGCCCGGCAGGGCGCGCAGAAGGCGCTGGAGAACTGTACGAGCGTGGCGCGGGCCCCGAGTTCCGCACCGAGGTCGGCCGCATCCAGCCGCCGGGCACCGGCACCGGACCGCCTGCCGTCGTCCTGCTCGCGCACCAGCGCGCCCCCGTTCCGCCGCCGTCGCGGCCGCCCTGGGCACGCGCACCCGCGTGCCGCCGATCCGGTTCTCGGAGGGTGCAGCGCTCCGGAGGCGGCCAGGATTCCCGCCGACCGTCGCGTTTCGGCCACGAAACGGCCGGGCGAGTGATGAGGATCTCTCCTCACACGGGCACCAAGGCTGGTACACCGGCCGTTCTTGGGGCACGATCGGCGACAAGCCGAAAACCTACGGCTGCGTAACTTTCGACTGGGAACCCCCTTCCCAGGCTGACAAGGAAGGGTCCGACCCGCCCATGGCAGAACTCGTCTACCGCCCGGTCATCGGTCTCGCCCGCACCATGTTCAAGGTGTGGGACCTCAAGATCGACTGCCGTGGTTCGGAGAACATCCCGCGCACGGGCGGCGCCGTACTGGTGAGCAACCACATCAGCTACCTGGACTTCATCTTCGACGGCCTGGCCGCGCTGCCGCAGAAGCGGCTGGTGCGCTTCATGGCGAAGGAGTCGGTCTTCCGGCACCGGATCTCCGGCCCGCTGATGCGCGGGATGAAGCACATCCCGGTGGACCGCAAGCAGGGCGAGGCGGCCTACGCGCACGCCCTCGACTCGCTGAAGTCCGGCGAGATCGTCGGGGTCTTCCCGGAGGCGACGATCTCCGAGTCGTTCACCCTGAAGAGCTTCAAGTCGGGGGCCGCGCGGCTCGCGCAGGAGGCGGGCGTCCCCCTGGTGCCGATGGCTCTGTGGGGCACCCAGCGCCTGTGGACCAAGGGCCACCCGCGCAACTTCAAGCGCAGCCACACCCCCATCACCATCCGGGTCGGCGAGGCGATGGAGGCCTCGCGCGAGCAGTACGCGGGCGCCATCACCCGGCGGCTGCGCGGGCGCGTGCAGGAGCTGCTGGAGGCGGCGCAGCGCGCCTATCCGGTGCGCCCCAAGGGGGCCGACGACACCTGGTGGATGCCGGCCCACCTCGGCGGCACGGCCCCGACGCCGGAGCAGCTGCGCACGGCCCAGGCTCACTGAGCCGGGTTCTCAGAGCGCGGCCGGGAGGCTCTGCCACAGCTGCGGGCGGTCGGCTGCCGCCTTGAGGACCTCCAGTACGGCCGGGTGCGGTGCGGCGTAGAGCTCCGGGTAGTCGGCCTCGCCCGCCGCGCGGTCCGGCGTGAAGGCCAGTTGCTCCCGCCCCAGGGAGAACCGCGCGTCCACGCCGGGCTTGTTCCCGCGCGGGTCCTGCCGGTGCCAGGCACCGTCCAGGCGTACGGCGATCAGACCGTGCACCACGTCGAACCGCTGGTAGCACAGTGCGGTGGGGATGTCCTCGGCCCGCAGCAGCGCGGCCAGCGCGTGGGCCTTGGCGTAGCAGATGCCGGTGCGCTGCTCCAGCACGTCCGAGGCGCGCCAGGTGACGCGCGGGTCCCCGGAGTCCTGTGAGTGCGGGATGGTGTCGCGCACGAACTCGAACGACAGCCGCGCATAGGCATACGAGTCCTCCGCCTCCTTGGCGAGCCGTCCGGCCACCTCCCGTACGCGCGGGTGATCGTGGTCGACGGCCTCGTCGGCAGCCAGATAGGCGGACAGGTCAGGGGTTGTCTGGATCAGCTCCATGGCCGCAGAGCATAGGAAAGCGATCACCCGTCAGTCAATGACTTTTCAGGTGATCGCATACCTATGCATCACTCGAATCCGACCCCGTCAGCGCGCCATCTCCTCCTTGAGGGCGGCCACGAACGCGTCGACGTCGTCCTCGGTGGTGTCGAAGGCGCACATCCAGCGCACGTCTCCGGCGGCCTCGTCCCAGAAGTAGAAGCGGAACCGCTTCTGCAGGCGCTCGCTCACCTCGTGCGGCAGCCGGGCGAAGACCGCGTTGGCCTGCACCGGGTAGAGGATCTCGACGCCGTGCACGGCCCGCACGCCCTCGGCCAGGCGCTGGGCCATCTCGTTGGAGTGCCTGGCGTTGCGCAGCCACAGGTCCTTGGCGAGCAGCGCCTCCAACTGGACGGAGACGAAGCGCATCTTGGAGGCGAGCTGCATGGAGAGCTTGCGCAGGTGCTTCATGTGGCGCACCGCGTCCCGGTTCAGCACCACGACCGCCTCGCCGAACAGGGCGCCGTTCTTGGTACCGCCGAGGGAGAGGAGGTCGACGCCGACCGCGTTGGTGAACGTGCGCATGGGCACGTTCAGGGAGGCGGCGGCGTTGGCTATCCGGGAGCCGTCCAGGTGCACCCTCATGCCGTGCGCGTGGGCGTGCTCGCAGACGGCGCGGATCTCGTCGGGCGTGTAGAGGGTGCCCAGCTCGGTGCTCTGCGTGATCGACACGACCTGCGGCATCGCCCGGTGCTCGTCGTCCCAGCCGTAGGCCTGCCGGTCGATCAGGTCGGGCGTGAGCTTGCCGTCGGGGGTGGGGACGGTGAGCAGCTTGAGGCCGCCCATGCGCTCGGGGGCGCCGCCCTCGTCGACGTTGATGTGCGCGCTCTCGGCGCAGATCACCGCTCCCCAGCGGTCCGTGACCGCCTGGAGCGCGACCACGTTGGCGCCGGTGCCGTTGAACACCGGGAACGCCTCGGCGCCGGAGCCGAAGTGGCTGCGGATCACGCGCTGGAGGTTCCCGGTGTAGTCGTCCTCACCGTACGCGACCTGGTGTCCGCCGTTGGCCAGCGCGAGGGCGGCGAGCACCTCGGGGTGGGCCCCTGCGTAGTTGTCGCTGGCGAAACCGCGGACCTCGGGGTCGTGATGGCGACGCGCGTCGGTCTTCGGGGGGTTCACGGCTTCTCGGTCAGCCACAGGCGGTTTCCGTTCACTTCCGCGGCGGGCTTGTCCCAGACGCCGGCGACGGCCTCGGCGAGGTCACGCACGTCCGTGAAGCCCGCGAACTTCGCGTTGGGGCGCTCGGCGCGCATCGCGTCGTGCACCAACGCCTTGACCACCAGGATCGCAGCCGCCGACGTCGGCCCCTGCTCGCCCCCCGCCTTGCGGAAGTAGTCCGCCATGGCCAGCGTCCACGCCTCGGCGGCGGCCTTGGCGGCGGAGTAGGCGGCGTTGCCGGCGGTCGGCTGCGACGCGCCCGCGGCGCTGATCAGGACGTAGCGGCCGCGGTCGCTGCGCTGAAGCGCCTCGTGGAAGGCGAGGGAGGTGTGCTGCGCGGTGCGGACGAGCAGCTTCTCCAGGAGGTCCCAGTCACCGAGTTCGGTCTTGGTGAAGGACTTGCTGCCGCGCCAGCCGCCCACGAGGTGGACCATGCCGTCGACGTGGCCGAACTCCTTCTCGGTGCGGTCGGCCCAGGCCCGGGTGGAGTCCAGGTCCAGCAGGTCGACGGTCTCGCCAGTGACGGTGGCGCCGCCGTGTGCGTAGCGCGCCGCGTCCACCGCCTCGGCCAGCCGCTCCGGGTCGTTGTCCGCGCCGACGACGGTCGCACCCGCCTCGGCGAGCCGCAGCAGCGCGGCCCGTCCGGCGGGTCCGCCCGCCCCTGCCACCGCGATCACCGCGCCGTCGAGCGCCCCGTTCCCCATGATCCTCGCCTCCCGAGCCTGCTGAGCCTGTGTCTGCCGTACGTGTTCGGGCGTGCCGCCGCCCTCGCTCACGCGGCGGCCCGCTCGGCACCGTCCGTGGCCGCGGTGATGCCCCGGGTGGCGGCGATCACCTTCTTGAGCTTCTTGGACAATGCCTCATAGAACATGCTCAGCGGAAACTCGTCGGGAAGCACGTCATCGACGAGTTTGCGCGGCGGCAGGGTCAGGTCCAGGGCGTCGGGGCCCTTGGCCCACTTGGAGCCCGGGTGCGGGGCGAGGTAGGTGGAGACCAGCTCGTAGCCGGCGAACCAGTGGACGATCTTGGGGCGGTCGATGCCGTCGCGGTAGAGCTTCTCGATCTCGGCGCACAGCTGATTGGTGACCTGCGGGGCGCGCTGCCAGTCGATGAAGAGCTTGTTGTCGGTCCAGCGGACGACGTCGTGCTTGTGCAGGTAGGCGAAGAGGAGCTGGCCGCCGAGGCCGTCGTAGTTGCGTACGCGCTCGCCGGTCACCGGGAAGCGGAACATGCGGTCGAAGAGCACCGCGTACTGCACGTCGCGGGCCTGCGGGACGCCGTCGGCCTCCAGCTTCACCGCCTCCCTGAAGGCGGTGAGGTCGCAGCGCAGTTCCTCCAGGCCGTACATCCAGAACGGCTGGCGCTGTTTGATCATGAACGGGTCGAAGGGCAGGTCGCCGTGGCTGTGGGTGCGGTCGTGGACCATGTCCCACAGCACGAACGCCTCCTCGCAGCGCTTCTGGTCGTGGACCATCGCGGCGACGTCCTCGGGCAGTTCGAGGCCCAGCAGGTCCACGGCGGCCTCGGTGACGCGGCGGAAGCGGGCGGCCTCGCGGTCGCAGAAGATGCCGCCCCAGGAGAAGCGCTCGGGGGCCTCGCGCACGGCGATGGTCTCGGGGAAGAGGACGGCCGAGTTGGTGTCGTAGCCGGCCGTGAAGTCCTCGAAGGTGATGCCGCAGAACAGCGGGTTGTCGTAGCGGGTGCGCTCCAGTTCGGCCAGCCAGTCGGGCCAGACCATGCGCAGCACGACCGCTTCGAGGTTGCGGTCCGGGTTGCCGTTCTGCGTGTACATCGGGAAGACGACCAGGTGCTGGAGGCCGTCCGCGCGGTTCGCGGCGGGCTGGAAGGCCAGCAGCGAGTCGAGGAAGTCGGGCACCTGGAAGCCGTCGTCGGCCCAGCGGCCGAGATCGGTCACCAGGGCCTCGTGGTAGGCGCGGTCGTGCGGGAGGAGCGGGGACAGCTCCCGCACGGCCTCGATGACACGGCGTGCGGCGTCCTCGGCGGTGGCCCGCTCCGGGGCGCCTTCGGCGTCGAAGTCGATCGACCCGTCCTTGGACTGCCATGGCCGGATCCGCTCCACGGCATCCTTGAGCACGGGCCACGCCGGGTGCTCGACCACCCTGCTCGCCGGAGGAACATCGCCCTCCACACCCACCTGCACAAGAATTTCCGTCATGTCCCATCCTCCACGGGAGAAGCTAGCGTGACGACACCGTAGCCATACGACGTTTCTCCAATCAAGGGGTGGCTCCGTAAATTATCCTGCCTCACCCCGGACTTCGCCGCATTTTTTCCTGTCGAGCGCCGGATTCGTATACCCGGCGCGGCACGGGGGAAACGGTCCGGCAGGGCCGTTAGGCTGCCGCCCTGCCCACGCCGACGTCGACGGAAGCGAGTCGAGCCTTGAACTTCCTCACCATCGGTCACCGCGGAGCGATGGGTGTCGAACCCGAGAACACCCTGCGCTCCTTCGTCGCCGCCGAGCAGGCCGGCCTCGACGTCGTCGAACTGGACCTGCATCTGAGCAAGGACGGCGCTCTCGTCGTCATGCACGACGCCGACGTGGACCGCACCACCGACGGCACCGGCGCGATCGCCGACAAGACGCTGGAGGAGCTGCGCGCCCTGGACGCCGGGCGCGGGGAGCGGATCCCGGTCTTCGAGGAGGCGCTGGACGCCGTCTCGGTACCGTTGCAGGCCGAGATCAAGGACGCGGCGGCCGCGCGCGTCCTCGCCGAGGTGATGCTCCGCCGGGACCTGGTCGACCGGGTGGAGGTGATCTCGTTCCACGACGAGGCCCTCGTCGAGATCGCCCGCCTGGTGCCGGGGGTGCGGACCGCGCTGGTCGCGCAGTACTACGGCCCCGAGGTCGTGGACCGCGCCGTGGAGGCGGGCGCCCGGACCCTGTGCCTCGACATCAACAGGATCACGCTGGAGATCGTGAAGAAGGCCCGCAAGGCGGGACTGCGGGTCTTCTCCTGGACCGTGAACACCCAGGACCACCTGCGCCTGGTGCGCGCCCTGGGCCTGGACGGCGCGACGACCGACTACCCGGAGATCAAACGCACCGGCCGCTTCACCGCCTGAGTCGCCTGAGTCGCCTGAGTCGCCCGAGCGGCCAACGGCGCGTCACACCAGCGGCTTGACCAGCAGCTCGAACTCGAGGTCGTCGCGCTGCGGGACACCGAAGCGCTCGTCGCCGTACGGGAAGGGGGTCATCCTTCCCGTACGGCGGTAGCCGCGGCGCTCGTACCAGGCGATCAGGTCCTCGCGCACGGAGATCACGGTCATGTGCATCTCCGTCACGCCCCACGTCTCGCGGGCCTGCCGCTCGGCCTCCGCGATGATCGTCTTGCCCAGTCCCTCCCCCTGGAGCGCCGGGCTGACGGCGAACATCCCGAAGTAGGCGTGCGCCCCCCGGTGCTCGAGCTGGCAGCAGGCCACGATCCCGCCGTCCCGCTCCACCGTCAGCAGGCGGCTGTCCGGCGCCTCGACGACGTCCAGCACGCCCTGCGGGTCGGTGCGCTGCCCCTGCAGGATGTCCGCCTCGGTGGTCCACCCGGCCCGGCTGGTCTCGCCCCGGTACGCGGACTCTATGAGCGCGACGAGCGCGTCCACGTCGGCGCCGGTGGCGTCACGGTAGGTCAGTGGGCTGGCGGCGGTGTCCATGGTGGGCGTCTCCGGTTCGTTCTCGGGCGGTGCGGGTCGGGGCGCGGCACCGATGAGCGTAACGCCGTCGGTGGTCGCCACTAGTGTCGGGACGCATGGTGCATGTACTCGGCAGCAGGACCCTCCTCCGCCCCACCGACCCCGACCGCTCCCGCGCCTTCTACGGCGAGCAGCTCGGCCTCGCCGTCCACCGGGAGTTCGGCACGGGCCCGGAGCGGGGCACCGTCTACTTCCTCGGCGGCGGTTTCCTGGAGGTCTCCGGGCGCTCCGACGCCCCCGTCACCCCCGGGCTCGCCCTGTGGCTCCAGGTCGAGGACGCGGCGGCGGCCCACGCGGAGCTGCGCGCCAAGGGAGTCGCGATCGTGCGGCCGCCGGTCAAGGAGCCGTGGGGCCTGGTGGAGATGTGGATCGCGGACCCGGACGGCGTCCGGATCGTGCTGGTGGAGGTGCCCGCGGAGCATCCGCTGCGCTACCGCCCCGGCATCTGAGCCGCAGGCGAGGTCCGCGGGCGGGGCGCTTACGCGCCGGATGGCCGCGGCCGGGGCCCGGCCTTAGCGTGCTGGAGGGGGACGGACGGTCTGCTGCCCCGGCGGAAGGACGCCACCACGATGAAGCTCCACGAACCGGTGACCGGCGGGCCCTGCTGGGCGGAGCTCGGGACCACCGACCTGGAAGCGGCCAAGCGGTTCTACACCAAGCTGTTCGGCTGGTTCCCCGAGACGGACCCGCGCAAGCAGGCGGGCGGCTACACGATCGCCCGGATCGACGACGCGGCGGTCGCCGCCCTGACCCCGCTGTACCAGCCGGGGCAGCCGGTCGCGTGGCACGTGTCCTTCGCCGTGCGCGACGCGGACGCGGCCGTACGGCAGGTGACTGCGGCGGGCGGTGCGGCTCTCCAGGGGCCCACGGACGTCTTCGACTCGGGCCGCTTCGTGGTGGCCGCCGATCCGACCGGGGCGGTGTTCCAGCTGTGGCAGGGGCGTTCCTTCCCCGGGGCCGGGCTGTTCAACGCGCCCGGCTCGCTGGGCTGGGTGGAGCTGCTGACCAGGGAACCCGACCGGGCGGCCGACTTCTACGAGACGGTGTTCGGCTGGAGCGTCACCCCCTCGCAGAGCTATCCGCAGTGGGGCATCGGCGGAGCGGACTTCGGCGGCATGGTGACGATGGACGAGAAGTTCCCGCACGAGGTGCCGGCGCACTGGCTGCCGTACTTCGCGGTGGCGGACGTGAACACCGTCGCGGTCGACACCACCGACGGCGGCGGCACGGTGCTCATGGAGCCGACCTCCGTGCCCGACGGGCCGCGCATCGCGGTCCTGCGGGACCCGCAGGGCGCGATGTTCGGCGTGTACCGGGCGGGCGACGAGCGCTGACCCGCCCGGCGACCGCCGCCGTCCTGCGCCGAGGGCCGATCAGACCCGCAGCGCGTCCAGGCGGCCCTCCAGCTGGCCCAGCAGCCCGCCCAGGAGCGCCGCGAGCTCGCCCTGCCGGGGTCCGTCGACGCCGGACAGGACGGCGGACTCGTAGGCGAGCTGTTCCGGCAGGATGCCGTCGACGAGATCGCGTCCGGTGTCCGTGAGGCGGAGGTGGGCGACCCTGCGGTCCCGGGTGTCGCCGCGCCGCTCGACGAGGCCGCGTTCGGTGAGCTGCTTGAGGCGCTTGGTGACGGCGGCGCCGGAGGAGAAGGTCTCCCGCGCCAGCTCGCCCGGTGTCAGCTCGTGTCCGGTGCGGCGCAGCGCGCCGAGCAGGTCGAACTCGGCGCGGCTGAGGCCCGCCCGGCGCAGCGGGGCGTCCTCGGCCTGCTGGAGGAGGGCGGCGCAGCGGTTGATGCGGCCGATGATCTCCATCGGTCCGGTGTCCAGGTCCGGGCGGACGGCACGCCACTGGCGTACGACGGCGGCCACGGTGTCCCCGCCGGGCCCCGTCCTGCCGTCACCGGCTCCCGCGTCGTGGGCTCCCCCGTCGGTTGCGGTCATGGCCGTACGTCCTCCGTTCTCGTGCCCGTGTCCCGGTCCGGACGCGCTGCCTGGCGTCGCACCGCCTCGGCGAGCGTACGGTGTCCGGACTGCTCGGCGAGCACGACCCTCTCCTGGGGCAGGGCGCGTCCCCACCATTCACCGGCCGCACCGTCGGCGGTGGCCCGCAGGTCGGTCAGCGCGGCGGCCAGGGACCGGCGGGCGGCCTCCAGCGCGCCGGGGCCGGGGGCGGGCTCCGCGAGGAGGCGGGCGGCGCGCTCCCGGGCCCGGTCGGCCGCGGTCACCGCCTGTTCGACGCGGTTCCCCGCGCGCCGGTTGGTGACGACGACGGCGGCGAGGAAGCCGACCAGGGCCCCGACGAGGGTGTCCACGGCCCGCTCGGTCATCAGGTCGCCGGGGGCCTGGTAGCCGGCGAACTCGGTGACGAGCAGGGCCATCGGGGTCACGCAGACGCTGCCGAGCCAGTAGTTGCGGGTGATGAGGGCCTCGGCGCCGAAGTTGAGGGCGAGGCAGCACAGGACGAGGAGCGCCTGCCCGAGGTGCGCGAGCGGGGCTATGGCGGCGAAGAGCAGCACGCCGGCGAGGTTGCCGACCACGCGCTGCACGGCCCTGCTCCAGGTCAGGGTGATGTTGGCCTGGTAGAGCGCGGCGGCGGTGACCAGGGCCCAGTAGGGGCGGCCGATGCCGAGGGCGAGGGAGGCGTAGCCGGCCAGCGCGCAGCCGAGGGCGGTGCGCACGGCGATCGGGGTCAGTGGGCCGAGCCGCCGCCACAGGGGCGCGGGGCGGGCGGCGAGTTCGGCGTCGACGCCGAGGAGTTCGTCGGTGTCCGCCGGGGCGTCGCCGGTGCGGGGGATGCGGCCGCCGCCGCGCAGTGCGTGGGCCCAGGCGCGCAGCCGCTCGGGGTCGGTGTCGGCGGGGGCGGCCAGTGCGACCTCGGCGCGGACGACGAGGCGTTCCAGGGCGTGCCGGGTGGTGGCGCGGGTCCCCGTCGCGGGCAGGGACAGCAGCGTCTGCCAGGCGGCCTGCACGGCGGCGTACCCGGCGGCGCGGGCGGAGGCGTGGCCGTCGGCGGTGCCGCGGGTGGCGGCGTACGCGGCGGCGGCGTTCAGGGCCTGGGCGGTGGCCCGGCGTTCCGGTCCGTGCGGACGGACCAGGGCGGGTGCCATGCCGACGAGCCAGGCCCAGACGCCCGCGGCGGCGGCCAGCGCCAGGTGTCCGGGGACCTGGGCGAGGGTCTGCGGGGCGAAGAGGGCGGCGGAGCTGATGAAGGTCGGGATCACGTTGCCCGGTGGGCCGACACGGCTGGCGTCGCACAGCACCTTCTGCACGGCGGCCAGCAGGGCGCCGACGGTGACGAGGACGACGGCGTCGCGGGTGAGCGAGGCGGTGACCAGGGCGACGGCGACGCCGCCGAGCATGCCGAGCACCACCCACGCCAGGGTGCGGGCGCGGGCGGCGTAGGGACGGTTGTGGGCGTAGAGCGCGCACAGGGACCCGGCCATCGTGTACATCGCCAGGTCCAGCCGGCCGAAGGCCAGCAGGAGCAGGTTGGGAGGGGCGACGGCGGCGACCGAACTCAGGGCGGGCTTGAACCAGATCTCCGAGGGACGGCGCAGGCGCAGCACGCCCGCCAGGGACAGACGTCGGGCCGGTGAGGCGCCGGGGGTGGGGGTCGCACTGCTCATGACTACGAGATTAACAAGTGTTTTACCTGTAAATCAAATACCGGCTTCAGTTCGCCCACCTCACCGACCAGCGACGACACACCCCGGCGCGGGCGCGCGCTCCCCCGAATGCCCCCGCGTACCCCCTTGCGCTCGCGTGCGCGCCGCATCGGCCGGGCAGTTCTTGACGGACCGTGGACCGCGGAACGGGGAGGTGCGTGTGCACGGACCGGCGTCGTCCGGATGGCTGCTGGTCGCGCTGTGCGCGGCGACCGGCGTCTACTGCCTGCTGCGGATGCGCAGCGGTGTCGAGGAACAGCGCAGCGCGGCGGGCGGTGAGGCGCTCATGGGGTTCGGCATGGCGGCCATGGCCGTGCCCGCGGCGGTGTTCACCCCGCCGGCCTGGGTCTGGCCGGCCTACGCGGTGGTGTTCGGGGCCGCGGGCCTGCGGGCCCTGTGGGCGGCCCGGTCCGGGCGCCACCATCTGCACCACCTCGTGGGCGCCGCCGCGATGGTCTACATGGCGACGGTGATGACCGGCTCCCCGGCCCACGCGCACGCACACGGCACGTCCGGCACACCGGTGCTGACGGGGGCGCTGCTGCTCTACTTCACGGGATACGTCCTGCTCACCGGCGTACGCCTGATACCCGTCGTGGCGGTGGCCGGGGGCGGCACGGGGACCGCCGGCCGCCCGGCGGCCGGCTGGGGCGACCGGCCGGAGCTGGCGCGGGCCTGCCGCCTCTCCATGGCGATCGGGATGCTGGCCATGCTGCTGCCGCTGTGACGCCGCCGGCCGGGACCCGGCGGTCCCGGGGTCCGGGCTGCCCGGGGTTCGCCGTGCGCAGTCGTTGCCTGCGTCACTTTGCGCCTCGGGCCGCACTGCCGACGGAGCGGCGCTCATAGGCTGCACCCATGATTCTCCCCGCGGCACTGCTGCTGCTCGGCGCGCTGACCGCCGTGCTCGCCCCCGGGCTGCTCGCCCGGGCCGACTGGCCCGATCGCGAACCGGTGGTCGCGCTGTGGGTCTGGCAGTGCGTGGTGGCGGCGGTGATCGTGTGCTGCGCGCTGTCGATGACGTTGAGCGCGGCGGCGGCCTGGCACGCGGTCGGCGGACCCGTCTTCGCGACCGCCCCCGGCCCGGTGGTCGAGGCCTACGCGCTGGGCACGTCCGGCCTCTGGGCGGACACGACCGCCGTCACGCTGGCCTGCGGTGGACTGTGGAGCGTCGCGATGCTGGCCCGGGAGGTCGTACGGGCCCGCTCCCGGCGCCGGCTGCGCCGGGCGGAGCTGAGGCATCGCGCCCCGCTGCTCCCCGGCGAGGAGCCCGGCCCGGGACGGCTCGTCGTGCTGGAGGGCGAGCGGCCGGACGCCTGGTGGCTGCCCGGCACTCCCCCGCAGCTGGTGGTCACCACCGCGGCGCTGCGCCGCCTCCAGGGCCGGCAGCTGGACGCGGTCCTCGCCCACGAGAAGGGGCACGCGCAGGCGCGGCACGACTGGCTGCTGAACTGCTCCACCGCGCTGGCGGACGGTTTCCCGCAGGTTCCGGTTTTCGCGGCCTTCCGCGACGAGATGCACCGCCTGGTCGAACTCGCCGCCGACGACGTGGCCTCCCGCCGCTTCGGCCGGCTGACGACCGCCCTGGCCCTGGTCGAACTCAACGAGGACCGCGGCGTCTTCGGCCCGTGCCCGACCGCGCAGGCCCACGTCCCGCAGCGGGTCCACCGCCTGCTCACCCCGCCCAACCGGCTGACCGCGGGCCGGAGGCTGCGGCTGACGGCCGCTGCGGCACTGGTGCCTGCGGTGCCGGTCCTGGTGGCCTTCGCACCGGGGCTGCGGGCGCTGGGCTAGCCGGGGAACTGGCCCCGGAACCACCGGTTCGGCGAGTATCGCAGCATGCAGACGCCGCCGGTCGACTCCCCGCCCGCCCCGCCGCAGCCGCGCACCGCGCTCCGCGTCGGCTGGGTGCTGTCCGTGTGCTCCGCGCTCCTGCTCACCCTGGTGGCCGTCGAGTGGCACCCGCTGATGGACCTCGACGACGACATCGCCGGCACGACCCACCGCTGGGCCGTCGACGAGGGCGGCGTCACCCACGCCGTGCGGATCCTCAGCGACTGGGTGTGGGACACCTGGACGATGCGTCTGCTGTGTGCGGTGGTGGTGCTGTGGCTGTGGTGGCGCAGGGCGGACCGGTGGACGGCTGTGTGGCTGGGGGCGACCTGCCTGCTGGGCAGCCTTCTGCAGCAGGTTCTGAAGGCGGCGGTGGACCGTCCCCGCCCGGCCTGGCCCGACCCCGTGGACTCCGCGAAGTACGCGGCCTTCCCCTCCGGGCACGCCATGACCGCGACGTTCGTGTGCGGCCTGCTGGTGTGGCTGCTGCACCGCTACGGCGCCGGCCGCCGTCTGCGCCGGGCCGGCCTCGCCGTCGCGGTGGTCTCGGTGGCCGGGGTCGGCGTGACCCGCGTGTGGCTCGGCGTCCACTGGGCCACGGACGTCCTCGGCGGCTGGCTCCTGGGCGCCCTGGTCGTGGCGCTCGCGGTACTGGTGCACCGGCGCCGGCATCCCATGAGCCCCGTCGGACCCCTAGGATCCGGCCCATGACCGCCGTGCTGTTCGACTTCTCCGGGACCCTGTTCCGCATCGAATCCACCCGAGCCTGGCTGCGCGCGGCCCTCGCCGACGCCGGACTCGACCTCCCCGCACCGGCGTTGGCCGAGACGGCCCAGGCTCTCACGCGAGCGGGGGCGCTGCCCGGCGGTGCACTGCCGCTGCGGGTGCCGGAGGAACTCGCCGAGGTGTGGGAGACCCGCGACCAGAGTTCCGCGCTGCACCGGGCCGCGTACACCGGCCTCTCCCGGCAGGTGCCGCTGCCGGACCCGGGCCTCCACGACGCGCTGTACGAGCGGCACATGTCGCCGGACGCGTGGCGTCCCTACGCCGACGCCGCCGAGGTGCTGAGCACGTTGCGGGAGCGCGGGATCGCCGTGGGGGTGGTGAGCAACATCGGCTGGGACCTGCGGCCGGTCTTCCGCGAGCACGGCCTCGACCGGTTCGTGGACACCTACGTCCTGTCGTACGAGCACGGCATCCGCAAACCCGACCCCCGGCTGTTCGGCGTCGCCTGCGCGGCGCTGGGCGTGGAACCGGGGCGGACGCTGATGGTCGGCGACGACCGCGGGGCGGACGGCGGTGCTGCGGCGCTCGGCTGCGGGGTGCACTTCGTCGACCACTTGCCGGTGGCCGAGCGTCCGGCGGGACTGCGGCCGGTGCTGGACCTGGTCACGTAGCCCGAGGCAACCAGTGAATGATGCCGTCCGCCTCGGACGATCCCCCGTGTCGCCCGAGGCAGACGGTCGCCGGAGCGGACCCCGGAGGCCCGTCCGCCTGCGCCGAGTATAGTTGGCTGCCAGCCAGTCAACGCAGGAGTACAGCATGTCCCCGCGCAGCGCCTCGGTCAATGAAGAATTGCGGCGGCGCTCGAAGGAGCGTCTGCTGCAGGCCGCGGTGGAGCTCGTGGGCGAGCGCGGGTACGACGCGACGACGCTCGGCGACATCGCGGACCGGGCGGGCTCGGCGCGCGGACTCGTGTCGTACTACTTCCCCGGCAAACGCCAGCTGGTGCAGTCCGCCGTGCACCGGTTGATGCACCGCACCCTGGAGGAGGCGCTGGAGCGCGAGCCGGGCACCGCCGAGGGGCGGGAGCGGCTGGCGCGGGCCATCGACGCGATCCTCGGACTGGCCAGGGACCGGCCGGTGCTCATGCGCCAGCACATGGCGGGACTGCTCCAGACCGAGGTGGGTTTCGTGCCGTGCCCGGAACAGCGCCGGCTGGCGGAGCTGCTGCGGGACACCGTGGCCCGGCACGGCTCGCAGGACGTCGACCGCGACTACCCGATGCTGCGCGCCCAGCTGATGGGCGCCGTCTTCGCGGCTCTCGTGCCCGGGGTGCCGATGCCGGTGCCCGAGCTGCGCGCCGAGTTGTTCGAGCGCTACCGGCTGGACTGGAGGCTCGGTGTCCCGCCGGACGCCGAGGCGCCCGGCGGGACGTCGTGCGACCCCGACCTGTCGCGGTTCTTCGCGACCGGTGTACCGGATCAGCCGGACCGGCCCGACCGGACGGACCGGGCCGCTCAGTCGAAGTAGTCCGGCTGCGTCTGCGTGTTGAGCTCCCGCAGACGGACCCGCTCGGCCGGGTCGGTGCGCCGGTCGCTGAGCTTGAGGACGTCGAAGCCCTTGGCGATGTCGTTCGAGTAGATGTAGCCGTTGTAGTAGTACGCCGACCAGGAACCGCCGGTGGTCATCCTGTCGGTGCTCAGCGGGCCCCGCTCGAAGTAGGCGATCTCCCTGGGCCGCGAGGAGTTGGTGAACTCCCAGACGGAGACGCCGCCCTGGTACCAGGCCTGGACCATGATGTCCTTGCCCTTGACCGGGATCAGCGAACCGTTGTGTGCCACGCAGTTCTCGGTGTCCGCCTGGTGGCGCGGGATCTTGAAGTAGCTGCGGAAGACCAGCCTGCGGTGATCACCCCGGCCGACGATGTCGTAGATGCCGTCGGCGCCGCGGTTCGGGCCGATCTCCGCGTTGCAGGTGGCGGCGCCGCCACCGCCCAGCTCGTCGGTGAAGACGACCTTGTTCGCCTTCTGGTTGAAGGTCGCCGAGTGCCAGAACGCGAAGTTCACGTTGTCCTGGACACGGTCGATGACCTTCGGGTGCTCGGGGTCCTTGATGGAGAACAGGATGCCGTCGCCCATGCAGGCACCCGCCGCGAGGTCCTCGGAGGGCAGCACGGTGATGTCGTGGCAGCCGGTGGTCTTGGACACACCGGGGTTGGTGGGCCCGCCCGGGTTGCCGCCGCCGTCGGGACCCTCACCGGGGAACAGCACGGGGAAGCCCACGAGGGCCGCCCGCTCGGGTGCCTTGCGCGGCACCTTGATCACGGAGATCCCGTCGTGCGGCGGCTGGCAGTCGGGGTAGGCGGCGTTCGGCGAGTACGAGGAGACGTAGATGTAGACGTTGTTGCGCTCGGGCACCAGCGTGTGGGTGTGCGAACCGCAGGCCGTCTCCACCGCGGCGACGTACTTCGGGTTCCGCTTGTCGCTGATGTCGAAGACCTTCATGCCCTCCCAGGAGGACTTCTCGGTCGCGGGCTGTGTGGTGCTGTTGCAACTGCTGTCGCTGCGCGAGGAGTCGGTCGACAGGAACAGCAGGTTCCCGGAGACCGAGATGTCGTTCTGCGAGCCGGGACACAGCACCTGGGCGACGGTCTTGGGCTTCTTCGGGTTCTTGATGTCGAAGATGCGGAAACCGTCGTAGTTCCCGGCGAAGGCGTACCGGCCCTGGAAGGCCAGGTCCGTGTTGAAGTCGGACAGCGCGTCCTTGGGGATGTTGGTCAGATGCTCGATGTTGCCGGAATGGACTGTCTCGTCCTGACCGGGTATCTCGCCGCTCTCGATGGCGTCGCGCACCTCTGCGAGCGCGCTCTTGGACACGTCCTTCGACGTGGCCGGAGTGTCCCCGGGGTCGGGGGTGGCGACGGCCGGGCCGGCGGTCAGCAGGGCGGACAGGAGTCCGGCGGCCGCAGCCGCCACCCCCAGCCGTCTGCGCCGCGCTCGCGGGTCGTTCAACAGGGTCACTGTTTCCTCCCAACGTCCGTTCCCGTTGGAACGGTTCACGCTTCCGGCAGTATCGTCGTCGCCATGCTCATATCAACAGGGGGCAACAAAGACGCAATGAAGTTTTCTGATCACTGACGCGCGGAAGCGTGCTAGGACGGTCATCGCGCCCACAAGGTGTTCCGCTTCCCTCTCCGGAGGGTGCGCCCCCAGCCACAGGAGGTCGTCGTGTCCCTTCGCCCCGGGTCGTCCAGCGCGTCGCTCGCCACGGCCGCACTGGCCGCGCTGGCCGTGCTCGCACTGGGGGCCTGCGACTCGGGTTCGGACACCGGCTCGCCGGCCGCCGCCGGGCCTTCGGTGATCGCTCCCGGCAAGCCGGGCGAGGGCAACCGGACCCTGTCCGCCGAGGACGCCGAGAAGCAGCGAGCCGACGACGACTCCCCCAACTCGGCGGACGTCTCCTACGCGCGCATGATGATCCAGCACCACGCCCAGGCACTGGAGATGACCGAACTGGTCCCCGAACAGGCCCAGTCGAGTCAGGTCAAGAAGCTGGCCGAACGGATCTCGGCCGCGCAGGGGCCGGAGATCAAGGCGATGGAGGGCTGGCTCGAAACCAACGGCAAGAAGGTGACGGGCGGCGGACACGACCATGCCGCGATGCCGGGCATGGCCACCGAGGCACAGCTGAAGAAGCTGCGCGCGGCCGAGGGCAAGTCCTTCGACCGGCTCTTCCTCACTCTGATGATCACTCACCACGAGGGTGCCGTCAGCATGGCCACGGACGTGAAGTCCGAGGGCAACAACGTGCTGATCGAGGAGATGGCCGACGACGTGGTCGCCCAGCAGACCAGCGAGATCTCACGGATGCGCGCGATGCTGTGACGCGGCGGCGGTCGGAAAGCGGCGCGGACCCGGGGGCGCGTGTCAGCGCCGCGCGCGGCGCGGCGCCAGGAACCCCTCGTCGCGCGCCTGGCCGATCAGCCTGAGCGACCTGCGCCTGCTGTGCCCGGTCGCGCTCATCACCGCGAGGACCGGATCGCCGCCCTCCGCCCTGGCCGCCCGGTACTCCCGGGCGGCCAGCCTGCGCTCCTCCCGCCCGCGCGGCCACGCGGCCCGGGCCCGCCGCGACGCGGCCGGCGCGTCACGGGCAGGGGCGGGCACGCAGGCCTCGAAGAGCGGGTCCTCCAGCCACTCGGCGAGCACGGCCAGGTCGTCGAGGGACAGCGGCGGCTGGGCCCGCACGTCCTCGACCCGCACGCTCCGACCGGACAGCACGGCGAGCGCGTCCACCCGGGCGCCGTCGGCGAAGGCAAGGCGGACGTCGAACCACGAGGTCGTGACGCCGCCCTCGCTCACCACCCAGGCGTGGCGCACGGACATCTCACCGTCGTCCGGACAGCGGTCGGAAAGCTGAAGAGAACGATCAACGAAGGATGCTTCGAGCACATACGCAACGTAACCGAATGATCACATTCAATACGAACGGAACACGCTTCGTTCAACGGACTCGGCACCCTGTCAGCGGAGCAGGCCGCGCCGGTGCGGGCGCCTCCACCCCTGCCGGTCAGCCGCCCCCGACGACGGCCACCTGCCGGGCGGCCGCGGCCAGCAGGGCGTCGAGCAGCCCGGGGAAGAGGGCGTCCAGATCGTCCCGGCGCAGGCCGTTCATCTTGGCCGTGCCCCGGTAGGTCTGCCGGATCACCCCGCTCTCGCGCAGCACCCGGAAGTGGTACGTGGTGGTGGACTTGGTGACCGGCAGGTCGAAGTGCGAGCAGGCGAAGAGTGCGCCGCTGTCGGCGGCGAGGTCCCGCACGATCCGCAGCCGCACCGGGTCGGAGAGCGCGTGCAGCACCCCTTCGAGCCGGATCTCCGCACGCGTGGGGTGGGGCAGCTCGCGGGTGCCGGCGGCAGTGGCGGCGAGGGGCACGGCGACTCCAGTTCGTCAGGGGTCCCACCGGGCGGGAGGGCTTCCCATTGTACGAAGGACGACGTAGTTTGACACTCGACGTACTACGAGAGTTACCGTACCAGCCGTCCCGTCCCGCGACCCAGGGAGCAGCCCGCCGTGAGCGCCCTCTTCCAGCCCCTTCAGCTCCGTGACACCACGATCCCGAACCGGGTCTGGATGCCGCCGATGTGCCAGTACTCGGCCGCACCGGAAGGCCCCTCGGCGGGCGCGCCAGGCGACTGGCACTTCGCGCACTACGGCGCCCGCGCGGTGGGCGGCACCGGCCTGATCGTGGTGGAGGCCACCGGCGTGACGCCCGAGGGCCGCATCTCCCCGCAGGACCTCGGACTGTGGAACGACACACAGGTCGAGGCGTTCCGACGGATCACGGGCTTCCTGCGCTCCCGGGGCACGGTTCCCGCGGTCCAGCTCGCCCACGCCGGCCGCAAGGCGTCGACCGCGCGGCCCTGGAAGGGCGGAGCGCCGGTGGGACCGGACGCGTACGGCTGGCAGCCGCTGGCCCCGAGTGCGCTGGCGTTCGACGAGCGGCACCCGGTGCCGACGGAACTGACGGTCCCGCAGATACATGAGGCCGTCGGCCGGTTCGCGGACGCCGCACGCCGGGCGCTGGCCGCCGGTTTCGAGATCGCCGAGATCCACGGGGCCCACGGCTACCTGATCCACGAGTTCCTGTCGCCGCACTCCAACCACCGCACCGACGCCTACGGCGGCTCCTACGGGAACCGCACCCGGTTCGCCCTGGAGGTCGTCGACGCGGTCCGGGAGGTCTGGCCCGACGACAAGCCGCTGTTCTTCCGCGTCTCGGCGACCGACTGGCTGGAGGAGGGCGGCTGGACTCCGGAGGACACCGTCCGCTTCGCCGGCGACCTGCGGGCCCACGGCATCGACCTCCTCGACGTCTCCACCGGGGGCAACGTCCCGCGCGTCCGGATCCCGACCGCGCCCGGCTACCAGGTCCCGTTCGCCGCCCGCGTGAAGGCGGGGAGCGCGCTGCCGGTCGCCGCCGTCGGACTGATCACCGAAGTCGAGCAGGCCGAGAAGATCCTGGCCAACGGCGAGGCCGACGCGGTACTGCTGGGCCGGGAGCTGCTGCGCAACCCGTCCTGGGCCCAGCACGCCGCGCGGGAGCTCGGCGCGGATGCCCGGATGCCGGAGCAGTACGGCTGGGGCATGTGAGGCGGACCTCCGCGCGAGACGTTGACTAGAAAGCGCTTACCCCCTACGGTCCGTTCATCAGCATGACCGTCGCGAACGTTGCGACCCCACCCTTCCCCACAAGTGTGGCCGCGCGTTCGCATCTTCGGTCATGGTGACGCACGACGTTCACGTACATGTTCCGTTCCACCCCCACTCCCTATGGAAGGGATCAGAACATGACCCCTGTGACACGGCCGCGCGCACGCCGCGCGGTGACCGGCGCACTGGGCGCGCTCGGGCTCTCGGTTGGCATGCTCATGACCTCCGGGGCCTCCCCGGCGCAGGCCGCCACCTGGCCGACCCCCAACGGCAGCGAGGGCGTCTCCTCCACCATCCCGGTCTCCGGCACCAAGGACTACGGGATGAAGCGCCTGTACGGCACCGGCGACCTGGGCTCCGGCGGCCAGGACGAGGACCAGGGCCCGATCCTGGAGCTGGCCCCCGGCGCCGTCCTCAAGAACGTGATCATCGGCGCCCCGGCGGCGGACGGCGTCCACTGCAAGGGCAGTTGCACGCTCCAGAACGTCTGGTGGGAGGACGTCGGCGAGGACGCGGCGACCTTCCGCGGCTCCTCGTCGTCGAACGTCTACACGGTCTCCGGCGGCGGCGCCAAGGAGGCCGACGACAAGGTGTTCCAGTTCAACGGCGCCGGCACGCTGAACATCTCCGGCTTCGCCGTCAAGAACTTCGGCACCTTCGTCCGGTCCTGCGGCAACTGCTCGACGCAGTACAGGCGGACGATCAACCTCAGCGGCATCGAGGTGAACTGGAAGGGCGGCCGGATCGCCGGCATCAACACCAACTACGGCGACAGCGCGACCCTGCGCGGCATCACGATCGTCGGGGACGGCAGCAAGAAGATCGTGCCGTGCCAGAAGTACATCGGCAACGACGACGGCGACGAGCCGGACTCGAACGGTTCGGGCGCCGACGGCACGTACTGCAAGTACTCCTCGTCCGACATCACCTACAAGTGACGCGTCAGGTCCGGGCGCCGTGCGCCCGGACCTGTCCGGACTGCTCCCGCTGGTAGTGCGCGTAGGCCTCCCGCAGGGCAGCCCCCGGCCAGTCGGCCGGGAGCAGCTCCGCGGGCAGCACCGGATCCGCGAGCAGGTGCCGCACGACGGCCGCGAAGGCGGTGAGGCGGTCGGCCGGGCGCCGGGCCCCGCCGACGTGGGCGAGCAGCGCCCGCGCCGTGTCCGCCCAGTCACCCAGCGGCCACAGGCGCGCGGCCAGCGCGGGGGCCGGGGCCCCGGGGCGCGAGACGAGCCGCTCGGCGACCCGGTCGAGAGCGGCGGGCAGGGGACGGTCGAGGTTGGCGGGACGCAGCCAGACGCCCTCGCGGAGCTCGGCCAGGCGCAGGGCGGTCAGCCGGGTGCGCAGTTCGGCACGGGCGGCGGGGCCGCGCCCCGTGGCGGTGATCACGAGCGTCTCCCAGTCGCCGTCCCACGCGCGCGTATGCGGTCGCAGGGCCTCGTCCTGGCGCCGCTGCCGCTCCAGCAGCCGCTCGCTGAGCCGGTAGCCGGTCTCCGTGCGCCGCAGGTCCCCGGCGGCGGCCATCCTGCTGAGCGCCGCCCGCGCGGTGGAGGCGCCGACGTCGAATCCTTCGACGAGCCGCACCAGCTCGCGCCCCGGCAGCTCCGGCGGGTGGGTGCCGAGCAGCAGGCTCAGGACCACCGACCGCGCGGACAGCGGGCGCAGCCTGAGCCCGCCGGGGAGATCGGAACCGCTCATCCGCGTGCGCCGGTGTCGTTCGTCCACATGGGCACGTACTGTACGTGCGCCCACCGCGTTGCACTCTTGCTGCGGTCGCAGAAATAGTGCAACACTCATGTCATGTCGACACTCGCGCATGAGCCGCCGGACGAGTCGTACGAACCGTCCGAGGAGCCCTGGGACGGTCCGGAGGGGTACGCGACACACGACGTCACCAATCAGCCCCCTCCCCTGGCCCCCTACGACGCGTCCGGCGACACCGCCCTGCTGGAGGGCGTACGGCGGGAGGGCGCCGGGTGGGCCGAGGAGGACCTGCGGCGGCTGGGCCGGCGGGCGGGGAGCGCCGAGGCGCAGGAGTGGGGCGACCTCGCGAACCGCCACGAGCCCGTGCTGCGCACGCACGACCGGTACGGCAACCGCGTCGACGAGGTCGAGTACCACCCGAGCTGGCACCACCTGATGCGGGTGGCGGTCGGGGAGGGTCTGGCCGGGGCTGCGTGGGCCGACGACCGGCCGGGCGCCCACGTGGCGCGGACCGCCGGCGGACTGGTCTGGGGCCACACCGAGGCGGGGCACGGGTGTCCGACGTCGATGACGTACGCGGCCGTCCCGGCCCTGCGGGCCCAGCCCGAGCTGGCGAAGGTCTACGAGCCGCTGCTGACCTCACGGGAGTACGAACCGGGGCTGCGGACGCCGACGGACAAGCGCGGTCTGCTGGCCGGCATGGGAATGACCGAGAAGCAGGGCGGCTCGGACGTCCGGACGAACACCACGGCGGCCGCCGCGACCGCCGAGCCCGGCGTGTACACGCTGCGCGGGCACAAGTGGTTCACGTCGGCGCCCATGTGCGACGTGTTCCTGGTGCTGGCCCAGGCGCCCGGCGGCCTGTCGTGCTTCCTGGTGCCCCGCGTGCTGCCCGACGGCACCCGCAACACCTTCCGCATCCAGCGGCTGAAGGACAAGCTCGGCAACCGGTCCAACGCCTCCTCGGAGCCCGAGTTCGACGGGACGGTGGCCTGGCTGGTCGGGTCCGAGGGGCAGGGCGTCAAGACGATCATCGAGATGGTCAACTGCACCCGGCTGGACTGCGTGATGTCCTCGGCGACGCTCATGCGCAAGACCCTCGTCGAGGCCGGTCATCACGCACGACACCGCAGCGCGTTCGGCGCCCGGCTGGTCGACCAGCCGCTGATGCGCAACGTCCTGGCCGACCTCGCGCTGGAGTCCGAGGCCGCGACGACGCTCACCCTGCGGCTGGCCGGCGCGGCCGACCGTGCGGTGCGCGGGGACGCCGGGGAGGCGGCGTTCCGGCGGATCGCCACCGCCGTCGGCAAGTACTGGGTGACCAAGCGCGGGCCCGCGTTCACCGCGGAGGCCCTGGAGTGCCTGGGCGGCAACGGCTATGTGGAGGAGTCTGGCATGCCCCGCCACTACCGCGAGGCGCCGCTGCTGTCGATCTGGGAGGGCTCGGGGAACGTCAACGCCCTCGACGTGCTGCGGGCACTCGGCCGCTCCCCCGCCTCCGCACACGCACTCTTCGAGGAACTCGCCCTCGCGCGCGGGGCGGACGCCCGGCTGGACGCCGCGGTGGCCCGGCTGGAGGCGGGGCTCGGCGAGGCGTCCGAGACCGGTGCCCGCCGGCTGGTGGAGCTGATGGCCCTCACCCTCCAGGCCTCCCTCCTGGTCCGGCACGCCCCGTCCGCCGTCGCCGACGCCTTCTGCGCGACCCGGCTCGGCGGCGACTGGGGGCACGCCTTCGGCACGCTGCCGGACACGGCCGACCTGGACGGGATCCTGGCACGGGCGCTGCCGCGCAAGGGCTGAGCGGGGCGGCGCGAAGACACCTCCGCGGAACCGACACCACCGTACTGACCTGGGGCGACGTCCTGTCCAGGGGTGAGTGTCAGTGGCTGGGTGCAGACTGGCCCGTGTCCGAGACGAAGGCGTCGACGAGGACGCCGCGGAGGTGATCGGCATGACCGAGGTACTGCTCGCCGTGGGCACCCGCAAGGGCCTGTTCATCGGGCGCCGGCGGGGTGGCACCTGGGAGTTCGACGAGAGTCCCCACTTCAACGCGCAGGCGGTCTACTCGGTCGCCCTCGACACCCGCGGCGACACCCCTCGGCTGCTGGCCGGTGGCGACAGCGCACACTGGGGACCGTCGGTCTTCCACTCCGACGACCTCGGCCGGACCTGGACCGAACCGGCCGCGCCTGCCGTCAGGTTCCCCAAGGAGACCGGCGCCTCACTGGAGCGGGTGTGGCAGCTGCACCCGGCGGCCGCCGAACCGGACGTGGTGTACGCGGGCACGGAGCCGGCCGCGCTGTACCGCTCGGAGGACCGCGGCGAGAGCTTCGAGCTGGTCCGCCCGCTGTGGGAGCACCCCACACGGTCGCAGTGGGTGCCGGGCGGTGGCGGTGAGGGGCTGCACACCGTCCTCACCGACCGGCGCGACCCCGAGTCGGTGACGGTCGCCGTCTCGACCGCGGGCGTGTTCCGCACCACCGACGGCGGCGCGAGCTGGGAGCCGTCGAACTCCGGTGTCTCCGCCGTCTTCCTGCCGGACCCCGACCCGGAGTTCGGCCAGTGCGTGCACAAGGTCGCGCGGGACGCGGCCACCCCGGACCGCCTGTATCTCCAGAACCACTGGGGGGTGTACCGCAGCGACGACGCGGGCACGCACTGGACGGACATCGGCGAGGGCCTGCCCTCCACGTTCGGTTTCGCGGTGGCCGCCCACCCGCACCGCGGCGACACGGCATATGTCTTCCCGATCAACGCCGACGCCGACCGGGTCCCGGCGGACCACCGGTGCCGGGTCTTCCGTACCGCGGACGCGGGCAAGAGCTGGGAGCCGCTCTCGGCCGGCCTGCCCCAGGAGGACCACTACGGCACGGTGCTGCGCGACGCGCTGTCCACCGACGACGCGGAGCAGGCGGGCGTCTACTTCGGCAACCGCAACGGCGAGGTGTTCGCGTCGGCCGACCACGGCGACAGCTGGCGGCAGTTGGCCTCCCACCTGCCGGACGTGCTGTGCGTGCGGGCCGCGGTCGTCGCGTGAACCGGACCGGGGGGACCGGCCTTGGCCACCGGTTGATCGGCGTCACCCGTACGGCAGTAGGGTGACGCCCGTGGCACCACGACCCTTGAATGAAATCGTCGAAGCGGGCTGGGCGAAAGCCCTGGAACCCGTCGCCGGACGGATCACCTCGATGGGTGAGTTCCTGCGCGCGGAGATCGCCGCCGGACGCACCTACCTCCCGGCCGGGGCGAACGTCCTGCGGGCCTTCCAGCAGCCCTTCGACGACGTACGGGTCCTGATCGTCGGTCAGGATCCCTACCCCACACCGGGACACGCCGTCGGACTGTCGTTCTCCGTCGCGCCCGAGGTACGCCCGCTGCCCGGCAGCCTGGTCAACATCTTCCGCGAGCTGAACGCCGACCTGAACCTCCCTCAGCCCTCCAACGGGGACCTGACACCCTGGACGCAGCAGGGCGTGCTCCTGCTCAACAGGGCGCTCACCACGGCCCCGCGCAAGCCCGCGGCGCACCGCGGCAAGGGCTGGGAAGAGGTCACCGAGCAGGCGATACGCGCGCTCGCGGCCCGCGGCAAGCCGATGGTGTCCATCCTCTGGGGCCGCGACGCCCGCAATCTTCGGCCGCTGCTCGGCGACCTGCCGGCCCTGGAGTCCGCACACCCCTCCCCGATGTCGGCCGACCGGGGCTTCTTCGGTTCACGTCCGTTCAGCCGGGCCAACGACCTGCTGGTGCGTCTGGGAGGTCAGCCGGTCGACTGGCGTCTGCCGTGACCGGCGCCGGCTTCCTGGCCGTGGACTCCGGGGGTTCGGGGCTGCGCGCCGTCGTCGGCACCGCCGGTGGCGACGGGCCCGTTCCGCTCGGCCGGCGTGCCTCGCGGGAACCGGTCCGCACCGGCCCGCGCGGGATCGACCCCGATCACCTCCTGGGGCAACTTCTGCCCATGGCCGGGGCCTTGACCGAGGAGACGGGGGTCGCCCGGCTCGGCACCGTCGTCGTGGGTGCCGCCGGGCTGGCCACGCTGGGCGATGCCCTGCGCGCCGAACTGCCGGGCGCGCTGGCCCGGGAGCTGGGCGTACGGACGGTCGCGCTGGCCGCCGACGCCGTGACCGCGTACGTGGGCGCCCTGGGTCCGCGGGCCGGGGCGGTCGTGGCCGCCGGTACCGGCCTGATCGCCGTCGGCACCGATCTGTCCCGCTGGCACCGGGCGGACGGCTGGGGACATCTGCTGGGCGACTGCGGCAGCGGCGCCTGGATCGGGCGGGCCGGTCTCGAGGCGGCGCTGCGCGCCCATGACGGGCGAGAGGGCGGTTCCGCGCGGCTGCTGGCCCGGGCGGAGGCGTGTTTCGGTCCGGCGGCGGGGCTGCCCGGGCAGGTGTATCCGCGCTCCGACCGTCCCGCCGTCCTCGCCTCCTTCGCGCCCGAGGTGGCCGCCTGCGCGGCCTGGGACCCGGTCGCCGCGGGCATCCTGCGGGCCGCCGCCCGGCACATGGCCGACTCGGCCGCCGCGGTCTGCCCGGCCGGCGGTGAGCCATGGGTCGCGGTCACCGGCGGTCTGCTGCGGGTGGGTGATCCGCTCCTCGTGCCGCTGGGGGAAGAGCTGGCGAAGCGGCTGCCGCAGGCGCGGCGGACGACCGCGGAGGGTGATCCGCTGGACGGCGCGGTCCGGATCGCGGCCGATCTGGCGGCCGGCTCGTTCACGCTTCCGGGTGACGACAGAATGCTGTGGGTGACGAGTGCGCCGGGCGGCTGAGAAGTGGTCGGCCGGGGAGGTGAATCGTGCCGATGTCGGCCGATCCGTACATCACTCATCAGACAAAACCGGACGGATACCGCTCACCTGCACCCTCCCCGAACAGGGAAACCCCGGAAACCAGTAACATGCGGCGCCATGAGCTCCCCCACTGGGCCCGCGTCCGGCCTGCCAGTACGAATGCCGCGCCCCCGCCAGCCCGGACGGCACCGCCGTCCCGAACCCCTGGTGGCTCCCGAGGGCGCGCCGGCGCTTGTCCTCGCGGTGCCGGGGACGCCCAGCAGCGCCACCCGTGGCCTCGCCGACGAGGTCATCAGCATCGCCCGTTCCGAGCTGCCCGGGCTCGACGCCCGGATCGGCCACCTCGACGGTGACGACGACGCCGAGTTCCCCTCCCTGTCCGCCGTGCTCGTCCGGGCCGCCGAGGAGCGCACCGCCCGCTTCGAGCAGGCCCGCGCCGCCGGCCTGGACGTGAAGGAGCCCGAGGGCCCCGTGGCGGTCGTCGTGCCGCTGCTGGCCGGGCCGGACAACGCGCTGCTGCGCCGGATCCGGCAGGCGGTCATGGACAGCAAGATCGCGGCCGAGCTGACCGACGTGCTCGGACCGCACCCGCTGCTGGCCGAGGCGCTGCACGTGCGGCTGTCCGAGGCCGGTCTCGCCCGCGCCGACCGTGCCCGCCTGTTCACCGTGGCGACCGCCGCGGACGGCATCATCCTCGCCTCCGTCGGCGGTGACGAGGCCGTTCAGGCGGCCGGGATCACCGGCATGCTGCTCGCCGCGCGTCTCGCCGTGCCGGTGATCGCGGCGGCGCTGGACGAGGAGGGCTCGATCGCTTCCGTGGCCGAACAGCTGCGCTCCTCGGGGTCCCAGCAGCTGGCGCTCGCGCCGTATCTGATCGGTCCGGAGATCGAGGCGTCCGTGCTGGAGGAGGCGGCCAAGGAGGCGGGCTGCTCCACGGCGGAGCCGCTCGGTCCGTACCCGGCGATCGGGAAGCTGGCGCTGGCCAAGTACACGACGGCGCTCGGGATCTCGCCGCAGCAGGCGCAGGGGGCGCCGGTCCAGTGACGGGTCGTGTGCGCGTCTAGGTGTGTCTGAAGGGGCCCGCTCCGGGTGAGGAGCGGGCCCCTTCGGCGTTGCGGGGCCGCCGGTCAGGAGCGCGCCCTGCCTCCGTGCGGGGCGGGGAGGGGCGCGCGCCCGGCGCTACGGGGTGCCGCTGCGCCCACCCGTGCCGCCCCAGCGGCACGACTGCCCGCGGCTATGCGGGGGCGAAGAGGACGCAGGAGGCTGCCGGGACTGCCAGGGAACCCGTGCGGCGGGGGACGCCGGTGGCCGGGTCCAGGGCGAACCAGGTCACGTCGCCGGAGCGTTCGTTGGCCGCGTACAGGAAACCCTCCGACACGGTGATGTCGCGGGGCCAGTGCCCGCCGCAGGGCACGGTGGCGGACAGCCGCAGTCCGTCCGGCTCCACGGCGAGCACGGACAGGACGTCCTCGCCGCGGGTCGCGGTCCACACGAAGCGGCCGTCGGGCGAGACGGCGATGCCGGACGGGTAGGCGTCGCCCGCCGGTGCCCCCGGCAGCACCGGCACCTCGACGAGGGGTTTGAGGGTGCCGTCGGCGGCGTCCCAGTGGCAGACGGTGACGGTGGGCGCCAGTTCGTTGACGACGTAGGCGTGGGAGCCGTCCGGGTGGAAGGCCAGGTGGCGCGGCCCCGACCCCGGGCGCAGCGCGATCTCCCGGTGCACGGCGGGAACGCCGTCGGTGAGGGTGCAGACCCGCACCGAGTCGGAGCCGAGGTCCACGCTGACGGCCCACCGACCGCTGGGATCGGGCCGCACCTGGTGGGCGTGCGGGCCCTGCTGCCGCTGGGCGTGCGGGCCTGAGCCGGTGTGCCGCAGGACGCCGGACGCGGACCGGGCGAGGGTGCCGTCGGCACGGACCGGCACTGCGGTGACGGTGCCGGAGCCGTAGTTGGCGGTCAGCAGGTGCCCGGCGTACAGGCTCAGGTGGGTCGGTCCGTCGCCCTCGACGGGCACCGGCCGGCCGGCGGGCTCGGGCCTGTCCCCGCTCACGCGATAGGCGGCCACCGCGCCCTCGGCGGTCTCGCTGACGGCGTAGAGCGTGGCGCCGTCGGGCGCCAGGGCCAGGTAGGAGGGGTCGGCCAGACCGTCCGTGCCGCTCACGACCGTGAGGGCGCCGCTGTCGGGGGCGACGGTCGCCGTCAGGATCCCGGGGCCGCCGGCCGCCGTGAACGAACCGATGTATGCCCGTCGCTGCCGCCTGCCGCCGTCCGCCACCGCTGTCCCTCTCGTCCCGCTTCGTCTGCCCGCTTCGTCCTGCGTCGCGTCGAGTGCCGGCCTCGTCGTCGGCACGGACGTCCGCCCGGGAGCGACGGTAGCAGTCGATCACCTGCGGTCTAGACCAAACGGGTGTCGCGGGTGCGAGGGGTCAGGCCCCGGCCAGGCGTGAACCGGAGGGGCTGCGCAGCGGCGCGGCGAGTTCGGCGAGGGCGTGTTCCAGGTCGTGGAGGTGGGCCAACGCGGGTTCGGCGGCGCGCGGTCCGCCCGCGCGGGCGGGGACCGCGCCCCCGCCGGTGAGGGCCTCGACCGCGGCTTCGACACGCCAACAGGCCGCGGCCAGCCGGGCGTCGTGCGAGGCCTCGGGGTCGGCGGCGACGGCGACGAGGCCGCGGATCTCCCGGGCGCAGTCGTCGAGCAGGTCGAGGACCCGGCGGGCCCGCCCTCTGCGGCCGTGCATGGGGCTCAGCGGGTGCACGAGCGGGGCGACCGACAGCCGTACCCGGCCGAGCAGCTGCTCCAGTTCCGCCACGCGCGGCGCCGGGTCGGCGCCCTGCGTACCGGCGAGGCGGGCGGCGGCCTCGGCGGTGCAGGCGTGCACGCAGCGCAGGGCGCGCTGGATCCAGGCGTCGGTGACGGCGTGCGTGGTGACGGGCAGGACGAAGAGCACGGCGAGCGCGGCGCCGAGCGCGCCCACACCGGTCTCGGCGAACCGCAGGGCGAGCAGGCCGGGGCTGAGGACGCCCAGAAGGCCGTAGAGCAGCTCGGCGAGCAGGGTCACGCAGAGCATCATCCAGGTGTAGGAGACCGCCGCGGTGTAGAAGATGCCGAAGACGCAGGCGGCGGCGAGCACCGCGGTGGGCACCGGGGATCCGGCCACGGGCACGGCGACCAGGAAGCCCAGGCCGATGCCGACGACCGTGCCGAGGACCCGGCGGAATCCGCGGACCAGTGTCTCGCCGCGCGAGGTGGTGTTGACGAACACCCACCAGGTGGCGCCGACGGCCCAGTACCAGCGGTCGCCGGACACCAGCTGGCCCACGACCAGGGCGAAGCCGGCGCCCGCGGCGGCCTGCACGGCCTGCCGGGTGGTGATGCGGGCCAGGCCGGTGCCTGCGGGCGGCGCGGGGACGGCGGGCGCGGGCTGGCGGCGCTCGTAGCACCACAGGCCGAAGCGGACCGCCGCCGCGGCGGCCACGGACAGCAGGACGGCGGTGTACATCTCGGGCAGCCGGTCCGCGGTCGCGTGCAGGAACTGGGCGATGAAGAAGGTCATGAAGGCGAACACGCCGAGGCTGTGCCCGCGCGGGCCCCAGCGGCGCGCGTACACGCCGGCGCCGACGACGGCGAGGAAGGTGAGGTCACGGGCCACGGGCAGGTCGTGCAGCGCGGCGGCGGCGGTGAGCACGGGCAGCCCGGCGACCGGCAGCAGCGCGGTGGTGACGGCCTGGCCGCGCACGGTGGCGTCGGTGACGGTGAACAGCGCGAGCAGGGCGGCGAGGCCGCCGATGATCGCGCCGACCAGGGAGGTACCGGCCAGCCCGCACACCACCACGGCCAGCCCGATGCCGAGGACGGCCCGGGCGGCGAACCGCAGCCGGGACCGTCCCGGGTCCGGGCTCACGAACACCTTCTTCAGCACTGATTACCGCCCCCTCGCTCATACACGCCCACTGGCCCGGAAGTCACCGCATGCAAAAGGCGCCGCGGGGTCCGCAGCGCCATCGACACGTCTATAGGAGCATCTTCTCCACCAGTGGCTCAACAGGCTCGTGCTTGAGTAGGCCATTGGTACTGTGATCACGACATGACCACGGCCATCGGTAAGCCAATGGCCGACGAGAGGGGACGGGGTCCGCGATGGCCGTCGACGAGCTGGACACCCGCATCCTGCGGCTGCTGCTCGAGCAGCCGCGCACCAGCGTGCGCGAGTACGCCCGCCTCCTGGGGATCGCCCGCGGCACCCTCCAGGCACGGCTGGACCGTCTGGAGCGGGACGGCGTGATCACCGGTACCGCTCCGTCCCTCTCCCCCGCCGCCCTGGGCCACCCGGTGCTCGCCTTCGTGCACATCGAGGTCACCCAGGGGCATCTGGACGAGGTGGGCGAGGCGCTGGCGGCGGTGCCGGAGATCGTCGAGGCCTTTTCGATCACGGGCGGCGGGGACCTGCTGACCCGCGTCGTGGCGCGCGACAACGCACACCTGGAGGACGTGGTGCAGAAGCTGATCAGCCTGCCCGGTGTGGTCCGCACCCGCAGCGAGGTGGCGTTGCGCGAGCGGGTGCCGCACCGGCTGCTCCCGCTCGTGGAGTCGATCGGGCGCTCGGCCCGCAGGTGATCCTTGGCATCCTGGACGTCATGAGCACCCTGGGCGCACTCGGCGACATCTCGGTCGTCTTCGATCTCGACGGAACCCTCGTGGACAGCGAGCCGAACTACTACGAGGCGGGCCGCAGGACCCTCACCGAGTACGGCGTCCCGGACTTCACCTGGGCCGACCACGAGGCGTACGTGGGCATCAGCACCCGGGAGACGGTCGCCGACTGGCAGCGGCGGTACGGACTGCGGGCCACGGTCGGGGAACTGCTCGCCGTCAAGAACCGCCACTACCTGGCGCTCGCCCGCGCCTCGGCCCGCGCGTACCCCGAGATGCGGACGTTCGTCGAGCTGCTGGCGGACGAGGGCGTACCGATGGCGGTGGCCTCGGGTTCGTCGCCCGAGGCGATCGGGACGATCCTCGCCCGCACCGGCCTGGACGCCCACCTGCACACGGTCGTCTCGGCCGACGAGGTCGCGCGGGGCAAGCCCGCCCCCGACGTGTTCCTGGAGGCGGCCCGCCGGCTCGGGGCGGAACCGGCCCGCTGCGTGGTCCTGGAGGACGCCGCTCCCGGCGCCGCCGCCGCGCACGCGGCCGGGATGCGCTGCATCGCGATCCCTTACGTCGCGGACCAGGCCGACGCCCCGGAGTTCGCCACCGCGTCGCTGCTGGTGCGCGGAGGCCAGGACGAGTTCACCGCGCGGGCGGCGTACGACTGGCTGGCGCGGACGGCGCGCGTCTCCTGAGCCGACGGCGACCGACGGCGACCATGCGCGACCGATGCGGATCGAGGGGCCGGGAAACAAAATGAGCAAGTGCCCGAAACGGTGATCAGAACGCCGCCCGCATCCGTACCTCCTGATGTCCGAGCCTGTCCTCGTCCCGGGAGGCACGATGCGCGTCACGCGCACCACGGCAGGGACCGCCTTCGTGGCCGGTGCCCTGGTCCTCACTCTCACCGCACTCGCCTACCCGACCATGCTCGGGGTGCAGAACGCGGGAAGCGACCAGGCCCGGATCGTCACCAACACGCGGTACGGGCCCCTCACCGAGCAGGACCGGGACTTCGTGGTGAAGGTGCGTGCCGCGGGGCTGTGGGAGCACCCGCTGGGGCTCATGGCCATGGAGCGGGGGACGACACCGGAGATGAGGGAGGCGGGTGAGCACCTGGTCGTCGGCCACTCCCGGCTGGACGCCACCTGCCGCAGGATCGCGCCGGAGCTGGGCATCACCCTGCCCAACCTGGCGTCCCCGCAGCAGCAGCAGTTCGTGTCGACCGTGGAGGGGACCCGGGGCAAGCAGTTCGACACGACCGCGGTCAACATCATGCGGATCACGCACGGGCAGATCTTCCCGGCCATCGCCAAGATCCGCGCCAACACCAAGAACTCCCTGGTGCGGCAGCTCGCCGACCAGGCCAACGACACCGTCCTCGATCACATCACCGTGCTGGAGAAGACCGGGCTGGTCAATTTCGACCAGGTCAACTTCCAGCAGACCGCCCCGCCCGGCCTGCCCAAGGTGCAGCTCACGCCGCCGGCGCCGCAGCCGGGCGAGCCGGTGCTCTCGCTCACCGCGCCGCCCGGACTGGAGGTCAACACGTCGGCGCCGACGCCCAGTCCGACGGTGCGCTGACGGGCCGCCGGCCGGCGGGGTCAGCGGGCGCGCGGCCTGCCGCCGCGGCCACCGCCCTTGCCCTTGCCGGTGCTTCCGCCCCGGCGGTTGCCACCGGTGGAGCGCCGGGCGGCGGCGCCGGTCTGCTTTCCGCCGGTCTTCCCGCCCGCACCACCTGCACCGCCCGTCCTGCCCGTTTTACCGCCGCCCGTCCTGCCGCCGCCTGCCGGTGTGCGGCGCGCGGGAGTGGTCGCCTCCGCGCGTCCGTCCTTCGAGCGCGCCGGCTCGGGCTGCCGGCCCCGGGTGCTGTTGACGGTGCGGCCCCGGACGATGCCGATGAAGTCCTCGACGCGGTCCGTGTGCGCGTCCTCGGGCCAGGACAGGGCCACGCTCGATTCGGGGGCTTCCGTGACCGTGCGGTACGTGAGGTCCTTGCGGTGGTGCAGCCGGGCCAGCGACAGGGGCACGAGCAGCACACCGATCCCGGCCGCCACCAGTTCGACGGCGTCCGCGGTGGTGGCCGGACGCTCCAGAGCGGGTCGGCCCGGCAGCTCGTCCCACCCGAGGACGTCGTCCAGGGGGTGCAGCACGATCTCGTCGGCGAGGTCATCGAGGGTCACCTGGTCGGCCGCGGTGACGAGGTGGTCCCTGGGGATCAGCACGACCGTGGTCTCGGTGTAGAGGGGGATGGCGCTGAGCACGGTGCGGTCGACGGGCAGCCGCACCAGCCCGGCGTCGGCCTCGTCGGCCAGCAGCACACCGCCCGCCCTTTCGGCGGGGACCTGGGTGAGGGAAAGGGGGACGTCCGGCAGCCGCTCGTTCCAGATGCGCACCCACTTGTCGGGCGTCACCCCCGGGACGTACGCGAGCCGGAACGAGGGGGGAGCTTCCGAGCCAGTCACCCGGCCAGGTTACCGGGCCTGGTCGGGGACCACTCACACGATCGATACCCTTGACGGCATGACGTCGCACCAGAACACCCAGACCATGAAGCCCGCGACCGCGGCGAAGAAGCTGGGTGTGTACCTCGAGGCCACACCCGCCGAGTTCCGGGAGGGCGTCGTCACGCGCGCCGAGCTGAACGCGCTTCAGGCCGACCCGCCCGCGTGGCTGCGCGAGCTGCGGCGCGACGGGCCGCACCCGCGACCGGTGGTGGCGGCCAAGCTGGGCGTCTCCATCGCGGGCCTGCACCGGGGCGGGGTCGCCGAGCCCCTCACCACGGAGCAGATCGAGGAGCTGAAGGAGGAAGGCCCGGAGTGGCTGGAGCGTGAGCAGGCCGTGCAGGCCGACGTGCGCAAGGAGGCGGCCCGCGTGAAGAAACTGCACGCCGAGCGCGCGGAGCGGGCGGAACGCGCCGAGCGCGACTGACCCACCGCGCCGCCCGGGGTGCCCCGGCCGGGGGTGCCCCGCCCACGCCCCCGGGGCTGTCCCGGCCCACTCCCCCAGGTCTCGTCGGCCCCGGTCACTCCCCGGTCTCGTCGGCCCCCGCCGCCCCGCTCACTCCTCGGCCTTCTGCGCCGTCAGGCTCCACGCGTACTGCAGCCAGTCCGACACCACGACCGCGCTCAGGCCCGCGCACAGCAGCCGCCCCGCCCGGGGCGCGACGGCGTAGGTGCCGACGAGTCCACCGGCCACCCAGGCCGAGGTGCAGAACGGGCAGGAGACCAGGTCACCGACGGCACGGCGCAGACCGGTGCCGCGCCCGGCGTCCATCACCTCGTTGGCGTTGCCCTGACCCTCCCGGCTGGTGAACGGCGCCCGCAGGAAGCTGGTGACCTTGTCCTTGGTGAGCAGCCGGGAGTCCTTGAACGTCGCCGTCCCCAGCAGGGCCACGTCCCATGGGGGCACGGATTCCGGCAGCCGGACCCCACGCCGCCACGCCGTGACCGCGAACGCACCGGCGCCCGCCGCGAAGGTCGTCGCGAGCGCCGCGTATCCGGCGAGAGGTGTTTCCTCCTCGCCGGCGTAGCGCTGCTCAACGTCCGTCATGGGTGTCTCCTCGATCTCAGTGGGGTGCTCCGGTGGAGTGCTCCCCGTGGGGTGCCGGTCCGCCGAAGAGGTCGGCACAGTCCGGGGGCAGGTGGGCCAGCAGCTGGTCGACCCGTTCGCGGGGCACGGCCTCGGCGAGGGTGGCCAGCACGGCACCCGCGTCCCATTCGGCGGTGCGTGGCCGGGCGCCGGTCTGCTGGGCCACCCGCCGGAGGAACTCCTCACGGCCGAAGGACTCGGGGCGCCCGCGTTCCAGCCGGAGCGCTTCGTCCAGCGGCGCCGGCAGCCCGTCGGCCAGCGCGGCGGCCGCCTCAGGTGTGACGCGGGACGCGATCACCCACAGGACGGCCGTGGTGACCTGCTCGGCCTCGTCGTCGCTGTGGAACTCACTGCGGTCGCGAACCCGGGTGAGGAATTCGTCGAGCAGCACGACGTCGCCTCCTTGTGCCGGTTCCCGCTCCGGGCCGGGTGCCCTGGGGGCGGGCGGGAAAACGGGCGCGCGCTCGGCGTCGTACCGACCCTCACCGTCGTGCGTCGGGCTCTCGGAGGCGGGTACGCGTACGGGCGCCGTCGGCGAAGCCGGTCACCAGGGTCAGGGCGTCCGCGTTCTCGGTGAACAGCGCGCGTCCGGCGGCGATCCGCCGCTTCCGGGCCGGGCCCGGTGCGGTGAGCCGCCGCACCGCCTCCAGCAGCTCGGTCTCGTTCTCGGCGACCTCGGAGACGCCCAGCGCGGCCATCCGCCGGACGCCGTCGGCACCGTGCCCGGGGATCGGGCGGTGGCCCACGACCGGCAGTCCGGCGGCGAGCGCCTGTACGGCGGTCTGCCCGGCCGCGTTGTCGATCAGTGCACGGGCGGCGTGGAGCAGGCCGGGCATGTCCGTCACCCAGCCCAGGGCGAGGACGCCCGGTGCGCCGGACAGGGTGCGGCGCAGCCGCTGGTTGCCGCCGCAGAGCACGACCGGCAGGAAACCGTGGTCCGTCAGCAGCCGGACCGTGGCGTCCAGGCGGGAGCCGACGCCCCAGGCCCCCGCGGACAGCACCACGGAGGGCCGCCCGGGCCCGAGCCGGCCGAACATCTCCCGCCAGGCGGCCGCCCCCGGAACACCGGTGGTGCCGGCGAGGAAATCAGGTGCCACGACGGGACCGCACCGCCTGGCCGGCCTGCCGGTGTTCCCCCGCGCCTCGCGTGCCGCGTCCTCGGTGAGGCACAGGTATCGGTCATTGCCGGGATGGAGCCACTGCCGGTGCACCTCGAAGTCGATCACGAGGACGACCGTGGGCACGGGCAGCAGCCCGCGGTCCCTCAAGTGGCCGGTCAGCTGGGCGCCCAGATGGAAGACGGGCACGACGACGTCCGCGCCCGTGCGCTCGGCCAGCTCGCACAGTCTGCCCCCGGCGAGCCGGGCCAGGGGCGTGCCGCTGGGACGGCGTCCCGGGCCGGGCCGCAGGAAGAGCCGGTACACGGCGGCGTACGCCCAGGGGAAGTGCCGTACCGACCCCCGGTAGAACCACCTGAGGACGGTGCCCAGGCCGAACGGCAGGAGGGCGAGGACGTCGACGGCCTGGGCGGTGTCGCCGCGCTCGCGCGCCCGGCGGACCAGTTCGGCGGCGACCGTGTCGTGACCGGCGCCCATGCTGGCGCTGAGCACCAGCAGACGCCTGCCCTCGCGCGGACCCCGCGGACCGCGCGTGAGACCGGCGTGGCGGGGCGCTGACGGGCTGCAAGGGTGCACAGCGGACCAGGTTGCCGACCCGTCGGATTCCAAACCACCTCACATGCGGGCGTTTCGGAAGCTCCGCCGGGGATACTCCGTGACCGCCCGTCCGGCCGGACGCCGGAGCCGACCGCCCGGTCGGACGCTGCCCGGTGCCCGCCCCGAGCCAAGGTGGTCCTCATGGTCCATGCGTTCTCCCGCCCCCGGTCCGCCCCCGGACCGCAGGTAGTCGCCCTCGACGCGGACCACGCGAGGCCCGGGCCCCGGCCCGTCCCGGAGCGAGGCACGCGGACCCGCACGGCGCTCGTGACGGGAGCCTCCTCCGGCATCGGCGCGGCCGTGGCCCGCCGGCTGGGTGACGAGGACAGCTGGCGGCTGGTGCTCACCGGACGCGATCCGGTGCGGCTGCGTCAGGTGGCCGACGCCACTTCGGCCACCGCGTTCGCGGCGGACCTCACCCTTCCCGGTGCCGAACGGCAGCTCACCGACTTCGCGACGGCCACGTCCGGCCCGGTGGACCTGCTGGTGGCCGGAGCGGGTGTGGGCTGGGCCGGGGAGTTCCTGGACATGCCCCCGCACACCATCGACGAGGTGTTCGACATCAACGTGCTGGCCACGCTGCGCCTGGTGCGGCTGCTGCTGCCGGGCATGGTGGCGGCGGGTTCGGGACGGGTGGTGCTCATCGGATCGCTGGCGGGCAGTGTCGCGGTGCGCGACGAAGCGGTGTACTCCGCGGCCAAGGCCGCGGTGGGCGCCTTCGCGGACTCGCTGCGCTACGAGTTGCGGGGCACCGGTGTGGGGGTCACCCATGTGGTGCCGGGCGTGGTCGACACTCCGTTCTTCGAGCGCCGCGGCACTCCCTACCGGCGGTCCAGGCCGCGTCCGGTGCCTCCCGAACTGGTGGCCGACGCGGTACGCAGCGCGGTCGAACGGGGCCGGGACGAGGTGTACGTGCCTTCGTGGCTGCGCCTGCCGTGCCGGGTGCGGGGCGCGGCCCCTGGGCTGTACCGGCGGCTGGCCGCGCGGTTCGGGTGACCGGGAGCCCGCCGCGGTGAGTGTCCTCACCGTCGTCCTCGCCCTGTTCGCGGCGCTGTCCAACGCGGCGGCGTCGGTACTTCAGCGCCGGGCCGCGGCGCAGGACGAGGACCGGGCGGGGGCCAGGCACACGGCGCTGCGCTCACTGCTGCGGATGGTGCGCGACCGGTACTGGGTCGGCGGGGCGGCGCTGCTCGCGCTGACGACGGTGCTGCAGGCGGCCGCGCTGGCGGTGGGCAGTCTGGCCGTCGTACAGCCGCTGATGGCCACCGAACTGCTGTTCACACTGGTGGTGGGCAGTGCGATCTTCCACCGGCGTCCGGACTCGCGCACCTGGCTGGCCTTCGCCGCCCTGGCCGTGGGGCTCGCCCTGTTCCTGGGCTCCGCCGCCCCCTCGGCCGGCCACGACACCGCCACCGGGGGCCGGTGGCTCTGGGCCGGGCTGGCGCTGTTCGCCCTGATCACGGTCCTCGCCTCGATCGGCAGCCTGGTGCACGGCGCGCCCCGCGCGGCACTGTTCGGGTCGGCGTCCGCGGTGGGGTTCGGCGGTACGGCGGCGCTGCTCAAGGAACTCACCGGACGGCTCCCCCAGGGGGTGGGCGAGGTGCTGACCCAGTGGCCGCCGTACGCGACGGCGGTGGTGGGCGTGGTCAGCTTCCTGCTGCTGCAGAGCGCCTTGCGGGCGGGGACCCTGGCGGCCTCGCAGCCGGCGCTGACCCTCGGCGACGCACTGACCAGCGTGGCCCTGGGCTGGACCCTGTTCGGTGAGGAGATCCTGCTGGGCGTGCGGGTGCTGCCCGAGCTGATCGGCGTGGCGCTGATCGGCCTCGGCAGCGTCGGTCTGGCCCGCGCTCCGTCGGTCCACGGCGCCTGGGACACCGCCACGGCGGCGCGGGACGGCCCCGGGCGGCCGGTCAGGCGATGAGCGAAGCGGGACAGGCGACACGGAGAACAGCGGCACGACAGCAGCCCGTACGGGAACAGCCGCGCGAGAGCAGCGGAACGTCAGCAGCGAACCGATGAGGTCGGAGGCACCACGGATGCGTCAGAGGTCTTCCGCCGGACGGGCGGCCTACGCCGCCGCACCGGTGGCCGCCGTCGCGCTGGCCCACATCGGCCCGGCCGCGACCTGGCTCCCCGGGCTGCGCCGGCGCCGGTTCCCCGGGCTGGCCGGGCAGGGCGGCCCCGGTCACGTCGCCCTCACCTTCGACGACGGCCCGGACCCGGTGTCCACACCGCAGTTCCTCGACGTACTGGACGCACTCGGCGTACACGCGACGTTCTTCGTCCTGGGCGAGAACGCCGCACGGCACCCGGCGGTGGCCCGCGAGCTGGTCCGGCGCGGGCACGAACTCGCCGTCCACGGCTGGACGCACGACCGTCCCTGGTGGCCGTCGCCGGCGCGGGACGCGCGCGAGCTGCTGCGTGCCGTCCAGGTGGTGGGCGAGGCGGCCGGCCGGCGCCCCCACTGGTACCGGCCGCCCTACGGCATCCTCAACTCCGGACGCTGGGCAGCCGCCCGGCGGGCCGGGCTGCGGCCGGTGCTGTGGACGGCGTGGGGCAAGGACTGGCGGCACGACGCGACGCCCGCCTCGGTGCGCGCGACCGTCGCGGCGGACCTGCGCGGCGGCGGCACGGTCCTCCTCCACGACACCGACCACGCCTCCGCTCCGGACAGCTGGCGGGCCGCGCTCGGCGCCCTGCCGGACATCGTGCGCGACTGCCGCGAGGCGGGTCTCGCGGTGGGTCCGCTGGGCGAGCACGGGGTGGGCGGGCTCGCGGTGCCGCAGGCGACGCCGGGGGCGGCGGGAGCGCCGGGGACGGCGCGTGCGGCGTCGTTTCGGTCACCGGCGCCGGGACAGCCGTAGCGGCATGAAGGACAGCGACGAGCGGCGCGCGGCGGCGCCGGACACGTCGTGCCCGCCCTGGGCACTGCGCGAGTACGCCGTCCTCGCCGACGGCGAACGGGGAGCGGTCCTCGACCCCCGGGGGCGGATCGTGTGGCTCTGCGCCCCGCGGTGGCACGACGACGCGGTGTTCTCCGCGCTGATCGGCGGCGCCGGTCACTTCACCGTGGAGCCGGCCGACCCCTGGCACGTCTGGGGCGGCTCCTACGAGGAGGGCACACTGATCCGGACGAGCCGGTGGGTGAGCGCCGACTGCGTGATCGAGTGCCGCGAGGCCCTGGCCATGCCGTCCCGTACGGACCGGCTCGTGCTGCTGCGCCGCATGCGGGTTCCGCGGGGCGAGGCCCGGCTGAACCTGGACCTGGATCCGCGGCCCGGCTTCGGCGCGGACCGGATGCGCGAGCCCCGGCGGGACGGGGAGGTGTGGACGGCCGGGGCGGAAGGCCTGCGGATGCGGCTCGCCGGGGCGCCGGACGCGGTGTGGCGGGACGGGGCCGGGCTGTGCGGCGACTTCCGGCTGCGGGAGGGCGAGACGCACGACCTCGTCCTGGAACTGTCCACGAAACGGGAGACCGAGCCGCTCGACGCCGACGCCTTGTGGCGGGCCACGGAACGGGAGTGGCGACGGACGGTCCCGGACTGCTCGCGGCTGGTCGCGCCCGGCGACGCCCGGCACGCGTACGCCGTGCTCCGCGGGCTGACCAGCGTCTCCGGCGGAATGGTCGCCGCGGCCACCACGTCCCTGCCGGAGCGGGCCAACAGCGGGCGCAACTACGACTACCGCTACGCCTGGCTGCGCGACCAGTGCTACGCCGGTCTCGCGGTCGCCGCGCACGGCCCGCACCCGCTGGTCGACGACGCCGTGCGCTTCGTCGCCGAGCGCATCCTCGCCGACGGCGACGAGGTGCGCCCCGCCTACACGGTCGACGGCCGGCCGGTCGGAGGGGAGCGGTCCCTGCGGCTGCCCGGCTACCCCGGTGGCAACGACCACGTCGGCAACGACGCGGGCGCCCAGTTCCAGCTGGACACCTTCGGCGAGGCGCTGCAGTTGTTCGCGGCGGCGGCCGCGCACGACCGGCTGACCGAGGAGGCGGAACGGGCCGCGGTCCTCGCCGTCGACGTCGTCGAGCGGCAGTGGCTGAAGCCGGAGGCCGGTCTGTGGGAGCTGGAGAACCGGTGGTGGACCCACTCCCGGCTGAGCGTGGTGTGCGGTCTGCGCCGGATGGCCGGGGTACTGCCCGGGACGGCGGGCCGCCGCTGCGCCGACCTGGCCGGCACGGTGCTGCGGGAGACCCGGCGACGCTGCCTGCACGCCGACGGCCGCTGGCGGCGGGCGGAGGACGACGACGGGCCCGAGGCCGCGCTGCTGGTGCCGATGGCCCGCGGCTGCGCGTTCGGGGACGGCGACGGCGACGCCGCCACCCGTGCCCGCATCGAGTCCCGCCTGACCGAGGACGGGTACCTGTACCGCTTCGAACACCCCGGCACGTCGCTCGGCGAGGCCGAGGGGGCCTTCCTGCTGTGCGGCTTCGCGATGGCGCTCGCCACGTACCGGGTCGGCGACCGGTCCGGCGCGTTCCGCTGGTTCGAGCGCACCCGGGCGGCCTGCGGACCGCCCGGGTTGTTCGCCGAGGAGTACGACGTGCGCCAGCGCCAGCTCCGCGGCAACCTCCCGCAGGCCTTCGTGCACGCCATGATGCTGGAGTGCGCGGTGCGGCTGGCCGGTGAGTCGGCCCTGCCCTGACCGTGCCGCACGGTGGAGGGTGCCGGTTGCCCGAGCCTCAGCAGTCCTGCCCTGCCCCTCCCTGTCTCAGGCTGCCGTCACCTCCCGGTGGATCGGTGTCGCCCCGCCCGTCAGGGGCGTGCCCGTGCCGCCGCGGCGCAGCGCGACGATCTCCGCCGCGATGGACAGGGCCGTCTCCTCGGGGGTGCGGGCGCCCAGGTCGAGGCCGATCGGTGAGCGGAGCCGGGACAGCTCGTCCTCGGTCAGGCCCGCCTCGCGCAGCCGTCGGTCGCGGTCCTCGTGGGTGCGGCGCGAGCCCATCGCGCCGACGAACGCGACCGGCATCCGCAGCGCCTCCGTCAGCAGCGGCACGTCGAACTTGGCGTCGTGGGTGAGTACGCACAGCATCGTGCGCCCGTCGGTCGGGGTGGTGCGCAGGTAGCGGTGCGGCCAGTCGACGACGACCTCGTCGGCCTCCGGGAAGCGGGCCGGCGTGGCGAAGACGGGGCGGGCGTCGCACACCGTGACGTGGTGTCCGAGGAATTTCCCCGCCCGCACCAGGGCCGCGGCGAAGTCGACCGCGCCGAAGACGATCATGCGGGGCGGCGGCACGCTGGACTCGACGAGCAGGGTGAGTCCGCCGGGGCAGTGCGATCCGTCCTCCGAGAGCGCGACCGTGCCGGTGCGCCCGGCGTCCAGCAGGGCACTGGCCTCGGCGGCCGCCGTGCGGTCGAGGCCGGGGTGGCCGCCGAGACCGCCCTCGTGGGTGCCGTCGGGCCGGACCAGCAAGGCCCGGCCCAGCATCTCGGACGGGCCCCGAACGACCCGGGCGAGGGCCGCGGTCCGGCCCCGGGCGGCGGTGGCCAGCGCCGCCCGGAACACCTCCCGCGACGGCGCGTCGGCGCCGACCGGTGTGACCAGGACGTCGACGGTCCCACCGCAGGTCAGTCCGACCGCGAAGGCGTCCTCGTCGCTGTAGCCGAAGCGTTCGCGCACGGTCTCGCCGCTGCGCAGGGCGTCGGTGCACAGCTCGTACACCGCGCCCTCCACACAGCCGCCGGAGACCGAGCCGATCACCGTGCCGCCGCTGTCGACGGCGAGGGCGGCGCCGGGCCCGCGCGGTGCGCTGCCGCCGACGGAGACGACGGTGGCGACGGCGAACTCCCTGCCTTCCGCGAGCCAGCGGTTCAGCTCGTCGGCGATGTCAAGCATCGGTGCCGCTCCCGGCCCCCGGCACCCCCGCCGCCAGCACGCGGTCGGGCCGGATCGGCAGGTTGCGGTGGCGGACGCCGGTCGCGTGGCGCACCGCGTTGGCGACGGCCGCCGCCGCGCCCACGACGCCGATCTCGCCGACGCCCTTGATGCCCACCGGGTCGTCCGGGTCGGGATCGTCCACCCAGTCCGCCTGGACGTCGCCCACGTCGGCGTTGGTGGCCACGTGGTAGCCGGCGAGGTCCGGGGCGTACAGGGCGCCGCTCGCCCGGTCCCGTACCGCCTCCTCGTGCAGGGCCATCGAGATGCCCCAGACCATGCCGCCGACGAGCTGGTTGCGGGCGGTGAGCGGGTTGACGATCCGGCCCGCCGCGAAGATGCCGAGCATGCGCCGCACCCGTACCTCACCGGTCGCGGTGTCCACGGCGACCTCGGCGAACTGCGCCCCGAAGGAGTGGCGTTCCTTCTGCGCGAGGCGGCCGAGGGCCTCGGTGGTGTCGGACCGTACGGTGATGCCCTCGGCCGGGATGTCGGCGCCCAGCGCGAGGCGTTCGCGCAGTTCGGCGGCCGCGGCCGTGATCGCCCAGGCCCACGAGCGGGTGCCCATCGAGCCACCCGCGATCATCGCCGGCCCGAAGTCGCTGTCGCCGATGCGGACCCGGACCCGCTCGGGCGCGACCTCCAGGGCGTCGGCCGCGACCAGGGTGAGCGCGGTGCGGGCGCCGGTGCCGATGTCGGCGGCGGCGATCCGCACGGTGAAGGTGCCGTCCGCCTCGGCGGTCAGCAGCGCCGTGGAGGGTCCGGCGCCCGAGTGGAAGGAGGCGGCGGCCGTGCCCGTGCCCAGCAGCCAGCGTCCGTCTCGGCGCACCCCGGGGCGCGGGTCGCGCTCCGCCCAGCCGAACCGCCGGGCGCCCTCACGGAAGCAGGCCTCCAGGTTGCGGCTGCTGAACGGCAGGCCGGACACCGGGCCGACCTCGGGCTCGTTGCGCAGGCGCAGTTCGATCGGGTCGAGGCTGCAGCGCTCGGCCAGTTCGTCGAGGGCCGACTCGACGGCGAAGGACCCCGGCGCCTCGCCCGGCGCTCGCATGAACGTCGGCGACGGCACGTCGAGCGCCGTGACCTCGTTGGCCGTGTGGTGGGCGTCGGCGTCGTACATGACCCGGGCCACGCCCGCGCTGGGCTCGACGAACTCGTAGACGGTGGACGTCTGGTTCAGCGAGCGGTGCTCCAGGGCGCGGAGCCGGCCGTCGGCGTCGGCGCCGAGCCGCACCCGCTGGACGGTCGGGCTGCGGTAGCCGGCCAGCGAGAACATCTGGCGCCTCGTCATCACCACGCGTACTGGCCGCTGCAGTTCGGTCGCGGCCATCACGGCGGCGACCTGGTGGGCGCGCAGGCCCTTGCTTCCGAAGCCGCCGCCGATGTGTTCGGAGCGCACCCGCACGGCGGACACGTCGAGGGAGAACATGCTGGCCAGTTCGGTCTGGATCCAGGTGGTGCCCTGGTTGGAGTCGACGACCTCCAGCCGGCCGCCGTCCCACCGGGCCGTGGCGGCGTGCGGCTCCATCATGCTGTGGTGCTCTTCGGGCGTGGTGTACTCCTCGTCCACCACGACGGCGGACGCGGCGAGGCCGGCCGCCAGGTCGCCCTTTGCGGTCTCGCCGGGCATCACCCCGCCGGCCGGGTGGGCGCCGGGGTGGCCGGCGGTGAGCTCGGTCTCGTGCGGTTCCTCGTCGTAGGCGACGACGAGGGCCTCGGCGGCCTCCCGGGCCTGCTCGGGCGTCTCGGCGACGACGAGTGCGACCGGCCAGCCCACGTGGTGCACGCGGTCCTGCTGGAAGACGGCGGCCGTGGGGTCGGGCGGGATGCCCAGCAGGCCGATGTAGTCGGTGTCGACGCGCGGGGCGTTGCCGTGGTGCAGGACGCCGAGCACGCCGGGCATGGCGAGGACGGGCTCGGTCTCGATCGCGCGGACGCGGCCGCGGGCCGCGGTGGACAGCACCAGCCAGCCGTGCGCGAGGTCGGCGAAGGGGATCTCGCCGGCGTAGCGGGCCGCTCCGGTGACCTTGTCGCGGCCCTCGACGCGCGTGTGGGCGGTGCCGACGGCGCCCCGGGCCGTGGTGCGGCCGGTCGTGGCGGTCGTCATCGGGCGGCCTCCCCGGCGAGTTCGGTCAGGACGGCCACGACGAGGTTGCGCATGAGTGTCACCTTGTATCCGTTGTCGGGCAGCGGCCTGGCGGCCGCGAGTTCGGCGTCCGCGGCGGCGGCGAAGGTCCCGCCGTCGGCCGGTGCGCCGGTAAGCACGGCCTCGGCCGCGTGGGCCCGCCAGGGCCGCGAGGCGACCGCGCCGAAGGCCAGCCGGGCCTCGCGCACGACGCCGTCCTCGACGTCGAGCGCGGCGGCGACCGAGCCGATCGCGAAGGCGTACGAGGCGCGTTCACGCACCTTGCGGTAGCGGGAGCGGGCGGCGACCGGGGCGGGTGGCAGGGTGACGCCGGTGATCAGTGCGCCGGGCGGCAGGGCGGTCTCCCGGTGCGGGGTGTCACCGACGGGGAGGTAGAAGTCGGCCAGCGGCAGCTCGCCCGGTCCGTCGAGGGTTTCGTAGCCGACGACGGCGTCGAAGGCGGTGAGGGCCACGCCCATGTCGGAGGGGTGGACGGCCACGCAGTGGTCGGAGGCGCCCAGGACGGCGTGGTTGTGGTGTTCGCCGGTGATCGCGGGGCAACCGCTGCCGGGGGCCCGCTTGTTGCAGGGCTTGCCGAGGTCGGTGAAGTAGCCGCAGCGTGTGCGCTGGAGCAGGTTGCCGCCGACGGTGGCCATGTTGCGCAGCTGGCCGGAGGCGCCGGCCAGGACCGCCTGGGTCAGCGCCGGGTAGCGGCGCCGCACCTCGGGATGGGCGGCGAGGTCGCTGTTGGTGACGGTGGCGCCGATGCGCAGCCCGCCGTCCGCCCTCTTTTCGATGCCGTCCAGGGGGAGTTCGCGGACGTCGACGAGCCGGGCGGGGCGTTCGACTCCGGTCTTCATCAGGTCGACCAGATTGGTGCCGCCCCCGAGGTAGCGGGCGTCGGGGTCGGCGGCGAGCAGGCTCACGGCGCCGGTGACGTCGTCGGCGCGCTGGTATCCGAACTCCCTCATGCCGCCGCCTCCTCGACCGTCCCGGCCGGGGCGCCGTCGTCGTCATGGGCGGCTGCCGCGTGGGCCTCGGCCGCGCGGGTGACCGCCTGGACGATGGAGACGTAGGCGCCGCAGCGGCACAGGTTGCCGCTCATCCGTTCGCGGATCTCGTCCGGCGTCAAGGATGGGGGGCCGGCTTCAGGACGTACGTCCTCGGTGGCGGCGCTGGGCCAGCCGGCCGCGTGTTCTTCGATGACGGCGATCGCCGAGCAGATCTGCCCCGGGGTGCAGTAGCCGCACTGGTAGCCGTCGAGGTCGAGGAAGGCCTGCTGGACCGGGTGCAGCCGGTCGCCGTCGGCCATGCCCTCGATGGTGGTGATCTCGCGGCCCTCGGCGGCGACGGCGAGGTTGAGACAGGAGACGGCGCGGCGCCCGTCGACCAGGACGGTACAGGCGCCGCACTGGCCCTGGTCGCAGCCCTTCTTCGTACCGGTGAGATCGAGGCGCTCGCGCAGGGCGTCGAGCAGGGTGGTGCGGTGGTCGACGGTCAGCTGGTGCTTCTCGCCGTTGATGTTCAGGGTGACGGCGCTGGACGTCGACGAGGGCGCTGGGGCCATGGTCAGCCTTCTTTGGTGTCTGGTGACTGGGGTGTCCGGTGACAGGGAGAAATGGGCTGTAGGCAGTGGGGGGCATCCGCGGCCGGTCGACCACCGGCCGGTTCACGCGGCCGCGTCCGCCGCTAGACTGGGCGGGTAACCGGACAACTGTCCGCTGACTCAGAACGTAACGGACAGCTGTCCGCTTAGCAAGGTCGGGATTCGGCCACAACCCGAAAGGGGGACGAGTGCCGCAGCCGAAGAAGGACAAGCCGGACACTCCCTTGCGCTCGGACGCCCAGCGCAACCGCGAGCGCATCCTGGCAGTGGCCACGGAGGAGCTGACGCACTGCGCGAACGCCCCGTTGAGCGCCATCGCCAGGAAGGCGGGGGTCGGGCAGGGCACCTTCTACCGCAACTTCCCGAACCGCGAAGCGCTCGTCCTGGAGATCTACCGCCACGGGATGCAGCAGGTGGCCCAGGCCGCGCCCGAGATGCTGGCCACCCGGGAACCCGACCTGGCCCTGCGCGAGTGGATGGACCGCCTCGCCGAGTTCGCCATGACCAAGGCGGGTCTGGCGGACGCGATCCGGCTGGTCACCAGCGCGCCCGGGGCGCCGGAGAAGCCGCGCCCCACCCCGCTGGAGGACGCGGCCGAGCTCCTGCTCCGTGCCAACGACGAGGCCGGCACGATCCGGCCCGGAGTGACCGGTGACGACTTCTTCCTCGTCCTCGGTGGTCTGTGGCTGATCGGCCCCGGCGAGGACTGGCAGCCGCGGGTCACCCGGTTCCTGGACTTCGTCATGGACGCCCTGCGTGCGGGAGCGCCGGGCCGGTGACCTCGCCCCGGAAGCGGTAGCGGCGCTCGGGCCGACCGGCCACGCCGTAGCGCAGGGAGACCTCCGCGCTGCCCACGGTGTGGAAGTGCTCCAGGTATCTGCGGGCACTGACCCTCGAGACGCCGGTCAGCGCCGCGCACTCGCTGGCGGACAGGGTGCCGTCCGCCTCCCGCAGGGTCCGCTCGACGAGTTCGGCGGTCTCCACGCTCATACCCTTGGGCAGCGCGGGGGCCGTGGCCGCCTGCGCCGCGGCTCCGGCCAGTACGCGGTCGACGTCGGCCTGGCTGCGCACGACCGTGCCGAGCAGCCGCCCCCGCTGGAGGGCGTAGCGCTCCAGCCGGATCCGCAGGTCCTCGAAGTCGAAGGGTTTGAGCAGGTAGTCGACCACGCCCTGCCGCACGGCGCCGCGCACCGCGTCCGCCTCGCGGGCCGCGCTGATGACCATGACGTCGCAGTCGTGGCCCGCGGCCCGCAGCCGTGGGATGACGTCGAGGCCGAAGACGTCCGGCAGGTACAGGTCCAGCAGGACCAGGTCGGGGCGCAGCTCCCCGACGGCGGTGAGTGCCTGCTCCCCGGTACCGGCGACCCCGAGCACCCGGAAGGGCTCGACCCGTTCGACGAACGCGCGGTGGACCCGGGCCACCATGAAGTCGTCGTCGACCACGAGCACGCCGATCGGGGCTGCGGCAGGGGGCCCCTTCGGGCCCGGGGCGGCCGGGCCGGCCGTGCCGGGCCCACCGGCCGCGGCGGACGTACCGGCCGTCGCGGTCCCGTCGGCCGTCGCGGTCCCGTCGGACGTGCCGCTCGTCGCCGTCATGGTGCTGCTCCTTCCGCCACCGCGTCGGTGAGGTGGCTGACGGTCATGCGTGCGGTGAACATGGCCCCGTCCGGGGTGTTGGCCACCGAGATCTCACCGCCGTGACGTTCGCAGACCAGCCGCGTCAACGCCAGGCCGATGCCGCGCTCGCCCTGCCGGGCGGCCTTGGTGGTGAAGCCGTGGGAGAAGACCTCGCGGGCCAGTTCGGGTGCCACGCCGGGCCCGGAGTCGCGGACCACGATCTCGACGCTCGCGGCGTCCTGCCGCAGTTCGACCTCGACCCAGGCCTCGTGTTCGCCTCCCGGGGCCGCGGCGGCGTCCACGGCGTTGTCGACGAGGTTGCCGACGACGGTCGCCACGTCGGCGGCGTCCGCCGGCTCCAGCCGGTCCAGCGCCGTGCGGTCCGAGACGCGCAGCGCGACTCTGCGCTCGGCCGCCAGGGAGGACTTCGCCGTGATCAGCGCGGCCACGGCGGTGTCCCGGACCCGGCGGCTGAGGGTGACGTCCAGGGACTGGCGGCGCTGGTTGAGCCCGCGGACGTAGCGCACCACCTCTTCCTGCTCGCCGATCTGGATGAGCCCGGAGATGGTGTGCAGTTGGTTGGCGAACTCGTGGGCCTGGGCGCGCAGCAGCTCGGAGGTGCTGCGGAAGGAGCCGATCTCCCGTTCCAGGCGGGCGAGTTCGGTGCGGTCGCGCAGGGTGGTGACCGAACCGAGCACGCGGCCGTCCTTGGTGACGGTCATCCGGTTCATGACCAGGACCCGGCCGTGGCGGACGACGACCTCGTCGCGCGGCTCGGCCGCCTCGGGCGTGGCACCGGCGAGGACGTCGCGCAGCCGCCCGTCGATGCCGAGCCCGTCCAGGCTCTGGCCCACGCAGTCGGCGGGCAGGTCGAGCAGGCGCCGGCCCATCTCGTTGACGAGGGTGAGCCGGTGCTGCGGATCCAGGGCGACGACACCCTCGGCGATGCCGTACAGCATGGCCTCGCGGTGTTCGGCGAGGCCCGCGATCTCGCGCGGCTCCAGGCCGAGGGTCTGGCGTTTGACGCGCCGGGCCAGCAGCCAGGAACCGGCCACGCCGAGGCCGCTGGCGATGCCGAGGTAGGCGAGCAGGTAGGAGGAGGCCCCGCTGAGGCGCTGCCACACCGTCGGGTCCGCCTCGCCGACCATGACCGTGCCGAGGCGCCGGCCGAGGGTCTCCCGGGTGGCGCCGAGCACCGGCACCTGGGCGACGAGTTCCCGGCCGCCCTGCACGGTCAGCGGCCCCGACCAGCCGCTCGATGCGTCGGCGCCCTTCCCGCGCGGCAGCCCGGCGCCGATCAGCGTGGGGTCGGTGGAGCTGACGACGCGGCCTTCGGCGTCGGCCACCGTGACGGAGGTGACCCCGGACTGGGTCTGGGTGGAGTTGACCAGCGGGGCGAGGGCCTCCCGCGGCAGGGGGCTCAGCAGCTGGCTGCGGACCAGCGGCGTGGCGGCCAGCTGCTCGGCCAGGGCGGTGACCCGGCGCCCCTCGACGCGGTTGAAGGTGGCCCTGGACTGGGCGAGCGAGACGGCGGCGACCGCGCACAGGACGACCACGACGATGGCGAGCTGGAGGACCAGCATCTCGCCCGCGAGGGTCTGACGGCGGAAGGCGGGGGCCACGGCGGACTCGTTCTCGGCTGACGTAGGAAGTGGGGGCGGGGTGTGGTGACCGGCCGGGGCCGGCGGGTGTGCCGGGTCGCCATCATGGTGCCCACCTGCGGCGAAGGAAAGAGATGTGCCTTCTTCGCAATGAACCGGCGATCCGACGGCGACGTAGATCACGCGGTTTTGGCGACCGCAATGAACACAACCTCCCTTGGTTCCGCAAGGAAGACACGCGGCGGACCCGCGGGCACCATGTGGCCCACGTCACCCTCCCCCACAGGGCTCCCCGTACCGCTCTACCCAACCGACAGGTGGTGTCATACGTGCGCCTGCGCACCCCCCTTGCCCTGCTCGGGGCCGCCGTGCTCGTGCTGGCCGGACCGCCGTTGCTCTCCTCGGGCGACGACTCGGACTCCGGCACCCAGATCCCGGGCCTGCGCTTCATGGTTCCCAACACGCCCGGCGGCGGCTACGACATCACCGCCCGCACGGCCGCGAAGAACGCCGAGGACGCGGGGCTCACGCACAACATCGAGGTGTTCAACCTGCCCGGCGCGGGCGGCACGGTGGGCCTGAGCCGGCTGGTCAGCGAGCACGGCAACGGCAAGCTCGCCATGTCCATGGGCCTCGGCGTCGTGGGCGCCGCCCGCTCCAACCACGCCCCGAAAACCCTCGCCGACGCCACGCCGATCGCGCGGCTCACCGAGGAGCAGGACGTCGTCGTGGTCGCCAAGGACTCGCCGTACAAGACGATCGACGAGCTGATCGACGCCTGGAAGAAGGACCCGGGCAAGATCCCCGTCGGCGGTGGTTCGTCGCCGGGCGGGCCCGACCACCTCGCCCCGATGCTGATGGCGCAGGCCGCCGGCATCCAGCCGAAGTCGGTCAACTACATCCCCTTCGACGGCGGCGGCGAGCTGCTCGCCTCGATCCTCGGCAACAAGGTCGGCTTCGGGGTCTCCGGCGTCGGCGAGTACCTGGACCAGATCAAGGCGGGCGAGCTGAGGGTGCTCGCGGTGACCGGTCCCGAACGGGTGGACGACCTCAAGGACGCACCCACCCTCAAGGAATCCGGCTACGACGTGGACTTCACCAACTGGCGCGGCATCGTCGCCCCGCCCGGCCTGTCCGAGGCGCAGCGCAACAAGCTGGTCCGCCTCTTCGAGGAACTGCACGACTCCCCCGAGTGGAAGAAGTCCATGGACCAGAACGGCTGGGACGACGCCTTCCTGACCGGGGAGAAGTTCGGCGACTTCCTGGACGCCCAGGACGAGCGCGTGGTGTCGGTGCTGAAGGAGCTGGGACTGTGACGACGCGCACCGAACTCCCCGAGGACCGCGGGGGCAGGGCCGCCGGCCGCCGCTCGTGGCTGCGCGAGCACTCCGAACTCGGCGTGTGCGTCCTGCTGCTGGCGCTCGGCGTGCTCGTCCTGACCGACGCGCTGACCATGGACGTCGACATCACCCAGCGCGGCCCGGTGGGCCCGAAGACCGTGCCGGTCGTGGTCGGCGCCGGTCTGCTGGTGATCGCCGCGCTGCTCGCCGTCGACGTGCTGCACGGCGGCCGGGGCGAGGCCGAGGGCGGCGAGGACGTCGACCTGTCCGAACCGGCCGACTGGCGCACGGTGCTGCTGCTCTCCGGGATCTTCCTCGGCTCCGCGGCCCTGATCGAGCCGGCCGGCTTCCCCGTCGCGGGCGCGCTGCTCTTCTGGGGCGCCGCCTTCGCGCTCGGCAGCCGCCGCGTGGACCGCGATCCGCTGATCGCCGCGGTGCTGTCCCTGATCACCTACGTCGTCTTCGACAAGCTGCTCGGCGTGCCGCTGCCCGGCGGTCCGCTGATGGGAGTGCTCTGACATGAACGCCCTCAACTCCCTCATGGACGGGTTCGGTACGGCGCTCACTCCGGTCAACCTGCTGTGGGCCGCCCTCGGCGTGCTACTCGGCACGGCCATCGGCGTGCTGCCCGGCATCGGCCCGGCGATGGCGGTGGCGTTGCTGCTGCCGGTGACGTACGGGCTGGACCCGGTCGCCGCGTTCATCATGTTCGCGGGCATCTACTACGGCGCGATGTTCGGTGGTTCGACCACCTCCATCCTGCTCAACACCCCCGGCGAGAGCGCCGCCGTGGTCGCGGCCATGGAGGGCAACCCCATGGCCAAGGCGGGCCGCGGCGCGCAGGCACTCGCCGCCGCCGCCATCGGCCACTTCGCCGGCGGCATGATCGGCACGATGCTGCTGGTGGCCCTCGCCCCGACCGTCGCCGACCTGGCGGTGGACATCGGCGCGCCGGACTACTTCGCCATCATGGTGCTGGCGTTCATCGCCGTGACGTCGGTGCTGGGTTCGTCGCGGATCAGAGGTCTGGCCTCGCTGCTGATCGGTCTGACGATCGGCCTGGTGGGCCTGGACCAGATGACCGGCCAGCAGCGGCTGACCTTCGGTTCGCTGCAACTCGCCGACGGTGTGGACGTGGTGATCGTGGCGGTCGGCCTGTTCGCGATCGGCGAGGCGCTGTGGGTGGCCGCGCACCTGCGGCGCGGCGGGGGTGAGCCGATCCCGGTGGGCCGTCCCTGGCTCGGCCGCGGCGATGTGAGGCGCACCTGGAAGTCCTGGCTGCGCGGCCCGTTCATCGGCTTCCCGTTCGGAGCGATTCCGGCGGGCGGCGCGGAGATACCGACGTTCCTCTCGTATGTCACGGAGAAGCGGCTGTCCAAGCACAAGGACGAGTGGGGCAAGGGCGCCATCGAGGGCGTGGCCGGTCCCGAGTCGGCGGCGTCGGCCTCGGCGGCGGGCACGCTGGTGTCCATGCTGACCCTGGGCCTGCCGACCACCGCGGTCGCCGCGGTCATGCTGGCCGCCTTCCAGCAGTACGGCATCCAGCCGGGCCCGCTGCTCTTCGAACGGGAGCCCGAGCTGGTGTGGGGCCTGATCGCTTCGCTCTTCGTCGGCATGGTGCTGCTGCTGGCGCTGAACCTGCCGCTGGCACCGGTGTGGGCCAAGCTGCTGCGCATCCCGCGTCCGTACCTCTACGCGGGGATCATGTTCTTCGCAGCGGTCGGCGCGTATGCGGTCGGCGGCGAGGTGATCGACCTGGTGATCCTGCTGGTCATCGGTCTGATCGGGTTCGGCATGCGGCGCTACGGGCTGCCCGTCCTGCCCGCGGTGATCGGCGTCATCCTCGGCCCGAACGCCGAGCAGCAACTGCGCCGCGCCCTGCAGATCAGCGACGGCAGCGTGTCGGGCCTGGTCAACACGCCGTTCTCGGTGACGGTGTACGCGGTGATCGTGCTGCTCCTTGCCTGGCCGCTGGTGAAGCGGCTGGTGGGGCGGGGGCGGACGCGGACGGAGGCCTGACCACCCGGAGGTCTGACCACCGCCCCGGAAAGAGAGCGCCGAACGGCTGCCTCACCTGGCCCAGCCGAAGGGTGCCGGCAACCCGGAACCGGGTACGGATACGGACGGCAAGGCACTCGCTCCGTCCCCGGCCCGCACCACCCACGCCCATGCTCACGATCACAGAAGGCGAACCCATGATCTTCATCACGGCGAAGTTCCAGGTACTCCCCGAACACGCGGACCGGTGGCCGGAGATCGCCGGCGAGTTCACCCGGGCCACCCGGGCGGAACCGGGCTGCCTCTGGTTCGACTGGTCGCGCAGCCTCGACGACCCCACGGAGTACGTCCTGGTCGAGGCGTTCCGCGACGACGAGGCGGGCGCGGCCCACGTCCGGTCCGCGCACTTCCGGGCCGCGCAGGAGAAGCTGCCGCCCCACCTCGCCCGCACGCCGCGCATTGTGAACACGACGGTCGACCAGGAGGGCTGGTCGGAGCTGGGCGAGATGGCGGTGGAGTAGGACCCCGCCCCCTGCGGACCGCTGCCGTCAGCCGAGGAAGCTCAGCCGCACCCGGCGGTCGGGGTTGTCCCGGTTGGTGTCCACCAGGCACACCGACTGCCAGGTGCCGAGTTCCAGGCGGCCGCCGATCACCGGCAGTGTCGCGTGCGGTGGTACGAAGGCGGGCAGGACGTGGTCCCGGCCGTGGCCGGGGCTGCCGTGGCGGTGCTGCCAGCGGTCGTCGGCCGGGAGCAGGGTGTGCAGGGCCGACAGCAGGTCGTCGTCGCTGCCGGCGCCGGTCTCGATGATCGCGATTCCGGCGGTGGCGTGCGGGACGAAGACGTTGAGGAGGCCGTCGCGGCCGGACGCCGCCTCGCGCAGGAAGGACTCGCAGTCACCGGTGATGTCGGCGACCCGCTCCGCCGAGCCGGTGGCGAGGTTGAGGACACGGGTGGTGAAGGCTTCTGGCATGCCCCCATCCTGACACCGGGGGAAGATCGGGGCCTCCGGCGCCGTTGGTAGAAACGTGAACAACACGCGTGAGGTCGAGGTCGTCGTCATCGGTGCCGGTCAGGCCGGACTCGCCGCCGCCTACCACCTGCGGCGCACCGGGTTCGAGCCGGAGCGCGACTTCGTGGTGCTCGACCACTCCCCCGGGCCCGGCGGCGCCTGGCAGTTCCGCTGGCCGTCGCTGACGTACGGCAAGGTCCACGGGATGCACGCCCTGCCGGGCATGGAGCTGACCGGGGCCGATCCGGCGCGGCCGTCCGCCGAGGTGGTGAGCGGGTACTTCGCGGAGTACGAGCGGACGTTCGACCTGCGGGTACGACGGCCCGTCGATGTCCACGCCGTCCGCGAGGGGACCGACGGGCGGCTGCTCGTCGAGACGCCGGCCGGTCCCTGGTCGACGCGTGCGCTGATCAACGCGACCGGCACCTGGGACCGGCCCTTCTGGCCGCGCTATCCCGGGCAGGAGACCTTCCGGGGGCGGCAGCTGCACACCGCGCAGTACGCCGGACCGGAGGAGTTCGCGGGGCTGCGCGTGATCGTGGTGGGCGGCGGTGCCTCGGGAACGCAGCACCTGTTGGAGATCGCCCCGTACGCGGCGGCCACCACATGGGTGACCCGCAGGCCCCCCGTCTTCCGCGAGGGACCCTTCGACGAGGACGCGGGCCGGGCGGCGGTGGCACTCGTGGAGGAACGGGTGCGGCAGGGCCTGCCGCCCAGGAGTGTCGTCTCGGTGACGGGGCTGCCGCTGAACGAGGCGATCCGGGCCGGGCTGGAGTCGGGTGTGCTGGACCGGCAGCCGATGTTCGACCGGATCACGCCCGAGGGCGTGGCGTGGAGCGACGGGCGGCGGGTGGTCGCGGACGTCGTCCTGTGGGCGACCGGGTTCCGCCCCGCCATCGACCATCTGAGGCCACTGCGGCTGCGGGAGGCCGGCGGCGGTGTCCGGGTCGAGGGGACACGCGCGGTCGCCGACCCGCGGATCCATCTCGTCGGCTACGGCCCCTCCGCGAGCACCATCGGCGCCAACCGTGCGGGACGCGCGGCCGTGCGGGACATCAGGCGGCTGCTGGCCGAGGGGGAGCAGGTCGCCGCTTGACGCCCCGACCGGTCACTTGGCGGCCTCGGCCTGCTTCGAGGCGCTCTCCTGGAGGCGGTTGAACTCGGCCACGTTGCGCTGGTGTTCGGCGTAGTCGGCGGTGAACCGGGTGTCGCCCGGCTTGACCGTGACGAAGTACAGCCAGTCGCCGGGGGTCGGGTTGATCGCGGCGCTCATCGCGTCGTCACCCGGACTGGCGATGGGGGTGGGCGGCAATCCCATGCGCTGGTACGAGTTGTAAGGACTGTCGATCTTCGTGTCCTTGGTGGTGGTCTTCAGGGTGGAACGGCCCAGGGCGTAGTTGATGGTGGAGTCCATCTGCAGCGGCATGCCGCGTTCCAGCCGGTTGAAGATCACGCGGGCCACCTTGCCCATGTCCTCCTCGGTGGCGGCCTCCTCCTGCACGATGCTGGCGATGGTGACCGCCTGATAGACGTTCAGCGCGTTGCGCTGGGCGCCCGCGGCGACCGGCGCGCCCGTGAACCTCTTGTTGGCCTTGTCGACCATGGCCGCCAGCAGCTCTTCCGGGGTGGGGTTCTCACCGAGCGGATAGGTCGCCGGGAAGAGGTAGCCCTCGGGGTTGCCCTCGGCGTCGTTCGGCAGCTTGAGGTTGGCCTTGGCCAAGGACTTCTTGGTGGTGCCCGCGGGCAGGGCGAGGACCTTGTCGACGGCCCCGTAGACCTGGGTCGCGCGCCAGCCCTCCGGGACGACCAGGGACGTGGGACGGGACTCGCCCTCGTCGTCGGTCGTCAGCAGCGGCACCGCCACCGCGGCACCGGCCACGACTGCGCCGACCGCGATCAGCGCGACGCGGCCCCGGCGCGTCAGCCGGACCGCCCTCCGGGGGGTTCTGGGACCTCTGAGACCTCTGGGGCTCTTGAGGCTCCCCCGGGGGCCTCTGGCGCTCCTCGCGCTCCTCGCGCTCCGTGGCGGAGTGTTCATCTGCATGCGGGCACGGTAACCCCCACATGCGTACAAACCCGGCATATCTTCATCTTGTCGGCTCCAGTCGGGCGTCCCGGCGGACCAGTGCGGCGTATCTCCCGTCCTGCGCCAGCAACGCCTCGTGCGTGCCCTGTTCGGCCAGACGCCCGGAATCGAGGACCACGATCCGGTCAGCGCCCTGCACGGTTGAGAGGCGGTGGGCGATGGTGATGGTGGTGCGGTTGGCGGACAGGGAATCGATGGCGCCCTGTACCGCGGCCTCCGTACGGGTGTCCAGTGCGCTGGTCGCCTCGTCCAGGACCAGGACGGGCGGGTCGCGCAGAATGGTGCGGGCGATGGCCAGGCGCTGCTTCTCGCCGCCGGAGAACCGGTGGCCGCGCTCGCCGACGACGGTGTCGTAGCCGTCGGGCAGGGCGGCGATGTGGTCGTGGATCTGCGCGGCCCTCGCCGCCGCCTCCATCTCGGCGTCGGTGGCGTCCGGCTTGGCGAAGCGCAGGTTCTCGGCGACGGAGGCGTGGAAGAGGTACGTCTCCTGCGAGACGACGCCGACCGCGCGAGCGAGGGTGTCGAAGTCGAGGTCGCGCACGTCGACACCGTCGAGGGTGACCCGGCCGCGCGTCACGTCGTACAGCCGCGGCACCAGGTGACCGAGCGTGGACTTGCCGGCGCCGGTGGGGCCGACGACGGCGAGGCTACTGCCGGCGGGGACGGTGATGTCGATGCCGTCGAGGACCGGGCCGCCCTTGCCGCCGTAGCCGAACTCGACGTTCTCGAAGCGGACCTCACCCTTGATGTGGTCGAGGTGGACGGAGTCCTGGCGCTCGGTGATGTCGATCGGCAGGTCGAGGTACTCGAAGATGCGCTGGAAGAGCGCGAGGGAGGTCTGGATCTGCACGCCGGTCGACAGCAGGCTCACGGTCGGACGGAACAGCCCCTGCTGGAGCGAGACGAAGGCGACGATCGTGCCGAGGGAGACGCCGGGGCCGCCGAGTTGCAGGGCGATGCCGGCCGTCCAGTAGATGACGGCCGGCATGGCGGCCATGACGATCGTGATGACGGCCATCCGCCAGCGGCCCGCCATGTTCGACCTCACTTCGAGGTCGACCAGGCTCTCGGACTCGTCCGCGAAGGCACGGGTGAGCGAGTCGGACCGGCCCATGGTGCGGCCGAGCAGGATGCCGCTGACGGAGAGCGACTCGGTGACCGTGGCGGCCATCGCGGCCATCTGCTTCTGGCGCCGGGTGGTGATCTTCCTGCGCTCCCTGCCGACGCGGCGGCTGATCCACACGAACACCGGGAGGAGGAGCAGCGAGACGACGGTCAGGCGCCAGTCGAGGACGACCATGGCGACGATCGTGGCGACCACGCTGGTGAGGTTGGAGACCAGGGAGGTCGCCGTGGAGGTGACGGTGGCCTGCATGCCGCCGATGTCGTTGGCGATGCGGGACTGGACCTCACCGGTGCGGGTGCGGGTGAAGAAGGCGAGGGACATCTGCTGCAGCCGTCCGTAGACGGCGGTGCGCAGGTCGTGCATGACGCGCTGACCCACGGTGGTGGAGATCAAGGTCTGCAGCACGCCGAAGACACTGGTGAGGACGGCGCCGAAGATCATGCCGAGGGCGAGCAGGCTCAGCAGGCCCGTGCGCCCCTCGGGGATCGCGACGTCGAGGATCTCCCTGAGCAGGAAGGGCGTGGCGACCGACACCAGGGACGCGGCGCCGACCAGCAGACCGACGACCGCGAGGCGGCCGCGGTAGGGGCGGAACAGCTTGAGGATGCGGCGCACCTGCCGGGGCTGTTCCTTCGCGTCGGCGGGTGCGGTCCAGGCGGATTCGCGATCGGGGTGCATGGGCTCCTTCGGAGGCGGCGACGGGAGGTCCGCGGAGCCTTCCGGGCGGCAGGCCTTCGGACACTGCCACGGGCATGCGCGGATCTTACGGATCGCAGGTCATTGTTACCTATACTCACAATGAACGTCATCCTGATATTGTTCCCGCATGACCGCCCCCGATCCCGACGGACTGCTCGCCGAGCAGTTGCTGCGGCTCACCCGCAGGGTGTACCGCATCCAGAAGCGTCATCTCGAGCACCGTGACCTCGGCATCACCCCGGCCCAGTCCCGGCTGCTGCGCACGCTGGCGCACTACGGCTCGCCCCCGCGCATGGCCGATCTCGCCGAGCGCCTGGAGGTCGTGCCCCGGGCGGTGACGACACTGGTCGACGGGCTGGAGACGGCCGGGAAGGTGCGCCGCGCCCCGGACCCCGCCAACCGCCGCGTCATCCGGATCGAGCTGACCGACGACGGGCGTGCGGCCCTCAGGGAACTGCGCGCCGCACGCCGGTCCGCCGCCGAGGAGATCCTCGCCCCGTTGAGCGACGAACAGCGCTCGGTGCTGGGCGGGCTGCTGGACACCCTGGTCGACGGGCCCGACACCGGCCGGCGCCACCGTCACACCGCCTGAACCGGGTGCCGGGAGGCTCAGGCCTTCAGCTCCGCCCTGTCCCCCATCACCACCACGGGGTGCAGGTCCGGGTCGAGCGTGCGCAGCAGGTACTCCATCGCCGGCTTGGGCAGGCTGACACAGGCCGACGTACCGCTGCCGTGGTCCATGTGGAGCCAGATCGAACCGCCCTTGGCCGAACCCTCGGGTCGGGTCGGGTCGTTCGGCGGGGTTCCCTTGACGCGGTTGTAGTCGACGGCGATGACGTAGTCGAAGTCGTGCCAGTACGACTTCGCCCACCAGCGTGGTGCCGCGAAGCTCTCGGACCGGCTGTAGGGCAGGCCCGTGCCGGGGGCCGGATTCGGGTCCGGGAGCACGCCGCCCGCGTCGCTGAGTGTGAACACGCCGACCGGGCTGCGCTTGTCGTCCTCGTGGTGGTCGGTCGTCCAGCCCTTCGTGCCGTTGTGTGCCGCCCAACTGCGGGCGCGGTGCCAGGCGGAGCCCCGCTTCGTGTAGAGCACGGCCATGGAGTCGGCGGAGTCCCTGCCGTCTCCGTACACCGCGACCACCTGACGCGAGTCGGCTGGGATGCGGCGCTGGAGCCGGTCGCCGACGCCGGGGACCGTGGTCGGGTCGGCCGTCGCACTGCTCCGGCCCGCTCCGCCGGGGGGCACGCTCGCCCCGACGTCCGCTCCGTGCTCCGTCGGGCCGCCGCAGGCGGACAGCGCCGTCACCGTCAGCAGGGAGCCAAGGGCCGCCATCGCGACCGCCGTATGCCGTACGCCACCACTCGCCATCCGTCCATCGTCGCACTCGCCCCGGGCATGCCGTCAGGACTTCGGCGGGCGAACGCGGGTGGGGCGCCGCGGGTGTGCGCGAGTGAAGCCCCGTGGATGTGTGCCGGCGACGTGTGGCGGTCCGGAGCCGGATTGGTGCCCCACCGCGGAAAACCGCTTGATTTTGGGCACGTGGCAACGCGAACCTTTCACGGTTTGCAGCCTCTTGATGCCGCATAGCGACGGCACCTCCTGACACGAGCCACTGGGACGTCATGCAGATCCAAGACCTTCCGTATCCCGACCCGGGCGTGCCGGACGCACGCTCGGGCCCCCGATTCCTGTGGTGGCTGTTCCGCAACCAGCTCGGTGGCCAACTCAAGGCACTGGCCTGGGGCCTGCTGCACTTCGCCTCCGTCTCCGCCCTGCCCTTCTGCGTCGGTCTCGCCATCCAGGCGGTCGTCGACCGCTCGGGCAGCCGGCTCGCCCTCGCGGGCGGCCTCATGGTCCTGTGCTGCGCGGGCAACGCGGTCGGCGACACCTTCCTGCACCGCGCCGCCGTCACCAACTGGATCACCGCGGCCGCCCGCGTCCAGCAGATGCTGGCCCGCAAGACGGCGCTGCTGGGCTCGGCACTGACCCGGCGCGTCGCGGCCGGGGAGGTCGTGGCCGTGTCCACCGGTGACGTCGAGAAGATCGGCTGGTTCGTGGAGGCCGTCTCCCGCTTCACCGCGGCCGCGTTCACGATCGTGCTGGTCTGTGTGGCACTGGTCGTCTACCAGCCGGCGCTCGGCGTCGTCGTGATCGTGGGCCTGCCGGTGCTGGCCCTCGCGGTGCTGCCCCTGCTGCCCCGGGCCACCCGGCGGGCCGACGTCCAGCGCGACAAAGCCGGTCGTGCCACGGAACTCGCCTCCGACACCGTCGCCGGACTGCGGGTGCTGCGTGGCATCGGCGGCGAGGAACTCTTCCTCGACCGCTATCGCGGTGCCTCCCAGGAGGTGCGCCACGCGGCCGTGCGCAGCGCCCGCATGTGGTCCCTGATCTCCGCGATCCAGGTGCTGCTGCCGGGACTGCTGCTGATCGCGGTGGTCTGGCACGGCGTCCACCTGGCCCGCGAGGGCCGCATCGGCGTGGGCGAGCTCGTCACCGTCTACAGCTCCGTCATGATCCTCACCTACCCCCTGCGTCACTTCGAGGAGATCGCCATGGCGTACTCCTTCTCCAAGCCCTCGGCCAAGCGGGCCGCACGGGTGCTGGCCCTGGAACGCGCCACGGACACCACGGGGTCACGCGCCGCCGAGATCCCCACCGGTGACCTGTACGACCCGGCCACCGGTCTCCTGGCCCCGGCGGGCCGGTTCACCGCCGTGGTGTGCGGGGACCCGGACGCGGCCGGACGGCTGGCGGAACGCCTCGGCGGGCATCCCTCGGAGAAGGGCACGTCGGCCCTGCTGGGCGGGGTGCCGCTGGACGAGCTGCCCCTGAAGTCCGCCCGCACCGCCGTCCTGGTCCAGGACAAGGACCCGGTGCTTCTCTCCGGCACGCTTCGCGAACTCCTTGATGTGCCCGCGTCCGGTGCCGTCGGCGCCGAGGACGCGCTGACCGCCGCGCAGTGCGGTGACGTACTGACGGCGCTCTCGCAGGGCTCGCTCGGCGCGGGCGACCCGATGGACGCCCGCATCACCGAGCGGGGCCGGTCGCTGTCGGGCGGCCAGCGCCAGCGGCTGGCACTGGCGCGGTCCCTGATCACGGACCCGGAGGCGCTGGTCCTGGACGAGCCGACCTCGGCCGTGGACTCGCACACCGAGGCGCGGATCGCGGAGGGCGTGCGGGCCCTGCGCGCGGGGCGCACCACCGTGGTGTTCACCTCGTCCCCGCTGCTGCTGGACCGCGCGGACCGGATCGTGTTCCTCCACGACGGCGAGGTCGCGGCGGTCGGCGACCACCGGGAGCTGCTGCACACCGAGCCCCGGTACCGGGCGGTGGTGACCCGCGAGACCGACGAGGAGAGCGCTGCGCGCCACGACGGTGTACCGGCCGGGAGGGGGCCGGCGAGGTCCCTGCCCGACGACGCCCGCGACGGCGACCGCCGTGAGGGACGCGGTGAGGGACATGACGGACGTGGTGACGCACAGGACGGCGCCCTGAGCGACGACGTACTGCACCGACTGGAAGAGATCGAGGAAACGGCATGACCGGCGTCGCGCCCCCGTCCTACGACCCGGCGGCTCCCACGACCGCGAGCACCCTGCCCGTCGGCGCTCGCCCGACCGTGCGCGCGTACGTGGGAGAGCTGCTGCGCCGGCACCGTCGGGCGTTCCTCTTCCTCGTCACCGTCAACACCGTCGCCGTGATCGCCTCGATGGCCGGCCCCTACCTGCTGGGCGGGCTCGTGGAACGGGTCTCGGACGACGCCCGCGAGCTGCATCTGGGCCTCACGGCCACGTTCTTCGTGCTCGCCCTCGTCGTGCAGGCCGTGTTCGTGCGCGAGGTACGGCTGCGGGGGGCCATGCTCGGCGAGCGGATGCTGGCCGACCTGCGCGAGGACTTCCTGGTGCGGTCGGTCGGACTGCCGCCCGGCGTGCTGGAGCGGGCGGGCACGGGTGACCTGCTCTCCCGGATCACCACGGACATCGACCGGCTCGCCAACGCCATGCGCGAGGCCGTGCCCCAGCTGGCGATCGGCGCCGTCTGGGTGGTGCTGCTGCTCGGTGGCCTGGTGGTCACGGCACCGCCGCTGGCGCCCGCGGTACTGATCGCGGTGCCGCTGCTGGTGATCGGCTGCCGCTGGTACTTCCGCCGGGCGCCCGCCGCCTACCGCTCGGAGGCCGCCGGGTACGCCGCGGTGGCCGCCACGCTCGCCGAGACGGTGGACGCCGGGCGCACCGTGGAGTCCCATCGCCTCGACGCCCGTCGTATCGAACTCTCGGAGCGCCGGATCAGGGAGTGGACGGCCTGGGAGCGATACACCCTCTGGCTGCGGTCGGTGCTCTTCCCCGTCATCAACGTCACCCATGTGACCGTGCTCGCCTCCGTCCTGCTCATCGGTGGTGTCTTCGTCCTCCAGGGCTGGATCGGGGTCGGCCAGCTGACCACGGCGGCCCTGATCGCACAGATGCTCGTCGACCCGGTCGGCATCATCCTGCGCTGGTACGACGAGCTGCAGGTGGCCCAGGTCTCGCTGGCCCGGCTGGTGGGCGTGCGGGACATCGAGCCGGACGCCGGTGACGGCACGCTCTCCCCCGAGGGACGGCATGTGCACGCCGACCGGGTGCACTTCGGCTACCTCGAGGGGGTGGACGTGCTGCGCAAGGTGTCGCTGGAGGTCGCCCCCGGCACCCGGCTCGCCCTGGTCGGCCCCTCGGGCGCCGGCAAGTCCACACTGGGCAGGCTGCTGGCCGGCATCTACGGTCCCCGGGAAGGCCGGATCACCCTGGGCGGCGCGGAACTCTCCCGGATGTCCGCCGAACGGGTCCGCTCGCACGTCGCCCTGGTCAACCAGGAGCACCACGTCTTCGTGGGCTCCCTGCGCGACAACCTCCGTCTGGCCAGGAGCGGCGCCACCGACGCCGAGCTGTGGGCGGCGCTGGGCGCGGTCGACGCGGACGACTGGGCCCGTGGGCTCGAGAAGGGTCTGGACACCGAGGTCGGCTCGGGCGGCTTCGCGCTCACCCCTGCGCAGGCACAGCAGATCGCACTGGCCCGCCTGGTGCTGGCCGATCCGCACACGCTGGTGCTGGACGAGGCGACGTCGCTGCTCGGCCCGCGGGCCGCGCGCCATCTCGAACGGTCCCTGGCCCGGGTCCTGGACGGCCGCACGGTGATCGCGATCGCCCACCGCCTCCACACCGCCCACGACGCGGATGTCATCGCCGTGGTCGAGAACGGCCGGATCAGTGAGCTGGGCAGCCACGACGAACTCGTCGCGGCGGACGGCGCCTACGCGGCGCTGTGGCGGTCCTGGCACGGGTAGCCGTGTCGCGGCTTCCTCCGAGGGCCGGGTGCTCCCGGGCCCGGCAACCGGGGCGGGGCCGGCCGGCCGGGGCGGGGTGGGCAACCGGGGCAGGGGCCGTTCGGGTGCGGGGCGGCCCGGAGCCGCCCGGCTCCGGCCGGGACGGACAGAAGGCGCCACCACCGGACGACTCGGGCCGGGTCCCGGCGAGGGGCAGCACGGTGGGCAGGACCGTGGGCAGGGTGCCGACGCGTCGCCCGTGCCGGGCCGGCCGGCGGCGTGGGCCGGCCGGGCCGGTGGAGCCGGAGGACCGGGACCGGCGGTCACCCCGGCGGGGTCCGTGCCGTTGCGCGGTCCCGAACGGGAGTGGAAGGCTGGGAGGAGGCACCGGCTCGAGGCAGGCCCCGGAACCGAGCGGTTCCGCGAGGGGTGACGGCTGTGCCCCGTGCAGCGGCGACCCGCCGCGGTCCACGGTGAGAAGGGGCCGGTCCCCACCCCCTGGAGGTACCCGTGAACAGCGTCGACGGATGGGGAGATGACGTCTACCAGCCCGACGGATCCGAGCAGAGGGAGGACACCGGCCTGCTCGACGGCGAGGACACCCTTGAGGAGGACGGTGTCGACGATCCGCTCGACCGGGGCTGGTCCCCGCCCGAGCGTCCCTGGGCGGTGGAGCACACCGGTGTGACGGCCGCCGAACGCCACCGCGGTGAAACGCTGGACCAGCGGCTTGCCGAGGAGCGTCCGGACGAGCTCGCGCCCGACGGCGACGGACTGGGCGACTCCGACGGCACCGACGGGGAACTGCTGGACAACGAGGTCGGCGCGGACCGGTCCGGCCGGCTCGTGGCACCCGACGAAGGGACGCACGAGGACGAGGAGCCGGCGCTGGTGGCCATGGACGTGGGCATCGACGGCGCGGCCGCCTCCGCCGAAGAGGCCGCGATGCACGTGGTCGACGAGGACTCCCTGCCGGGCTGAGGCCACTCGCGACAGCGGGCCCGCGCCGCCGTCGCCCCCATGATCCCCGCCGTACGAGGAGCAGCCATGCAGCAGGACAAGCACCCCGACTACCGGCCTGTCGTCTTCCGTGACCGCAGTGCCGGGTACGCCTTCCTCACCCGGTCCACCGCGACCAGCGACCAGACCATCGCGTGGGACGACGGCGAGACCTACCCGGTGGTGGACGTGGAGATCTCCTCGGAGAGCCATCCCTTCTACACGGGCAAGGCTCGAACGGTGGACTCGGAGGGGCGCGTCGCCCGTTTCGAGCGGCGTTACGGGGCCGGCGAGGGGCAGGACGCCGGGGAAGCCGGCTGAGCCCGCCGGGCCCGCGTCGCTCAGATGTAGTTGAGTGCCGCCGCGCCGCCCACTCCGCCGAGCAGCATGAACACCGGCATCAGTACCTTCAGCTCCACCCAGCTGCCGGCCCGGAACCGGATGGCCTTCGGCGGCCCGATGGGGTACCAGCGCTTGCGGCCCACGGGTATCGGCCAGAGTATCGGGCACCCGGAGACGGTCAGCGCGTCCCCGATGTCGTGCACCAGCGCGCCGAGCACGATCGGCAGCCCCAGCCACAGGTACTCCTGGCCCGGCGCGGTGAACAGCCAGTCCGCGCCGCCGTCCGGCTTGTCCAGGATTCCGGCGAGGATCCATGCGCTGGTGCCGGCCAGCAGCCAGACCAGCACGTCGCTGCTGGAGCCCCGGGTGGCCCGCCAGAGCAGGCCCTCGATGGCCAGCACCATGTGGACGAAGAGGATCGCCAGGACCGCCCAGCGCCCGCCCGTGATGGCCAGGACCGAAGTGCCTCCGCCGATCAGGACCGCCCACAGCCAGGTGTGGGTCAGCGTGCGGTGTCCGCCCGAGCGGCGCGGGTCGCCCCGCTTCTTGGTGGCCTTGTAGACGGCGTAGGACAGCTTGTCGACGATCTCGCACAGCCCCCGAGAGACCGGTCCGAAGGCGCGGGAGATGGTGGCCGCCTTGTGGTCGAGGTCCGGGGCGAGCGCCGCCCCGGCGCAGATCAGGGCTCCGGCGAGCAGCACCGGCCAGGGCATCGGATGTCCCGCGGCGGCGGTCGCCGCTCCGACGCCGAGCCACGCCGCGGCGCCCGACAGTGAGTGTGCTGGTCCCATCATCGCCGTTGCCCGCCCCATTCCTCGTGTGCCGCTGTGCAGTTGTCCGGTTCCGCGCTTGCCGCGTCGGCGACCCAGCGTAGCGTTCGTGATCTTCACGCGGACAGCCGATTCCCCCATCGCGGCCCGGGGCAGGCAAGATGGGGGCGTGACCCTCATCGATCAGCTGCCGCGGACCGCCGACCCCGATGCCCTGTACGAAGCCTTCGAGGCGTGGGCCGAGGAGCGCGGTCTCACGCTCTACCCCCATCAGGAGGAGGCGCTGATCGAGGTGGTCTCCGGCGCGAACGTCATCGTGTCGACGCCCACCGGCTCCGGCAAGAGCATGATCGCGGCGGGCGCGCACTTCGCCGCTCTTGCCCGGGACGAGGTCACTTTCTACACGGCTCCGATCAAGGCGCTGGTGTCGGAGAAGTTCTTCGAGCTGTGCAAGATCTTCGGCACCGAGAACGTGGGCATGCTGACCGGCGACGCCTCCGTGAACTCCGATGCCCCCGTCATCTGCTGCACCGCCGAGGTCTTGGCATCGATCGCGCTGCGTGACGGCAAGCACGCGGACATCGGCCAGGTCGTCATGGACGAGTTCCACTTCTACGCGGAGCCGGACCGCGGCTGGGCCTGGCAGATCCCTCTGCTGGAACTGCCGCAGGCCCAGTTCGTCCTGATGTCGGCGACGCTCGGTGACGTCTCGTTCTTCGAGAAGGACCTCGCGCGCCGCACCGGCCGCCCCACCTCGGTGGTCCGCTCGGCGACCCGCCCGGTGCCGCTGTCCTACGAGTTCCGCTACACCCCGCTCACCGAGACGCTCACCGATCTGCTGTCGGCCCGGCAGGCCCCCGTGTACATCGTGCACTTCACCCAGGCGCAGGCCGTGGAGCGGGCGCAGGCGCTCATGAGCATCAACATGTGCACGCGGGAGGAGAAGGAGCGGATCGCCGAGCTGATCGGCAACTTCCGCTTCACCACGAAGTTCGGCCGCAATCTCTCCCGCTACGTGCGGCACGGCATCGGGGTTCACCACGCCGGCATGCTGCCCAAGTACCGGCGACTGGTGGAGAAGCTCGCGCAGGCCGGCCTGCTGAAGGTGATCTGTGGGACGGACACGCTGGGCGTGGGCGTCAACGTCCCGATCCGGACCGTGCTGTTCACCGCGCTGACCAAGTACGACGGCACCCGGGTCCGCACGCTGAGGGCCAGGGAGTTCCACCAGATCGCCGGCCGGGCCGGGCGCGCCGGGTTCGACACGGAGGGTTTTGTCGTCGCTCAGGCGCCCGAGCACGTCGTCGAGAACGAGAAGGCGCTCGCCAAGGCCGGTGACGACCCGAAGAAGCGGCGCAAGGTCGTCCGGAAGAAGGCTCCCGAGGGCTTCGTGGCCTGGTCGGAGAGCACGTTCGAGAAGCTCATCGGCTCCCAGCCGGAGCCGCTGACCTCCCGCTTCCGGGTCACGCACACCATGCTGCTGTCGGTGATCGCCCGTCCCGGCGACGCCTTCTCCGCGATGCGGCACCTGCTGGAGGACAACCACGAGCCGCGCAGGCAGCAGCTCAGGCACATCCGGCGGGCGATCGCCATCTACCGCTCGCTGCTGGACGGCGGCATCGTGGAAAAACTCGACAAGCCGGACGCCGAAGGACGCATCGTACGTCTCACGGTGGACCTGCAGCAGGACTTCGCGCTGAACCAGCCGCTGTCCACGTTCGCCCTGGCCGCTTTCGAGCTGCTGGACCCGGAGTCGCCGTCGTACGCGCTGGACATGGTGTCGGTCGTGGAGTCCACGCTGGACGATCCGCGGCAGATCCTCGCCGCCCAGCAGAACAAGGCGCGCGGTGAGGCCGTGGCCGCGATGAAGGCGGACGGGGTCGAGTACGAGGAGCGCATGGAGCGCCTCCAGGACATCACGTACCCGAAGCCCTTGGAGGAGCTGCTCTTCCACGCCTACGACACGTACCGCAGGAGCCACCCCTGGGTCGGTGACCACCCGCTGTCCCCGAAGTCGGTCATCCGCGACATGTACGAGCGGGCACTGACCTTCACCGAGCTGGTCTCCCACTACGAACTGGCCCGCACCGAGGGCATCGTGCTGCGCTACCTGGCCAGCGCCTACAAGGCCCTCGATCACACCGTCCCGGACGACCTGAAGTCCGAGGACCTGCAGGACCTGATCGAGTGGCTCGGCGAGATGGTGCGTCAGGTCGACTCCAGTCTCCTCGACGAGTGGGAGCAGCTCGCCAACCCGGAGGAGATGACCGCCGAGGAGGCTCAGGAGAAGGCCGACCAGGTACGACCGGTCACCGCCAACTCGCGCGCCTTCCGTGTCCTGGTCCGCAACGCCATGTTCCGCCGTGTCGAGCTCGCCGCCCTCGACCAGGTCGGTGAGCTGGGCGAGATGGACGCCGACGCCGGCTGGGACGCCGACGCGTGGGGCGAGGCCATGGACAAGTACTGGGACGAGTACGACGACCTCGGCACCGGCCCTGACGCCCGCGGTCCGAAACTGCTGCTCATCGAGGAGGAGCCGCGGAACGGGCTGTGGCGTGTGCGGCAGATCTTCGACGACCCGAACGACGACCACGACTGGGGCATCAGCGCGGAGGTCGACCTCACCGCCTCCGACTCGGAGGGTCGTGCGGTCGTCCGGGTCACCGATGTCGGCCAGCTGTGAGCACAGGAGAACCCTGCCCATGACGAATCCGGCCGAGAGCCTCGTCGCACTGCTCGACCTGGAGCAGATCGAGGTCAACATCTTCCGTGGCCGCAGCCCCGAGGAGTCGCTGCAGCGGGTCTTCGGCGGCCAGGTGGCCGGCCAGGCACTCGTCGCCGCGGGCCGCACCACCGACGGCGATCGCCCGGTGCACTCGCTGCACGCGTACTTCCTGCGGCCCGGTCGCCCGGGTGTGCCGATCGTGTACCAGGTCGAACGGGACCGGGACGGACGGTCGTTCACCACCCGCCGGGTCACCGCCGTGCAGCAGGGCCGCACGATCTTCACGCTCACCGCCTCCTTTCACAAGCCTGAGCAGGGGAGTTTCGAGCACCAGTTGCCGCCGGCCCGCAAGGTCCCGGATCCCGAGTCCCTGCCGACGGTCGCCGAAGAGGTACGGGAGCACCTGGGCGCACTGCCGGAGCAGCTGGAGCGGATGGCACGCCGCCAGCCCTTCGACATCCGGTACGTCGACCGGCTGCGCTGGAGCCCCGAGGAGGTCGAGGGCGCCGAGCCCCGCAGCGCCGTGTGGATGCGCGCGGTGGGGCCGCTCGGCGACGACCCGCTCGTGCACACCTGCGCCCTGACCTACGCCAGCGACATGACGCTCCTGGACGCCGTGCGCATCCCGGTGGAACCGCTGTGGGGTCCCCGGGGGTTCGACATGGCGTCGCTGGACCACGCCATGTGGTTCCATCGGCCGTTTCGGGCGGACGAGTGGTTCCTGTACGACCAGGAGTCGCCGATCGCGACCGGTGGGCGCGGTCTGGCCCGTGGTCGGATCTACGACACGGAGGGACGGATGCTGGTGTCCGTCGTCCAGGAAGGCCTCTTCCGGTCGCTGTAGGTCAGGAGTCTCTGCGCCACAGCCGGCCGAGCAGACCGCTCAGCCGTCCGGGTCGTTCCGCTTGGCGCGGGCCCGTGTTCTCCGTGTCGTGCCGCACGCCCACCCGCGTCTCGCGCGGCAGGGGCTCCCCCGCCTCATCCGGCCCGTCCCCGGGGCCGGGCCGGACCGGCACGGCGCGCAGGGCCGGGCGGGGGGGCCGGAGACTGCCGACGGGCCGCTTCCACCGCGTCCGCCAGGTCGGAGCGGAGCCAGTCGATCTCGTCCTGGTCCGCAGCCGTCACGATCTCCTCGGCGAGCTGTGCGGCCGGGGAGCCCGGCGAGCCGTGCGCCGCCGGCGCGGGCCGGGACCGGCGCAGACGAGAGCGCTCGTAGGGGTCGGTGACGACGTCCGAGACCTCTGCGGCGTCGAGCAGGGACGCCACGGCCGCGGCCCGGGCCCAGGGGTCGTCGGCCGACTGGCGGAGCAGAAAGCCCAGGTGCCTTCCGCGCCAGTTGCGGGGCCGCAGATCCAGCCCCTCCCCCAGCTGGGTACGGAGGGCTTCCGCTGTGCGGCCCTTCAGCAGTGCGGCGTTTCGCTCGTCGGCGGCGAACCGCCGCAGCTCCTCGGCCAGATACAGCCAGACGACGGCTCGGTACCGGTTGACATAGAACTTCACCGGCACCAGCAGTCCCAGCCGGGCCAGACGGGTGAACCGTGCCCTGGTCACGTCCATGAGGGCCGCACCCTCCGTGGTGCCAACGGTCCGGACATCGGCCCGGAGCCCCTCGGGGAAGCCGTTCGCCGCCCGGATCCGGTCGATCTCGGTGCGGGGGACTCGCCGCCCGCCTCCCGTGTCGTCGGGTACCGTACGGATCCGGCCGAGGTGCACCGCGAGGTCGAACTCGCTGCGTTTGAGCCCCAGTTGCCGTGCCGCGCGATTCGGCGCGACGGCGGCGTCGCGGGCGGTGCCGGTCCGCTCGGCGGCTGCGGCGGTCCTGTGCGTGACGGTGGTGCCGGACATGGTTCGTCTCCCCCGTGGAGTGTGTGGCAGGCGCTGTTCGCACCCGCTGACACAAAACCGTAGCCGCAGCCGCGTCATCCGTGGCAGGCCTGTGGAAAACCTCGCGTCCGACCCCAGCAATGGGCTGAAAGCCCAGGTCAGAGCTCGGTCGGCGATATGTGTCCCGGCTGCCGCGCATCGACGTCGAGGTGCTCGCCCACCCGGTTCACGAGCAGCGTCATCTCGTACGCGATCTGCCCGATGTCGGCCTCCGCTCCGCTGAGCACGCACAGGCAGCTGCCCGCACCCGCAGCGGTGACGAACAGCACGGCGTCGTCGAACTCGACCATCGTCTGGCGCACCTGACCGGCGCCGAAGTGCCGGCCCGAGCCCTTGGCCAGGCTGTGCAGCCCGGACGAGACGGCGGCGAGGTGCTCGGCGTCCTCGCGCCGAAGGCCGGTGCTCGCTCCGGTCACCAATCCGTCGTTGGACAGGACCAACGCGTGCCGTACGTGCTCGACACGCGCCGTCAGATCGTCAAGCAGCCAGCCGAGTCCCTGGTTCTGCACCATGGTCCGATATCTCCCCGTGTCTCCCCGTACGCGTTGCCTCCCCCTGGCCGGGGGATCCGTCCGCCAGCCTTCACCACGCCCGTGCTCCGGGCAAGGAGGATGGGGGGCATGGCACAGAAGATGACCGATGAGGAATGGCGGGCGTTCGTCTCGGACGGCACCCGCACCGGAAAGCTCTGCACCGTTCGGGCCGACGGAAGCCCGCATGTGGCGCCCATCTGGTTCCTGCTGGACGGGGACGACTTGGTGTTCAACACCGGCAAGGACACCGTGAAGGGGCGCAATCTGGTCCGTGACGGCCGCATCGCCCTGTGCGTGGACGACGACCGGCCGCCCTTCCACTTCGTGGTGCTGCAGGGCCGCGCGCGGATCTCGGAGGATCCGGGCGAGTTGCGGCACTGGGCCGCCCGCATCGGCGCACGGTACATGGGCGAGGAGCGCGCCGAGGAGTTCGGTGCGCGCAACGGTGTTCCGGGCGAACTCCTCGTCCGAGTCACCGTGGACAAGGTCCTGGCCCAGAAGTCGGTGGCGGACTGAGGGCCGGCTGTCCCGGCCACCGGGCCGGTCGGCGGACGGAGCCGAGGAGCCGGGCGGTGTGCACGCGCACAGGTCGATCAGTGTCCGGTGTTCCGGTCCGGGCGCGCTGTCGCCCGCGTCCGGTGCACCGGCTGCGCGCGTGACGAGGGCGATCGGATCGAACCGCGCTCCCGTGGGGCCGGCCGGTCGCGGACGGCCGACGCCGGCGCCACGGGTGGCGGCCGGGGAAGGGGTCCGGCCTCGTTGGCGCACCACTTGCTGCCCGGTCGCCGCGCCGTGGTCTCCCGACCGTGCGGTCGGTGCCCGGCGTCGGCTCCCGGTAGTCGGCGCCGGGCACCGAAGGCGGATCGGTCGCATGGCGGACGGCTGCGGACCGCTCGGCCTGCAGGGCGGCGACGGCGTTGCTGACGAGCGCCGGGGCACGGGCATCCACGCGCTGAACCTGCCGCTGCCGGGAGACGACCTGCGCGGTGGTCCACGTGGCCCGTGGGCCCCGGACGGCAGTCCGGAACGGGCGCACGGTGAGGGCGCGCTTCGAAGGTGTGGTCATCTGACGCGGAGGAGCGCTGGAACGAACGTTTCAGGCTCGAACGTGTGCGCTGCGGCATCTTCCGCGCTCTCGGGGGATCATGCGGAGCATGAGTGACGACCACACGCACGTCCAGGAATTCTTCGGCTCCCGGGCCGCCGACTGGGACCGCCGGTTCCCGGACGACGGTCCGGCCTACGCGGCCGCGGTCGCCGACCTGGGGCTTCGCAAGGGTGATCGCGTGCTCGACGCGGGTTGCGGCACCGGGCGCGCCCTGCCCCCGCTGCGTGCGGCCGTGGGGCCCTCGGGGCTGGTCGTCGGCGCCGATCTGACACCTGCCATGCTCCAGGCCGCCGTACGGGCCGGGAGGGACCGCGACGGACGTCTGCTGCTGACCGACGTGGCCGCGCTGCCGCTTCGTTCGCAGTCGCTCGACGCGGTGTTCGCGGCGGGTCTCGTCGCCCACCTGCCCGACCCGGCCGGGAATCTGCGGGAGTTGGCGCGCGTCGTGCGTCCGGGCGGCGTTCTGGCACTCTTCCACCCGATCGGCCGGGCGGCGCTGGCGGCCCGGCAGGGGCGGCGGCTCACTTCGGACGACCTGCGTGCCGAGCCCAGCCTCCGTCCGCTGCTGACCGGTTCCGGGTGGGACATGACGGTGTACGTCGACGAGGATGCCCGTTTCCTGACCCTGGCGGTCCGAGCGGGCTGAGTCAGCCCCGCCCGGCCACCGCCGCCGCGAACGCGTCGGGCCGGTCGGGCACGACGTTGCCACGTCCTGACGCTCACCGAGGAGGGCCGGCGGGAGCTGCACCGACGGCTCGCCGAGCCCGCTCGGCGCGACATCAGCGACGAGAACCGCTGGTTCACCGTGCTCGCCTTCCTCCGGCACCTGGACGACGCGGCCGCACAGGCCGTCGTACTGCGCCGTCGGCTGACGTTCCTGGAGGAGCCCGCGAGCATCTTCTACGACGGGGACCGGCCCCTGAGCGCCGAGGAGTTGGACGACCCTTTCCGGCGTGGCGTACTGACCGTCGCGCGGGCCACCTCGCGCGCCGAACTCAGCTGGCTGCGCGAGACGATCGCTTCACTCGACGGCTGACGTGTCGATGTGGCGGACCGGGCAGCCCCTGATGCCGGGGACCGGGCGGGTGCCCAGCTCCGCCAGCCGGTAGCCGTTCGGGTAGCCCTTGATCTCCCTGTTCTGACGGGCATGGTGCGGAGCGCGCCTCGGGGGCAGCAGGCGGACCGCGCGCCCGCGCAGCCTGACGGCACGGCGCACGGCCGCGCGGGTGACAGGGCTGGGCGGTGCGTAGCCGAAGGCCCGCAGGAGGGGCTCGTCGAGCAGGGCGAGGGTACCTGCGCGCAGCAGCGGCGCGAGGGGGCGCGGATACCAGGAGGCCATGAGGTCGAGCGTGGCGTCGGAAACGCGACGCCCACCCTCGTCCCAGGCGAAGTGGGCCGCCTCGTAGGCGTCGAGGCAGGCTTCGAACTCCTCGTAGGAATTGGGAATGTCCTTGATGCCCATGTGCCGGCCCAACGTGCGGTAGTGGACGGCGGAGGCGACGGTCTCGTGGCGGGACATGCGGCGCCAACCGTAGGCGTCGATCCAGCGTTTGGGGATCACGACGAACGTGCACAGGACGTACCGCATGTCGTCGTCGGCGATGTCGTAGCTGCGGTGCATCCGGTTGATGCGCCGGATCGCCGTGCGGCCCTGCTCGCTGTCGAAACCGTGCTCGACGACGGCGTCGAGCAGCAGCGCGGTGTCGTCGTACCGTTTCTGTGGCCGGTCGGTGAACTCCGCCGTCTCGGCGAGCAGCCGGCCGATCCTCGGCACGGCGTAGGTGCGGTAGAGCGCGAGCTCCAGGGCGCGGGCGAAGTCCCAGGGGAATTCGTAGGCCGAGGACAGCCGGTAGATCTCCGACGCGTCCTCGTGGGGATCCATGCGCCTGATCCGTGCCAGTAGTTCGAAGCGCCGCACCATGGACGTCCCCTTCTGCCGTCGGAACTTCAACTCTACGTTGAGTAGCGAGAGATGCACCGTCAGGCAGGGCGATCGCAAGGGGAGGGTGGTCCACTTGTTCGGCAGGATCCGCGAGGCTTGGGACAGATCCCGTACCGCTCGGCGTTCGGCAGCGGCGAAGAACGGACAGGCGGCGGGCGGGTCGCGTTCCCACAACCTGTTCGAGGCCGCCGCCTATGTCGCGGCGTGTGTGGACGACGATCGGGACCGTATCGACGAGGCGGTCGGCCGGGTGTCGCCGGAAGCCCTGTCCTTCGGGGTCAACGAACTGGCGTGCCGGGCGGTGATCGCCCTCGCACGGGAACGGGACGAGCCGCCGCGGGACGTGGCTCGCGCACTCCTGGGGCTGCCCGGTACCTGAGTGCCGCTCCCCGGTACCGAGTGGTCGATTCGCCCCCGTCCAACCGGAAACCTGCAGCTCGGGTGCGTCTGGGAGTCGTGACAAGGGCTTCCCGCGCACACTAGGGTGCCCGCCATTGGACGAACCGATGGGGAGGCTGGGATGGCCGGGACGGACGAGGACGCCGTCGCCGCCGCGGACGATGCGCTCTATGTGCTCACGGCGGTACTGCTGACGCCGGCGAAGTTTCCGAGTGTGCTGGGCGACGACTATCCGGAGGCGTGCGCCGCGCTCGGTCTCCCCCCGCTGGCCGACGGCTACGGCCTGGTGCTCGGCCAGGACGGGGACGGCGCCCGGTGGACCGTCGTCGTCGACGACGTCTCGCTGGTCGCCGTAGCCGTGGCGTCCTGGGACTGCGGCATGGAGTACGACCTGTCCCCGGACGAGCGCTCGGTCGTCACCGCGCTGCCCGGCTGGCCCCTCGCGGTCGCGGTGGCGGCCCCCGGCGTGCCCGTGCCGCACGACCCGGGTCCCGAGTCCGCCGACCAGCCCGCGCTGTGCCCGCCGGACACCAGTGTCTGGGGTCCGGCCCAGCGCCGCCTGGGGGCCGACGAGATCGCCCTCCAGTGGGCGCAGTGGCGGGAGCAGATCGACGACTCGGAGTTCCCGGCTCAGGACGGCGGCGCCGGTTCGGTGGACGGCCCGTCCGACGAGGGGCGATCCGGAGCAGGCACGGGCGGGGGCGCACAGGCCGACGCCTCGGACGATGCCGTTGCCGCGGACGACCGGACCGGTACGGGAACCTCCGGGCACGACGGCGTCCGGCGGGTGCTCGCGGAAGCTCGCGCCTACGTCGACACGCCGCCGCCGCTCGGCCGTGTCCGGTCGTCCTTCGCGCCGGGTGACGCAAGGACGCTGCGCGCGGACGGTCCTGGCTGGTCATTCGTCGCCAGGACCGACGACATCGCCTTCATCCTGCTCGACGAGGAGCCCGGCGAGGTCCTGCCGGTGGGGCGAGGGCCGTCGCTGCCCGGACTCCTGGAGGCGCTGGACAAGATGGCCGTACGTCCGAGCTGACCAGGAGCAGGGAAGGCGTTGACGGCCGAGCCGGTCATATCGCCCCGTCAGCGCCTCAGCGCCCAATTTCCCTGCGCGAGACACGGCGCAGCCTGCGCCGCTGCGAGGGGTCCAGGGCGAGGTAGGCGGCGGCCGGGACTCCCAGGACTATCAGCAGGGCAGCCCACCAGGGCAGCCAGATCAGCAGGATGAGCCCGGCCGCCACGCCACCCGCTGCGACCTTGGCATTGTTCGACATGATGTCGCCTCCTTCGCGGCCACTGCCGCTCTCTGTCCTGAAAACGGGCACGCGCTCCCGGCGGTTCCGTACCCCGCCCCTGAGAACTCCCTGAGGCCGCCCCCTACGCGACCCTGAGGGCACACCGGAGGCCGAGGCCGGAGAGGCACCCGAAACAGCCTCTCCCCTTCTGAATGGTGACCCATGCCATGTCCCGGTCGCAGCTCGCAACCTCGACGATCGGGTACGATCGGCCGCCGCACCCCGGCTAGTCAAATTTGAGGAATACGTCATCGCTGCGCAGAAGACTTCTTTCACCCCCTCAGAGATCTCCGCACTCTTCGGATGCTGCGCCGTTTTCCTGCCCGGCGAACCGGGCCGCACCGGCACGGTCGCGTTCTGGCGGCCCGACGGCGAAGCGCCCGGCGCCCTTCCGTCGGGGGCTCCGGGGAACCTGACGGTCGTGCTGCCCGACGGCGACGGCGTGGAAGCGGTGAGCGTGCCCGCGGTGCTACTGCCGCTGCGGGCCGCCCTGCCGGTGCTCACCCGCGCGCGTGCCGACGCCGGAGGTCACCGGGCATCGGTCTTCTGGGGTGCGGTCGCCGTCGAGGCATTGCACCTCGTGGCGCGCGGGCTGTTGCTGCCCGGCCTGTCCGAGGCCGACCACGACGCCTGGCGCACGGGGCCACTGGACGCGGAGGAGACCGAGCGGATCCGGCATCTCGCCGCCGCCATGCCGCCCGAGGCGCACGCGGTCCCGGTGGACGGCACCGATCCGCTGCGACTGCCCGATCCGGAACACCTGGTGCGGTCCTTCCTGGACGCCGTCGCGGACACGCTGCCCCGCTCCCCCGCCGCCGAGTTCCTGACGGCCGGGCCCGCCTACGCCTCGTGGGAGCCCCGGCGCTCGCCCGAGTTGCGCGAGTGGGCCTCGGACGTCGCCGCGGGACACGACACGGGCGTGCGGCTGTCACTGCGCGTCGAGGTGCGCGGGCTGTCGGCACCGGCTTCCGTGGACGCCCGGCCGACGTTCCGGGTGGTGCCCCAGGTGCACAGCGTCAGCGATCCCGCACTCGTCGCGGACACCGCTGAGGTGTGGGCCGGCACCGTGGGTGAGGCGTTCGGCACGCGCGCGCGGATGGACGCCCTGCTCTCCCTGCGCCGGGCAGCACGGGCCTGGTCCTCCCTCACGCCGCTGCTGTCGGCCGCCGTACCGGACGCCGTCGAGCTCACCGGCGAAGAGGTCACCGAGCTTCTCGGCGCCGGCTCCCGGGCGCTCGCCGGCGCGGGGGTCGACGTCCACTGGCCGAGGGAACTGGCCCGCGACCTGACGGAGCGTGCCGAGGTCGGACCGTCCGACGACGACCCGGCGTCGCGCGCGGCCGCGTCCGAGGCCGGCCGGTCGTTCCTGTCGGCCGACGCGCTGCTGGCCTTCAACTGGACGTTCGCCCTGGGCGGCAAGGGACTCACGCGCGAGGAGCTGGACCTGCTCGCCGAGGCCGATCGCCCCGTCGTGCGCCTGCGCGACCAGTGGGTGCTCGTCGACCCCGAGGAGGCCCACCGCGCCCGTGCCCGGCAGGACCACAAGGTCACGCCGGTCGACGCGCTCGCCGCGGCCCTGACGGGCTCGACGGAGGTCGACGGACGCCGCGTGGAGGTGCGCCCGACGGGTTGGCTGGCGACCCTGCGGGAGCGCCTCGCCGGCCCCGAGGCCCAGGAGGCCGTGGCGCAGCCCGCCGCCCTCGACGCCACGCTGCGCGACTACCAGCGACGGGGACTCGGCTGGCTGGTGCGCATGACGTCGTTGGGGCTCGGTTGCTGTCTTGCGGACGACATGGGACTCGGGAAGACCATCACACTGATCGCCCTGCATCTGCACCGGCAGGCGGACACCGACGCCGCCGGTCCCACCCTGGTGGTCTGCCCGACCTCCCTGATGGGCAACTGGCAGCGGGAGATCGAGCGGTTCGCGCCCGGCACACCGGTGCGCCGCTTCCACGGCACCCGCCGCGACCTCGACGACCTGGCGGACGGCGAGTTCGTGCTGACCACCTACGGGACCATGCGTCTGGACAGCGACCGGCTCGCCGCCGTGCCGTGGGGCATGGTCGTGGCGGACGAGGCGCAGCACGTGAAGAACCCGTACTCCGAAACCGCACGGCAGCTGCGGTCCATCGACGCACGCGCGCGCGTGGCGCTCACCGGCACACCTGTGGAGAACAACCTCTCCGAACTGTGGGCCGTCCTCGACTGGGCCACCCCGGGACTGCTGGGCCGTCTCGGCACCTTCCGCCGGCGCTACGCACAGGCCGTCGAGAGCGGGCAGGACCCCGCCGCCGCGGAGCGGCTGGCCCGGCTCGTACGGCCCTTCCTGCTGCGACGCCGCAAGTCGGACCCCGGGATCGCGCCGGAGCTGCCGCCCAAGACCGAATCGGACCATCCCGTGTCGCTGACCCCCGAGCAGACGGGCCTGTACGAGGCGGTGGTGCGGGAGGCGCTCTCGGAGATCGCCGGCGCCGGACACATGGCACGTCGCGGCATGATCGTGAAGCTGCTGACGAGTCTCAAGCAGATCTGCAACCACCCGGCGCAGTTCCTCAAGGAGGAGCGGCCGAGGATCACCGGCCGCTCCGGGAAGCTGGAGCTGCTGGACGAGTTGCTCGACACGATCCTCGCCGAGGAGGCGAGCGTGCTGGTGTTCACTCAGTACGTGCAGATGGCACGGCTCCTCGAACAGCATCTGGCCGCGCGCGGCGCGTCGTCGCTGTTCCTGCACGGCGGCACGTCCGTCACGGCGCGGGAGTCGATGGTGAGGCGGTTCCAGGACGGTGAGGTCCCGGTCTTCCTGCTGTCGCTCAAGGCGGCCGGCACCGGACTGAACCTCACGCGCGCGGAGCACGTCGTGCACTACGACCGCTGGTGGAACCCGGCCGTCGAGGCACAGGCGACCGACCGGGCCTACCGCATCGGGCAGACCCGCCCCGTGCAGGTGCACCGGCTGATCGCCGAGGGAACCGTCGAGGACCGCATCGCCGCGCTGCTGCACCGCAAGAGGAAACTCGCCGACGCGGTTCTGGGCACGGGCGAGGCGGCTCTCACGGAACTGTCCGACGCGGAACTGGCCGACCTGGTCGAACTGCGAGGGGGTACGCGATGACTCGGTACGACGACGCGGAACGGACGTTCCTCGCACTGCCGCCCGCGCAGGGACGGGGCTTCGCGCAGACCTGGTGGGGCCGCGCCTGGCTGAAGGTGCTGGAGGAAGCGGCGATGGACACGGCACAGGTGAAGGCGGGGCGCCGCCTCGCGCGCGCGGGAGCGGTCGGCGCGGTCTCGGTGCGGCCGGGGCGCATCACCGCGGTCGTCCAGGACCGGGACCGTACGGCGCATCGGGCCGACGTCCTGCTGGAGCGGCTCTCCGACGCCCAATGGGGACGCTTTGTCGACATGACGATCGAGCGGTCCGGGCATGTCGCGGCGCTGCTGGACCGCGACATGCCGCCGCATCTGGTGGAGGACGCCGCGGCGGCGGGCATCGACCTGCTGCCCGGCATGGGCGACTTGGAGCCGGAGTGCGACTGCGGCGCCTGGGACCACTGCGGGCACACCGCGGCGCTCTGCTACCAGGTCGCCAGGCTGCTGGACCAGGACCCCTTCGTCCTGCTGCTGATGCGGGGGCGGGCGGAGAGTGCCGTTCTCGACGCCCTGCAGGCACACGGCCCCGCGGCCGCGGAGGAGGTCGCCGCGCGGACGGAGGGTGTGGACGCCGCGGAGGCGTACGCGGTGGGGCAGATGCTGCCTCCGTTGCCCGCACCTCCCGGTCTCCAGGAGGGCCCGGGTGGACCGCCTGCCCTGGAGACCGAGGCGATGCCTCCGCCCGGCGTCGACCCGTCCGGTCTGGCCTTTCTGGCTTCCCGGACGGCGGTGGAGGCCCATCGTCTGCTCGCCGAAGCCCTGCGGAGCGGGCACGACCGGCAGGCCGTGGGCACGGAGCCGACCGTGGCGCAGGACGCGGTGCGCCTGGCCGCGGGAGACCCCGGACCGGGCGCGCTGGACCGCCTCGGCGAGGGCTCGGGGCGCACGCGGGACGAGCTGACCGTGGCCGTACGCGCGTGGCGGCTCGGCGGCGCGGCCGCTCTGTCCGTGCTCGATGAGGAGTGGGCGGTGGAGGGCGACACACTCGCACGCGCGCGTGCGGCGCTGGAGTCGGCCTGGGAGGAGGACGAGCGGCCGTCCCTGCGGGAGCGGGCCAACCGGTGGACCGTCGTCGGCGCACCGCACCAGCTCCGCCTGGACCACGACGGGCACTGGTGGCCGTACCGCAGGGAGCACGGCCGATGGGTCCCCGCCGGCGGCGCGGCCCAGGACCCGGCGACGGCCCTGGCTTCGGCGGCCCTCGCTGCGGGGGACGAGCCCTGACTCCCCCTCAGGCGCTGCCCCGTTCTGTCTGTTTGTCTCTTTGCTGTCCAGTCCCCCGCGCACGCGTTCCGGACTGCTGACGGTTCGCAAAAGCTCCAGCCCCGTCCGTGCTGGAGGGGGCCGGAGCGTTCGCGCGGAGGCAGGACGGATCAGCGGGCGCCGAGGAGGTGGTCCATGGCGAGCTGGTCGAGGTGCTCGAAGGCCATGCCGCGCGCGGCGGCCGCGTCCACGTCGAAGGTGTCGTAGGCGCTCCGGTCGGCGAGCAGGCCGGCGAGACCGTCCTCGGCGGTGGGCAGGGCCAGCTCGTCCAGCCGGGCCGCGGCCAGGGCCTCCTGCACCTGCGGGTCGGCACGGAAGGCGGCCGCCCGGTCCTTGAGGATCAGGTAGTTGCGCATGCAGCCGGCCGCGGACGCCCACACGCCGTCGAGGTCCTCGGTCCGCGGCGGCTTGAAGTCGAAGTGCCGCGGCCCCGCGTATCCGGCCCGCTCCAGCAGGTCGACGAGCCAGAACGCGGCCCGCAGGTCGCCCGCACCGAACCTCAGATCCTGGTCGTACTTGATGCCCGACTGGCCGTTGAGGTCGATGTGGAAGAGCTTGCCCGCCCACAGCGCCTGCGCGATGCCGTGGGGGAAGTTGAGGCCGGCCATCTGCTCGTGGCCGACTTCCGGGTTCACGCCGTAGAGTTCCGGCCGCTCAAGGCGCTCGATGAAGGCCAGGGCGTGGCCGACCGTCGGGAGCAGGATGTCACCGCGCGGCTCGTTCGGCTTCGGCTCGATCGCGAACTTCAGGTCGTAGCCCTGCTCGGTGACGTACTCGCCCAGCAGGTCGAAGGCCTCCTTCATGCGGTCCAGCGCGTCCCGCACATCCTTGGCGGCGCCGGACTCCGCGCCCTCCCGGCCTCCCCAGGCCACATAGACGCTCGCGCCCAGCTCGACCGCGAGATCGATGTTGCGGATCGTCTTGCGCAGCGCGTAGCGGCGCACGTCCCGGTCGTTGGCCGTGAAGGCGCCGTCCTTGAACACCGGGTGGGTGAACAGGTTCGTCGTCGCCATCGGCACCTTCATGCCGGTCGCGTCCAGCGCCTGCCGGAACCGCTTGATGTGCGCCTCCCGCTCGGTGTCGCTCGACCCGAACGGAATCAGGTCGTCGTCGTGGAACGTGACGCCGTGGGCGCCCAGCTCCGACAGCCGCCGCACGGACTCGGCCGGGTCCAGGGCCCGCCGGGTGGCGTCACCGAACGGGTCACGGCCCTGCCAGCCGACCGTCCACAAACCGAACGTGAACCTGTCCTCGGGAGTGGGCTGGTAGTTCATTCCGCGGCTCCTCACTCGATGCCGATCAATCGCTGCCGACTATTTCGTCATGGCGCTTTACAAATTAGTATGCACACACGGTCCTGGGAAGGGACAAGGTGTCCCCGAAGGAGTGAAGTCCGGGTCCCAGGACCCGCGAAAGAGGGAGAAGCCCGATGTCAGCAGCCGAGGGTCCGCTCGTCGTCGGCGTGGACACGTCCACCCAGTCCACCAAGGCACTGGTCGTCGACGCGGCCACCGGCCGGGTGGTCGCGAGCGGTCAGGCGCCCCACACCGTGTCCTCCGGGGCCGGGCGCGAGAGCGATCCCCGCCAGTGGTGGGACGCGCTGGGCGAGGCCCTGGCCCAGTGCGGCGACGCCGCCCGCGAGGCAGCCGCGGTGTCCATCGGCGGACAGCAGCACGGCCTGGTCACGCTCGACGAGCGGGGCGAGCCGGTACGCCCGGCCCTGCTCTGGAACGACGTGCGCTCGGCCCCGCAGGCCCGCCGGCTGATCGACGAACTGGGTGGGCCCAAGGCCTGGGCGGAGCGCACGGGCAGTGTGCCCAGCGCCTCCTTCACGGTCACCAAGTGGGTCTGGCTGGCCGAGCACGAGCCGGAAGCGGCCCGCGCGGTGAAGGCAGTACGGCTCCCCCACGACTACCTCACCGAGCGCCTCACCGGCGAAGGGACCACCGACCGCGGCGACGTGTCCGGCACGGGTTGGTGGGCGTCGGGTACGGAGGCGTACGACGAGGGGATCCTCGCACGCGTGGGGCTCGATCCGGCGCTGCTGCCCCGGGTCGTCCGGCCCGGCGAGGTCGCCGGTACCGTACGCGACGGCCACGGCCTGCCGTTCGCCAAGGGCACCTTGGTCGCCGCCGGTACCGGGGACAACGCGGCCGCCGCACTGGGCCTCGGACTGCGTCCCGGCGTCCCGGTGATGAGCCTCGGCACCTCGGGCACGGTGTACGCCGTCTCGCAGCACCGGCCCGCCGACCCGACCGGCACCGTGGCGGGCTTCGCCGACGCCCGCGGCGACTGGCTGCCGCTGGCCTGCACCCTCAACTGCACGCTCGCCGTCGACCGCGTCGCGGCCCTGCTCAACCTGGACCGGGAAGCCGTCGAGCCGGGCACCGACGTCACGCTGCTGCCCTTCCTGGACGGGGAGCGCACACCGAACCTCCCGCACTCCACCGGCCTCCTGTACGGCCTGCGCCACGACACGACCGCCGGCCAGCTGCTCCAGGCCGCGTACGACGGCGCCGTGCACTCGCTGCTCGGCGCGCTCGACCTGGTCCTGGACGCCGACGCGGACCCGTCCGCGCCGCTGCTGCTGATCGGCGGCGGTGCTCGGGGGGCGGCCTGGCAGCAGACCGTTCGGCGGCTGTCGGGGCGTCCTGTCCAGATACCGGAGGCCAGGGAACTGGTCGCGCTCGGTGCCGCCGCGCAGGCGGCCGGCCTGCTGACCGGGGAGGACGCGGCCGCGGTCGCCCGGCGTTGGAACACGGCCGCCGGGCCCGTGCTCGATGCGGTGGAACGGGACGAGGCGACGCTGGACCGGATCACCGGGGTACTCTCCGACGCGGCACCACTGCTGGAACGGGACACGGCCTCGCGCTGAGGACGTGCTCGCACGGGTGTGACCACTCGTGAACCGTTCCTGCGGGCGCCGCGGGAACAAATCGCCCCCGGACAGGGTCGTTCGTGGGCACCGCGACCGGCGTGTCCCGCCGTCGGCCGGCGAGCGCGCGGGCCACGGCCAGTGGTCGAGGGACGAGGGTCCGTTTCCGGTCGCCGTCCGCACTCGCTCCGGCGGGGCCGCGGCCCGGGACCGGACCGGACTGAGCGACGACAGACCAAGGACTGACGGAGGCATGACCGCACCGCCGCACGAAGCCCAGCCGGCCCGCCCGGGGCCCCCGCTGCCGAACACTCAGCAGGGAATGCGCCGCCGCAATCTCGCGCGGGTGATGCACGCGGTCAACGCCGAGGGCCCGCTGTCCCGGGCCGCCGTCGCCTCACGGATCGGGCTGACGCGGGCGGCGGTGTCGACCCTCGTGGACGAACTCGTCCGCTCGGGCCTGCTGGAAGAACTGGGCCCCGAGCGCCCCGGCCGGGTGGGCCGCCCCGGGTCCGCGCTGGCCGTCAGTGCGCAGGGCCCGGCCGGTATCGGGGCGGAGGTGGGCGTCGACCATCTCGCGGTCTGCGCGGTCGACCTGCGCGGGCGGGTACGCGCGCGTGCCGTGCGGTACGGAAGCAACCGGGGCCGTTCACCGGAGCCGGTGCTCGAGCAGCTCACCGGCCTGGTGGGACAGGTCGTCTCGGAGGCGGAGACCGAGGGGCTGTGGCCGGCCGGGCTCGCGGTCGCCGTGCCGGGTCTCGTGGCACGGGACGGCCGCACCGTCGTACGCGCCCCGAACCTGGACTGGCACGACGTGGACCTCGGCACGCTGCTGCCCGCGGATCTGCCGCTGACCGTGGACAACGAGGCGAACTTCGGTGCGCTCGCCGAGCTCTGGCTCGGTGACGGCACTCCCCGGGACTTCCTGCACGTCTCGGCCGAGATCGGCATCGGTGCGGCCGTGGTGTTCGACGGCCGGCTGCTGCGCGGCACCCGCGGGTTCGCCGGCGAGCTCGGTCATGTGCCGGTCCGTCCCGACGGGCCGGAATGCGCTTGCGGCGGACGAGGGTGCCTCGAGCAGTACGCGGGTGAGAAGGCGGTACTGCGGGCGGCGGGCGTGGAGCCGGGGGAAGACCGGGTCGGGCTGCTCTCGGGGCGTGCCGCGCAGGGCGACGAGGACGTGCGGCGTGCCCTGCGCGAGGCGGGTACGGCGCTCGGCATCGCCCTGACCGGTGCGGTCAACCTGCTGGACCCCGAGGGAGTGGTGCTCGGCGGCGCCCTCGCCGGACTCGCGCCCTGGCTGGTGCCGTCGCTGCGCGACGAACTCGCCCGGCGCACGGCCGGACCGGCCTGCCCGGTCGCGGTGTCGGAACTGGGTCCGCAGGGACCGCTGCTCGGCGCCGCGCACTCGGTGGTGCGGGCCGTCCTGGACGACCCGGGCGCGGTGGCGCAGCGGGCCTGACACCCGCCCCGCCCCGCCGCCGGCGACGCAGCGATCACACGGGGCAAGCCGCGATCGCCCGGCGCCGTGAGGGACACCGGACGCCGGAGGCCGGCCAACGCTGTGCCGCCGAATACCGCGGCGACAACGACAGCGGCGACGACTGATCCGCCCACCGGGGGAGGTTCCTCGAGAACCTGCCCCGTACTGGCCCGCGCCCCGCGTTCACTCGATCGAGTGAGCGCGGTGTCCACAAGGCGGTGGCTGTCCACGGAACGGCGCGGCGCTCTACTGCGCAACCCCCGCCCCCCGTACGGTGATTCACGCGGACGCACCTCGCCCCCCGGGCGGTCGGAGGTCCGCGTCGGCTTTCCGCTCCGCAACCATGTCGCTCCGTCATGTCGAACAGCTGAGCACCGCCCCCTCCCCCCACCGGGCCCAGGGCCCCACCGACGAAAGGGCAATCCCATGGACAGGGAAAGGACAGCACCCGTTCCGAGCAGGCGGCGGCTCCTCAAGGGTGCCGCGCTGGCCACCGTCCCCTACACCCTGCTCTCCGGCACACGGGCGTCGGCGCAGGTCCGTGCCGTCGACTACCCCTCCGCCGAATGGCAGCCGGCGAACGCGTCCAACTACAGCCGGTCGAGCCGCCCCACGGCCTATCCCCTCGACTACGTGATCGTCCACGTCACTCAGGAGACGTACGCGGACACCCTGTCCATCTTCCGCGATCCGGAGAAACAGGTCTCGGCGCACTACGTCGTGCGGTCCTCCGACGGCCACGTGGCGCAGTGCGTCCGTGAGACGGACATCGCCTGGCACGCCGGCAACTGGGACTACAACACCCGCAGCATCGGGATCGAACACGAGGGCTGGGTGGACCGGCCCGAGTACTTCACCAACGCCCTGTACGAGCAGTCGGCCCGGCTCACCGCGGCGATCTGCACCGCCTACGGCATCCCCAAGGACCGCACGCACATCATCGCCCACCACGAGGTACCCGGCAGCGACCACACGGATCCGGGCCCCTTCTGGGACTGGACCCGCTACATCAGACTGGTCAACTTCGCCTGACCCACTCGCCGCGCTTCGTCCCGTCCACCCGGAACACGGCGTTCGGGTGATCCGGCCGGTCGAAGTGGTTGTCCGAGCGTGTCCGCGGAGTCACGATGTCCCGAAACCGCAACACCGTCCGGGGAGGCCGAGTTGACCGATTCATGGCTGGCTCTGGAACCGGGGGCCGACCCCGCGGAGCGTGCGCGGACCCTGCGACGCGCGCATGAGACGTTCACCGAGGCGGGGACGGTGCCGCGTCCCGTGCGCGCCGTGGTGGCGGATTCGTGGCGGCGATCCGTCCGGGCGGGTGTCGGCCCGGACGGCACCGCGAGTGTGGAGCTGATGGACGGCGACCTCGGCGTCTACCGGTCCGAACACCCGCTGGCGCGGGTGATGCCGCTGGTCCGGGAGCTCCTGGGCACGTTCGCCGCCGACGGCGAGCATCTGCTCGCGGTGTGCGACGCGCACGGCAGGCTGTTGTGGGTAGAGGGCCATCCGGCCACCCGGCGCCGGGCGGGACGGATGAACTTCGTGCCCGGAGCCCGCTGGGCGGAGTCGGCCGTCGGGACGAACGCGCCGGGCACGGCGGTGGCCGTCGGCCGTCCGGTGCAGGTCTTCGCGGCCGAGCACTTCATACGCAGGGTCCAGCCCTGGACCTGCGCCGCCGCTCCGGTGCACGATCCCCGCACCGGGCGGGTGCTCGGCGCCGTGGACATCACCGGCGGGGACGGTCTGGCGCATCCGCACAGCCTGGGTTTCGTACAGGCCGTGGCACGTGCCGCGGAGTCGCAGCTGGCGCTGCTCACTCCCGAGCGGCCCGGAACCGAGTCGGCCGAGCTGACCGCGCTGGGCCGCGACGAGGCGCTGCTGAACGCCGACGGTCGGCGCGTCCGGCTGAGTCGGCGGCACAGTGAGATCGTCGTGCTGCTGGCCCATCACCCGGAGGGCCTGACGGGCGACGAGTTGCTGTGTGCCCTGTACGAGGACGAGACGGTGCCGCCGGTGACACTGCGGGCCGAGCTGGCCCGGCTGCGCGGCATCCTGGGACCCGGCAGGCTGGCCTCCCGGCCGTACCGGCTCACGATGCCCGTCGAGACCGACGCCGCCGTTGTGGATCGACGTCTGGCGGCCGGTGCGGTCACGGGGGCCGCGACAGCCTACGCGGGTCCGCTGCTGCCCGGCTCGCAGGCTCCGGCGGTGCAACGGCTCAGGCGCCGTCTCGCCGACGGCTTGCGGGCGGCGCTGATCGCCTGCGGCGATCCCGACCTGCTGGCCGACTGGGCGCACGCGCCGTGGGGGGAGGACGACCTCGACGTATGGCGCGCACTCGCGGCGGTCCGGCCGACGGCGGCGACCGGCTCCCGGCTCGCGGCGCTGGAGTCCGAGCTGACGGCGGCGGACACGTGGTGAGCGCCCGCCGGCGGGCGCCGCTCACGGAGACCGGACGGTGACGACGGCGCACGCAACGTCACTGCAACGTCCCGCTTCCTAGCCTGACGCGCAGAGCTGTCCAACGGCGGGCAGCGCTCGATGAGGGAGGCACAGAGGATGACCCGTTACGCGGCGCCCGGCACCGAGGGCGCGATCGTCTCCTATCAGTCGCGCTACGACCACTTCATCGGCGGGGAGTACGTGCCGCCGGCGCGTGGGCAGTACTTCGAGAACCCGTCCCCGGTGAACGGCCTGCCGTTCACCGAGGTCGCGCGCGGCACGGCGGACGACGTCGAGCGGGCACTCGACGCCGCGCACGCGGCCGCTCCGGGCTGGGGCCGTACCTCGGTGACCGAGCGCTCCGACATCCTGCTGAAGATCGCCGACCGCATGGAGGCGAACCTGGAGCGCCTGGCAGTCGCCGAGAGCTGGGAGAACGGCAAGCCGGTACGCGAGACGCTGGCGGCGGACATCCCGCTCGCCGTCGACCACTTCCGCTACTTCGCGGGTGCGCTCCGTGCCCAGGAGGGCTCACTCAGCGAGGTCGACGACGACACCGTGGCGTACCACTTCCACGAGCCGCTGGGGGTCGTGGCACAGATCATCCCGTGGAACTTCCCGATCCTGATGGCGGCCTGGAAACTCGCCCCCGCCCTCGCCGCCGGGAACGCGGTGGTCCTGAAGCCGGCGGAGCAGACCCCTGCCTCGATCCACTACTGGCTGAGCCTGGTGTCGGACCTGCTGCCGCCCGGCGTCCTGAACGTCGTCAACGGCTTCGGCGTGGAGGCGGGCAAGCCGCTGGCCTCGAGCCCCCGGGTGGCGAAGGTGGCGTTCACCGGGGAGACCACCACCGGGCGGCTGATCATGCAGTACGCCTCGGAGAACATCAAACCGGTCACGCTGGAGCTGGGCGGCAAGTCGCCGAACATCTTCTTCGACGACGTCTGGGCGCGGGACGACGACTTCCGCGACAAGGCCCTCGAAGGCTTCACGATGTTCGCGCTCAACCAGGGCGAGGTCTGCACCTGCCCGTCCCGGGCGCTCGTCCAGCGCGGCAACTACGCCGAGTTCATGGAAGCGGCCGTCGTCCGCACCGAGCTGATCAAGCCGGGTCACCCCCTGGACACCGACACGATGATCGGCGCGCAGGCCTCCAACGACCAGCTGGAGAAGATCCTGTCCTACCTGGACATCGGCCGGCAGGAGGGCGCCAAGGTACTCACCGGAGGCGAGCGGATCGAGCACGACGGCGAGTTGAAGGGCGGCTACTACGTCCAGCCGACGATCTTCGAGGGCCACAACCGCATGCGGATCTTCCAGGAGGAGATCTTCGGCCCGGTCGTGTCGGTCACGTCCTTCGACGACTTCGACGACGCGATCAAGACCGCCAACGACACCCTGTACGGCCTCGGCGCGGGAGTGTGGACCCGCGACATGAACACCGCCTACCGCGCGGGCCGCGCCATCCAGGCGGGGCGTGTGTGGACGAACTGCTACCACGCCTACCCGGCGCACGCCGCCTTCGGTGGCTACAAGCAGTCGGGCATCGGCCGGGAGAACCACAAGATGATGCTGGAGCACTACCAGCAGACCAAGAACATCCTCACGTCCTACAGCCCGAAGAAGCTCGGCTTCTTCTAGAGCCGCAAAGGGGGTGCCTGGAAGCGCCGCCTGAGGCGGCGGACGTATAAGGCACCCCCTTCCTCCCGGCCTGGGGGGAGGAACTTTCACTACCGCGGCCCAAGGTGTTTTCCGCCCGTGCGGATGAATGTCCGTGCCCAGGGCGGCATCGAGAAGATGCTGTGTCGTGCGGCGCCGCGACTGGCGTGTGGTGCTGGTGCTCGACGAATTCGACGCGGCACACGAGGTGTTGCGCGACCAGCCGCTCGCCGGCGTGTGACCGCCGTTCCGCTCGACTGGACTCGGACCACGCCTCGCCGCCAGCGGGCCCGGACGGTCAGGCCGGGATACGTGCTCACCCGCTGCGGACTTCGGTGTTCTGTCCGGCGTGCAGCAGCCAGCGTCCGTCGTCCTGCCTGGTCATGACGTACAGCGGTGTGCCCTGCGTGTCGCCCTCGGCCGAGTGGTAGACCTGCCGGACCTTGACCGCGGCCACGTCGGGGCGCAGGAACCTCGTGTGCGCCACCTCGTAGGTCACCTCGCCGTCCCAGGCGGCGTCGGGCAGCACCGCGCGGGTGAACGCGGCGATCGCGTCGAGCCCGAGCAGCACCTTGCCGTGGGCGGTGGTCCAGAGGGCGTCGGGGTGGAAGAGGGCGAGGAATCCTTCGGCGTCCTTGGCGCGCTGGGTACGTTCGACGGTGGCCACGACGTGCTCTATGGCCTTGATGTCCGCGACTTCAGTGGGTACGGCTTCCGGGTTCATGCGGGTCACTGTGGTACCTCGACCGTGCTTGAGGTCAAGGGGCGGGCGGCACGGTGGGTACCGGCCGGGCTGGGCGACCCAGGCGAACCGGTACTCCGGGTGAGTACAGGACGCTGACCGGTGCGTCCGTCGGGGCGGGTATCCCGGCGCTCGCCACCAGATCCTCGTCGCACGCGACGAGCCGGGCCCGGTGCAGGGGCCAGCGGGGGTGGTGATTGGGCAGGTAGGCGGCCCCGCCGAAGAACATGTTGTGCATGCCCCAGCGGGCGGTGAGGAAGTGCTCCAGGGGCGTGGGCTCGTGGATGCGTTCACCGGTCCGCAGGGTGATGCGGCTGTGGGCGCCGCGCGGTCCCGGCCAGCGGCGCGTACTGGTGTAGGTCACGGTGTCGCCCACCGGGCGGACGGTCATCCGGGACCACAGGTAGGGCAGCCGGAAGCCGAGGCGTCCCATCACCACCGGTATCAGCCGCGAGGCGTCCATCGACCGGAAGACCACGCCGCGCCGCCCGTGCGCGTCCACGCTGTACAGACGCACGTTGGTCTCCGGGAACGAGCCGAAGTAGGGGACCCCGGGCAGCCGGAACCATCCCACCCGGTGCATCCGGAACGCGACGAGCCCGACGTACGTGAGCCCGTCGTGCGTGTCGGGAACCGTGCCGCTCGGCATCAGTCCCGCCACGGCGGAGGGCTCGACGGCCCAGTGGACGAAGGCGAGGTCGAGCCACTCCTGGGTGAGGAGCGGCATCCGTATCGCCGTGGGGGCGTCCGGGGTGACGGCGCTGGGCTTGTGCACGGCGCAAGAATGACAGACGGGCGGGGCGTGCCGGCCGTCCGGTCGTTGCCGGAAAGACCCCGAGATTGACCCTCGACCTGGTCAAGGGCTCAGAGTTCCGGACGTGGAGAGCGAGATGCGCAGCATTGGGGAGATGGCCCGCGACAGCGGACTGGGCGTGAGCGCCCTGCGGTTCTACGACCGTGCCGGTGTGCTGGTCCCCGCCCGGGTCGATCCGGCGAGCGGCTACCGCTGGTACGCCCCGGAGCAGCTCGACGAGGCCAGGGTGCTCGTCCGACTACGGCGGGCGGGCATGCCGTTGGCGGACATCCGGCTGGTGCTGGCCGGCTGGTCCGGCGCGGACGCGGACCTGGTGCGCAGGCTGCTCCGGGCGCACCTGCGCCGCCTCGAGCTGGGGCTGGCCGAGGCCCGCAGCGAGTTCTCCACGCTCCGAGCGCTACTCGAACACAGGGAGAATCCCATGACCGCTTCGCCCCGTACCGGCACCCTCCGGCTGTCCCTTGCCTCGCCCGAACTGGCGGGCGCGCTCGACGCGGTCCGTTTCGCCGCCGGCGAGGACCCCGAGCTGCCGATGCTCGGCGGGGTCCTGTTCGACGTCGAGGGCGACGCTCTCCACGTCGTGGCCACCGACCGGTACCGCATGGCGGTCGCGCGCACGGCCGCCGCCGGACACGGCGGCCCGCGTGAACAGGTTGTCGTGCCTTCCCCGCTCGTCGACGCGATGCGCGCGCTGCTGGGGGAAGGCGAACCCGCCCGCTTCGCCGTCGAGGACGACCGCGTGACACTGGAGGCAGGCGAGCGCCGGGTGTCGGGGCAGCGCCTGGACCACGACTTCCCCGACTACCGCCGTCTCGTCCAGCTGCCGGCCGGGCGGCGGTTCGTCGTCGACGTGCCCGCGCTCCGGGAGGCGTTGGAGACCGGTCCCGTCCGCGTGGGCGAGGCGGGCGGGACCGGCGGGTCCGCGCGTGACGTCAGCGTGCTCGCGACGACGGACGACCGTACGGTGACCGTCTGCGGGGACGGCGACGCGGACGGGAACAGCGTCGGCGTCGACCGCGGATTCCTGCTGGACGCGCTCGCGGCCGCGGACCGGGACTGCCTCGTCCTGGAGTTCGGAGCGACCCCCACGGCACCGCTGGCGATCCGCCGGACGGACGACGAGGGGACGTTCTCCCTGCTGATGCCGGTCCGCCTGGACCACTGACGGCCGACCGGTCGCACTCCCCCACGGGCCGTCCCCGCCCGCCGTCCCCAGTGCTCACGGCGTTGTCAGTGGCCTCGCCTAGAGTCGTCAGCACTTGATCACTGCGGTGCGGGGAGGCACTCATGGGGTGGGTGACGGCCGGGGACTACGAGGTCGCCCTGGACGACGGGAAGGTGGTGTGCCGCAACGCCACCGGACGGCGGCTGAAATCGGTGCCGGCCAGGCTCGTGGACGATCCGGCGGTGATCGGACTGCGGCAGCTCGCCGAGTGGCTGGAGCGGCACGAACGCGAGTGCCTGGGCGACGTGGAGCGGTGGATGGTGCGGTCCCTGCCCGTGCCCCTCGCCGTACTCACCCGGGTGTGGGCCGATCCGGCCTGGCGCGCCGCCCTGCGCGACCTCGTGGTCACCGGCGCCGGCGGCGAGGTCGCGGGCTTCCTGCGGGACGCCGACCCCGAGCGCGGCCTCGGCCTCGTCGACCTCGACGGGGACACGGTGCGCATCGCTCCCGACCTGGTCCGTCTCCCGCACCCGGTGCTCCTCGAAGACCTGGAGGAGCTGCGGGAGTTCGCCGTCGAACTCGGCGTCGAGCAACGGGCCCAGCAGCTCTTCCGCGAGGTGTGGCACCGCCCGGCCGCAGTCGACGCCGAGGCCACCTCCGTCGAGGACTACGCGGGCGGCGCTTTCAGGGAACTGCGGTTCCTGCACGGTCGGGTCGCCCAGCTCGGTCACCGCGTACGCGGCGGATACGCGGTCTGTTCCGTCTGGGAGGACGGCCGGGGTGCGGAGGCCCGCGTCTGGGTCGGCGACTACGACGGCTACGAGGAGACGGAGACCGGCCCCCTGATGTGGACCGACGCCGCCGGGCGGGTGCTGAAGCTGGGGCGGGTCGGTCCCGTGGCCTGGTCCGAGGGCATGCGTATGGCCGCCGCGCTGTATGCCGGCCGCGACATCGAGGACGAGGAGCGGGCGGCATGAGCGCCACGAACACGGCCACCGCGCCCCAGGGCGGCACCGGCGCGCACGCGGCCACCGGCCTCGACGAAGCCACCGCCTCCGCCCTGCTCGAAGCCGGCGCGCTGTTGCCGCCGGGCAGCAGCGGCCGGGACGACGCCGACACCCTCACCGTCCGTACGTACACCCATGCCGCGCTGGGCGAGCGCAGCGTCGTCCGGCTGGTGCCGGGCACCCTCGGGGAGGCCGAGGACCTCGCTCTCGACTTCCTCGGGCTCGCGCGGGACGCGGAGACTCCCGAAGTCGGGCAGGTCAGGCGCGAGACCCTCGGTTTCCCCGCCTGGGCCCTGGTCAACGATCCGGCCAACGGGCACCACGCGCTGGCCCTGGTCAAGGATGTGGAGCGGCTCGCGCGCCAGGCCAAGTCCCGGCCCGGCACCGCGAAAGAGGGCTTCGAGAGGCTCGGCGACCGGCTCGGCCGGGCCGTGCCGCACTTCCTGCCGACCTTCTTCGAGCAGGCGGCACGGATCTTCCTCCGGTTCGACAACACCACCTACGCCGCGGCCTTCTTCGGCAAGGCCCGCGACGCGGAGCGGGTGCACGCGCTCGCCGTCGACGAGCAGCGGCAGCGTGCCGTGTTCCTGGAGTTCGCGTTCGCCGGGGCCTTGACGGTCAAGGCACTGAAGCAGCATGTGAAGGACCTCGCCGCCCGGCTGGACGCCGCCGAGGCGTGGGCGCAGTTCCGTCAGCTGGCCGTGGAACGCTGTGCGGCCGGTATGCCGCCGTACGCGTCGCTGCCGCAGGACGCGCGGCTGCTGATCAAGGCGGCCGGGCTGCCCCGGGTGGAGGCGGAGTGCGACCTCGTGGCCGACCTGGTCGGCTCGCCCGCCGCGGTCCGGGCACCCGCCTCCTTCTGGACCGCGTACCGGGCGACCCTGAGCGTCCTCGCCGAGCGGCGGCCCGCGATCAGGGCGCGGCTGCTGGAGATCATGCCGGCCGGGTTGGAGCACGGCGCCAAGAGCGAGGAGTTCTGGCTGGCGCTGCTGGCCGAGTGCGGTGCCGACCGGCTGCTGACGGGCGCGGAGGGTCCGACGGCGGGCGGGAGCGACGCGGCCGCCGGTACCCCGGCCGCCGCCGACGCGGCGGTCGAGGTCGCGGGCGGTGTCGACGCGGCGGACTGGCTGACCCGTTGGGCCGCGCACCGCAAGCGCGGCACCCGGGTGTGCGACAGTTCTCCGGCCACGCTCGACCTCGTGGCACGGATGGCTCCCCGGCTGCGGGCCGGCGGACGGGCGGTCGACCTGTTCACCGGCCGTCGGCATGGGAGCGTCGACATCGCCCTGCTCGACCTGTGCGCGGCGGAAGGGATCCCCCTCGCCGTACCCGGTCCCGACGACGAGGTCCACCTCGGACTGGATCGCTGGGCGCGCGACACCCGTCCCGAACGGCGCGATCTGGCCGCTGTCGCGGGAGATCCGCGGCTGCGCCCGCTGCTGCTGCGGGCGGTCGGCGCCGTGAGTGCGCGGCAGTCGGGCCGGGTACTGGACCACCTCGCCGACCATCCGGTGCTCAGGGGTGTGCTGCGCGAGTGGCTGGACGAAGCGGTGGACGGACTCACCGACGCGGTGGGCCTGCCCGGGGCACGCGAGGCACTGCACCGGCTGAGCCCCTTCCGGTCGGTGGCTCCGAGGGTCAATCCCGAGGCCGTCGCCCGCGTCGCCGCCTACCGGGCTGCTCCGCCGCTCGCACGGACGCTGCGGGCCGGCGTCCTGGACGAACTGGGCTGGCCCGCCCTCGAACAGACCCTGCGGCTGCTCGACGCCGAAACCCGGGCCCGGTCCGGAGGGGGAACCGGGGCCGGTTCCCGCGGAAACCGCGACACGACGCTGATCGTGAACGAGGCGTGGCCCTGTCTCGTCCTGAGCCGCGGGCACAAGGCGGTCGTCGTCGGTCCGGACCGGATCCTGCTCGAGCACGACCTGCGGCTCCCGGACGACCTGGACCGCTGGCAGCGCCCGCGGTTCCGCTACGTCGACGGGGAACTGCTCGTGGTGTGGTGGCAGGACGGCAAGCAGCGCGGCTACTGGTCCACCCGCCCGTCCGAGGTCCTCACGTTCACCGGCGAGCAGATCGCACACCGGTGGCACAGCGACGACACGGTGGCCCCGTCCATCCCCTTGCCCGGCGGCGGCCGGGCCACCGGTGGCCCCGCCCTGCACGCCGGCGACACCGTCCTGCCCGCGAGCCGGCCCGTCATCGGGGACGGCACCTCGTACTGGCGGCAGGGCAGGCAGGGCCGTCGGCAGGTGTGGCTGGAGTACGACCCGGCGACCGGCGCGCACGGTCGCGCGTCGCTGCCCGCCCTTCTCCGTTCCGGCATCAGCGACGGGGCGACGCTGATGCACGACCGGTGCGAGGTTCTGCCGCTGCAGTCCGGGCTGGAGCAGAGCCCGTTCGGCACCGACGGAGTCGTACTCGGACGTTGGGTGCGGACCGAGGAGGGGGCAGGCGAGGCGCTGACCACCGCGGGCACGCCCGACGGCCGCACCGTGACGTTGCGGAGCTCCCCGCACGGTGAACGCGCCCTCCCGCTAGGCGCGTTGCGGCTGCCCGGGGGCGCCGCGCCCGTCGTGGCCCGCACCTGGCGTCGGGTCACCCTGTTCGCGGGGAGCGAGGGCCCCGACGCGGGCGTGCTCGGCCGGGTGACGCCTGGCGAGCGCGGCGGTGAGTTCGCGGCGGGCACGGAACTGGTCCCGCCGGTCGCCTTCTGGCACGCACTGCGTCCCCGCGACGAGCGTGCCTCGGCGGTGTTGCGCGCCCTCACCGACGAGGAGTCGGCCGACCTGCTGCGCGCCGCGGAGCGGGCGCTGGCCGAGCGCCAGGCACGGGTGACCGCCGACGGTGGCACGGAGGAAGCGGCCGGGGACTCGGACGCGGACACCGGAGCAGACGCCGGTCCGGCCGACGGCGCGGGCGGGGCCGCCGTGCCGCCCGCCGAGGTGGTCGTCCGGCAGGCCGTGTCGCGGGCGCTGCCCGGAATCACCGACAGGCGGCTCCTCGCCGGCGTGGCGGCCCTGGTCCGAACGGCGGTCCAGATCGCGGACACGGCCACCCGCTTCGTCACGCCACCCGAGGAGCGGGCGAAGCCGGAACGGAAGCGGACCGAGGGGATGTTCGCGGACTACCGGCCCCGGCACGGCGACGATCGCACGCTACGGGCGGGCGCCGACGGCCTGGCCCGGATGTGGGGGTCGTGGGGCGGCGAGGCCCAGTGGACCGCGCTCCGGCAGATCCGTGCCGTGAACCACGTGCTCTCCGGAAAGCCCGCCGACGGCAGGCGACTGCCCGACCGCACTCGTCTGCCCGCCCTCGGCGACGGGTGGCACAGCGACGAGCACACCGTCCCCGGCATCGGCCTGATCTGGCCGGATCTGCTGGGCGTGCTGCGGCCACTGGCCTACCGGGCCACGCTTGCGACCCTGCCGACGGCGGAACGGGAGGCACTGCTCCTCCTGTTCGAGGCGCTGGTCGAGGGGCCGCTCGCCGATCCGGGGGCCGGCCTTCGGGAGATCGTCCTGGGCGAGGCGTACGACAAGCACCGGCAGCGGGAGCGTTCGGGTCAGGTGCTGCGACGTGACGGCCGCACCGTGGTCGTCCTCGGCTGCCAGAACATCGACTACGCCCGCGACCGCGTCAACTGGCGTGCGATCGAACACGATCCGGCGGGCGCGTTCGGGGCCGTCGCCCACTTCACCCTGGAGAGGGAGACCCGGCACGCCACGACGCTCCCGGCCGACACGCTCGCCGCGCTCGCCCGGCTGGTCCGGGACAAGGGAGCCGCACCCTGGCGGTCCGAGGCACCGGCCGCCCTCGCCGCGGCCACCGACGGCGGGGTCGGACCGCTCCAGGCCACCGTGCTTCTCGCCGGGCTGCCGCACAGTCTCGACGCCGGCGCACTCGCCACGGCCGGGCTCAAGTCCCGCCAGCTGGACGCGGGCAACCGCATGCTGGAGGCGCTCCCCGACGCGGACCGTGCCGCGCTCATCGGCGCCCTGCTGCCCGACGACCCGGCCGAGCTGTGGACGGCGGGGCCGGACACGGGTGCCGCGGGCCGGACGTGGGCCGAGCGCCTCGGTTCCCTCGTCCGCGTGCCCGAGGACCTGGCCGCAGCGCTGGACGGCCTGCCGACCGGGTACGCCGAGGCGGTCCTGAACCCGGCGCGCACCCCCTGGCTCAGCCGAACCACGGTTCAACGGCCGGACAAGGACGGCCGGCTGGTCGCGGACGACCCCGCCGCCGTGCCCCGTCATCAGGCGCTGACCGGCTCCGTCGACGCCCTCGGCTCGCTCGCCTACGCTCTCCCCCACGGCCACCCGCTGCGCGCGGCTCTGCCCCGGGGCCTGGCCGCTTTGCGCAGCCGCCTCGCCGACCCCGGGCTGCTCCTCGACCTGGATGTCGAGTGGACGGAGAAGGGGGGCACCACCGCGGCCGAACTCCGCAAGGCGTACGGCCTGCCCGCGGCGGGCGGCGCCGACGCGGACGGCACGACGCGGCTCGGTGCGGCCCTCGTCCTGCGCCCCCGGCACGGCGACAGGGAAACCGTGCTGGTGCGGCCGGCCGGCCTCACCGGCCCGGAAGACGCCGTGTTCGGCCTGGTCGAAGGACTCGTGGGTGCGGCGCGCGGCGCCGGGATGCGGGCCCTGCGCGCCATCCTGGGGGAAGAACTCGCGCGGACCCTCGACGCCGGTCCGGGTGCCACAGGGGCTGCCGGCCCGGCACAGAACCCCGCGGTCAGTGTCCCGGCACTCGTCACCGAGGTAGCGGCGGCCCACGGTCTGAGCGAGGACGCGGCGGTGCTCTACCTGCAGTTGCTCGCCCTGCCCGACCCCACCGACCGCAACTGCGTCCGCTGGACCGGCTGGCGGCCGGCCCGGTGGAAGAAGGCCCGGGCCGAGCTGGCGGCCACGGAGCTGGTCGTCGAGGCCAAGCGGTCGCGGGCCGGCCGTTCCCTCTTCCTGCCCTGCGGCTGGCGCGACCTCAAGTCGCCCGCTCTGCCGGTGGAGACGTGGAAGGAGGGCCTGTACCCGGTCGGCGAAGGGACCCGGGCCGTCCCCCTGCTCCCGGTGTCCGAGTTGTTCACCCGTGCCTGGGAGCGGGTGCGCGCCCAGGACGCGCCCGCGTACGAGGAGCTGACCACCCGCGCCACCCGCAAGGGGCGCCGCCGGTGACCCCGCGCGAAGCCACACCGACTCCTGCCCGACCCCACCGGAAGATCCGTCGATGACCACCACCCTCTCTCCCGACACCGCCCGTCAGATCGTGCCGCCGGAAGACCGGTACGCCTCCGAACTGGCCTTCCTCGCCGCCTATGACAGCGGACCGCGCCCGCCCGCCTGGCGGCTCACGCCCCGCGCCGTGGTCACCTTCGTCATGGGCAGCGACGGCCGTGCCCTGAAGCTGCCCGAGGACGCCGAGGCGCCCGGCGGGGTCCCGCGCCGGCTGGTGGTTGAGGGCAAGTTCGTCGGCGACCGGGCGCTGATCGAGCGGTGCGTCGTCACGCTCGCTGGGGAGCGCGGTCTGCTCCTCGTCGGCGAACCCGGTACCGCCAAGTCCATGCTGTCCGAGTTGCTCTCGGCGGCCGTGTGCGGCACCAGCGGCCTGGTGGTGCAGGGCACGGCGGGTACGACCGAGGACCAGCTCAAGTACGGATGGAACTACGCCCTGCTGCTCGCCCAGGGCCCCAGCCGGACGGCACTGGTGCCCTCACCGGTCCTGACCGCGATGACCCGGGGCGGCATCGCCCGCGTCGAGGAGGTGACCCGCTGCCTGCCGGAGGTGCAGGACGCCCTGGTCTCCCTGCTCTCCGAGCGGCGCATCGCCGTCCCCGAACTCTCGGGCACCGATGACTCTCTGGCCCACGCGGCGCCCGGGTTCAACCTGATCGCCACCGCCAACCTCCGCGACAAGGGCGTCTCCGAGATGTCCGCCGCGCTCAAGCGCCGCTTCAACTTCGAGACGGTGGGCCCGATCCCGGACCTCGACGCCGAGACGGCCCTGGTCCGCAGCCAGGCACGGGCCTCGGTGGAACGGGCCGGGGCGCCCTTCCAGGTCGACGAAGCGGTCCTGGAAGCACTGGTCGTGGCCTTCCGGGATCTGCGCGAGGGCCGGTCGGCGGAGGGCTGGGAGGTCGAGCGTCCCTCCACGGTCATGAGCACCGCGGAGGCCGTGTCGGTCGCGGGCGCGCTGGGGCTCGCCGCGGCCTACTTCCCCGGGGACCGCGATGTGCTGGGGCTGCTGCCCGGACATCTCCTCGGCGTGGTCCGCAAGGACGACCCCGCCGACGCGGCACGGCTGCGCGGGTACTGGGACGGTCCCGTCCGGCGCCGCGCCGAGCAGGGTTCGGCCACCTGGCGCACCCTGTGGGACCTGCGCACGGTCCTGGAGGGCTGACGGCCGTGTCCCGTTCCCCGTCCTCGCCCGGCGCTCCCTCCCGCGCACCGCTGTCCGCGGACGAGGCGGTGGAAGCGCTCACCGATCCCTCGGCGCCCTTCCTCATCGGAGTGCGCCACCATGCTCCGTCGCTGGCCGCGGCCGTGCCCGCCCTGCTGGACGGGGCGGCTCCGGACGTGCTGCTGGTCGAGCTGCCCGCGGAGATGCAGGAGTGGCTCCCGTGGCTGGGTCACCCGGAGACGCTGGCACCGGTCGCACTGGCCGCGGCCGGCACGGAGGAGGGGGCGGGGCTTGCCTTCTACCCGTTCGCCGACTTCTCCCCGGAGCTGGCCGCCGTGCGCTGGGCCTCCCGGCGGAGGATCCCGGTCGTCGCCTGCGACCTGCCGTTGGCCGACCGGACGTGGCGGGAGGAGAGGCGCTCAGGGGCACCCGTCACGCCCACCGGGTCCGCCTCACGCATCGCGCCCACGGCACGCACCGGGCCCACGGCACGCGCGGCACCGCCCACCGCACCGGAACCGGGCCGTCCGGGCGGTGTGGAGCATGTGGCCCCGGACCGCGCCGGGCTCGGCAGGGCGCTGCGGGCGCGGCTCACCGGTCGTCCCGGCGAGGACCTGTGGGACCGCCTCGTGGAGGCCACGGCTCCGGGTTCGGGGCCGGAGGCGTTGCGCCGTGCCGCGCTCCTGACCGGGTGGGCCCTGCGCGAGGAGGCCCGCGCCTCGGGAGGCGTGCCCGAGCTGGATCTACGGCGTGAGGCGTGGATGCGCTCCCGTCTGGCCGCCGCCACCGCGGACGGTGCACGGGCCGCCCTGGTCGTGGGCGCGTTCCACGCGCCGGCGCTGATCTCGACGGCCACGTCGGCCGAGCCCCGCCGGGCGGGCTCCGGCGCGCCCACGGGAACCGCCGGCCGGTCCGGGACTGCGGAGCGGTCCGCGTGGGTCACGTCCCTCATCCCGTACACGTACGCCCTCCTGGACGAGCGGTCCGGGTACCCCGCCGGTATCCGGGACCCGGAGTGGCAGCATCTGGTGGTGCGGGCGGCCGGTGACCCGGCCGCGTTGGAGGAGGCGCTGACGCACGCGGCCGTACGGGTGTGTGCGGCACTGCGCGGCCTGGGGCATCCGTCGGGGCCCGCCGACGCGCGCGAGATCGTACGGCTGGCCTCGGACCTGGCGCGGCTGCGCGGGCTGCCCGCTGCCGGCCGGGGCGAACTGGTCGAAGCGGTGCAGACCGTACTCGCGCAGGGGGAGCCGTACGGCAGGGGGCGGGCCGTCGCCAGGGCGATGGAGCAGGTCCTCGTCGGGACCCGCGGCGGCCGTCCGGCCCCGGGCGCTCCGCGCAGCGGCCTCGCCCCGGCGGTCGAGGCCGAGCTGGCGGCTCTGGGCCTGCCCGGCCCGGGGCCGGCCGGCCCGCGACCGACGGGGACGGGCGGCGCCGGGCGCGGGGCCGTCGCGCCCGGCACCACGGTGCCGGCCGCGGCCGCACGGGATCTGCGGCTGGACCCCCTGCGGTCGGACCTCGACCGCGCGCGCGATCTGTTGCTGCGCCGCCTTGCGGTGTGCGGCGTGCCGTACGCCGAGGCGCGCGGTGTCGTCGGTGCGGGCGGTGCCGAGACCTTGACGACCCGTTGGGAGGTGCGCTGGACTCCGGCCACCGAGGCGATGCTCTGGGCGGTCGGCGTGCACGGTGTCACGCCCGCCCAGGCCGCCGAGGGGGTCCTGCGCGAGCGGTGGCGGACGGAGCGGGACGAGGGCGGACCCACCGCCGCACAGACGCTGGACGGACTCCGCCAGGCGGCCGAGTGCGGCCTGCAGGACCTGACGGAGGCACGGCTCGCGGAGACGGCCGATGTGCTCCCCGGAGCGGCCACACTGTCCGAACTCCTCGGCGGTCTGGGCCTGCTGGACCGGCTGCGGGCGGGGCACGTCCCGGGGCTGGGCGCCGACGAGGAGCGTGCGGTGCGGGCCACCGCCGTGGCCGAGCTCCTCACCGCGGCGGCGGTACGCCAGGTGGACGGGCTCGGCGGCGCCGAGGACCCCGCGGACGCGCACGCCCTGCTGGAACTCGCCCACCGCGCCGACGTACTCGGCGGCGTCCGGCTCACCGAGGCCCTGGCCCGGCTGGCTCACGAGGGCTCGCCCCTGATGCGCGGCGCCGCCGGAGCCGTCCGGGTGCTCCTCGGACACGAGGACCCCGACGTGCTCGGCGAACGCGTCGCTTCCTGGGTCGACACGGCACACGACCGCGCGTCCAGAGCCGCGCTCACCGCCCGGCTCACGGGGCTGCTCACGGCCGCGGGCCCGCTGCTGGAGTCGGCGGCGCCCGCGCTGGAGCCGCTCCTCGACCGGGTGTCGGAGTTGGCCGACCGGGATTTCCTCGACCGGCTGCCGGCGTTGCGCGGCGGCTTCGACACGCTCAGCCGGGCCGCCCGCGACCGTCTCCTCTCCGTGGTCGAGGAGCGGCTGGACGTCGACCGGCCGGCCGACACGGGCGGGGTGGATCCTGCCGCGCTCGCCCTGTGGACGCGCGCGGACCTCACGGCACGCACCTGCCTCGGCGGGCTCGGGCTGCTCCCCGCCGCCAGGACCGCAGCCGAGACCCCGGCCGACGGACCCCACAGAGGCAGCGAAGACGACAACAGCGCGAGCGACGACAACGACGGCAACCCGAGCGGGACCGACGAGGCCGCCGCACTGAGAACGCCCGACGGAACCGCCGCGGCTGCGGTCGCCCCGTCCGTCGTCGGGGAGCACCACCTCACCCCCGGCGACCGCTGGCGGCTCGTGCTCGGTCGCCGTACCGACCGGCTGTCCCCGGCGGCGGCCGCTCCGGCCACCGCACTGGACGAGCTGTACGGCAGCGGTCGCGGCGAGGGCAGCCGGGGGGACCTGACCGGGCCCGCCGGGGGCGGTGCGGGCGGCGGCCGGGAGGCGTCGTACCCGAGTGTGCGTGAGTGGTCGGAGGACCTGGCGGCGCTGTTCGGGCCGGGCATCCGCGAGGAGGTGCTGGCGGCCGCGGCCTCGTCCGGCAGGCCGGACGTCCTGGCCGAGCTCGACCCGGACAGCGTGCGGCCCTCCGTCGACCTGCTGCGCACCGTGCTCCGGCACGCGGGGGGCCTGCCCGAGGCACGGCTGGCCGCCCTCCGGCCGCTCGTGCGGCGCTTGGTCGAGGCGCTGACCCGGGAGCTGGCCACGCGCCTGCGCCCCGCGCTGCACGGCACCGTGATGCCGCGTCCCAGCCGCCGCCCGGGCGGTGGCCTCGACCTGTCCCGCACCCTGCGGGCCAACCTGGCCTCGGCGCACCGCGGTCCGGACGGCACGGTCCGGGTCCTCCCGGAGCACCCGGTCTTCCGCACCCGGGCCAGAAGGGCGGCGGACTGGCGGCTGATCCTGGTGACGGACGTGTCGGGCTCCATGGAGGCGTCCACGGTGTGGGCCGCCCTCACGGCGTCGGTGCTGGCGGGAGTGCCCACGCTGTCCACCCACTTCCTGGCCTTCTCCACGGAGGTCATGGACCTCACCGAGCACGTCGACGACCCGCTGTCCCTGCTGCTGGAGGTCAGTGTGGGCGGCGGCACCCACATCGCCGCGGGCCTGCGGCACGCCCGCGAACTGGTCACCGTGCCGTCCCGCACCCTCGTGGTCGTCGTCAGCGACTTCGAGGAGGGCTATCCGCTGGGCGGGCTGCTCGGGGAGGTCCGCGCCCTGGTCGGGGCCGGCTGCCAGGTGCTGGGCTGCGCGAGCCTCGACGACGCGGGCCGCCCGCGCTACTCCACCGGGGTGGCGGGGCAGCTCGTCGCCGCGGGCATGCCGGTCGCCGCGCTCAGTCCGCTCGAACTCGCCCGCTGGGTAGGGGAGAAGATCGCATGAGTCCGCACCTTCCGCCGGTCAGTCCCTCGGTGACCGCCCAACTGGTCGCGGCGCTCTCCCCCAGGCTGCGCAAGCGGCTGGACGCGGGTGTGGCCAAGGTCGTGGGGCGGCCCGTCGTCCGGGACGGGGACGTCGTCCGCATCGCGGTCGACGACGACACCGACCTCGAACTGCACGCTCCTGGAGGGGTCGTGGTCGGTGCCGAGGCGATCCGCTGCGGTTGCCTGCTGGCGCCGGACTGCCTTCACCGGGCCGCCGCGGCATCGGCGGCCCCGGTCGCCGGCCCCACGGACCCGCCGGAGACGGCACCCGAGGCGTCGGCCCCGTCTCCGGCTCCCGACCCCACGCCCGTCCCCGCCGCTCCCACCGGCGACCCGGCTCCCGCCGGCGACCCCGCCCCCGAGTCGGCCACTCCCACCCAGCGCGCCGCGGCGGCCGCGCTGCGCGATGCGGCGGCCGCGGTGCTGGAGGCCGGCGCCGAGGGCGCCGGAGCCGTACTCCAGGCCGAGTTGCTGCGGGCGGCGCACACCGCCCGGCTCGCCGGACTCCCGCGCGCGGCCGGCCGTGCCGTCGCCGTGGTCACGGCGTTGCGCGCGGCCCGTGACGGCGACCCCGCCCACCGCCTGAGCGATCTCACCGCCGCCCTGCGCGACGTCCTGGTCCTCGCGCACCGCCTCCCGGCGGCCACCGGGACCGAACTCGCCGGGCTGCGCGGCAGGACGAGGCAGCCGTACAGACCGGACGGCTCGCTGCGCCTGTACGGGCTCTTCGCCGAACCGGTCCTCACGGCGACCGGTTACGCGGGCACCGTCACCTGGACCTGCGACGCCTCGGGGCGGCTCTGCACGGTCTCGGACGTGGCTCCGGGCGGCGCCGACCGGGCCACGGGGTCGGCGGACCGCGCCGTACGCGTCGGCGACACCACGCTGACGCACCGTGAGCTCTCCCGCGCGGGCCTCGCCGTGTCCGGGGCGACGGTCTCCCCGACGGGACGTCTGGGGGCGGGCGCGGGCGTACGGGCCGTGCGCGCGCCCGGGGCCTCGTGGCACGCGGAGCCGCTCGACCGTTTCTGGGCGGTACCGGTGGCCGAGCAGGTCTCGCGGGCGCTCGCGAGCGAGCTCGGTCCGCCCGGCGCCGGCGGCTCGCAGGAGCGCGACGACCGGGACGGCCAGGACCTGCTGTTCCTCGACGTCACGATCACCGGCACCGCCCGCGAGGCGGCGGGCGAGTGTCTGCTCGCCGACTGCGGGGATCTGACCGTCCGGCTCGCCGCGGCCCACGACGATCCCGCGCTGCCCCACCGTGACAACCTCCGCCTCCTCGCCTCCGCACCGGGCGCCCGGCTGCGCGTGGTCGCCCGGCTCACGCCGGCTCCGCTCCCCCGCGCCCTGCTGCTGGCGGCGAGTCGTCCCACCGATCCGGAAGCCCGTGTCGACCTCGGTATCGACCGGCTCCGACGCGCGGACCTGCCCGCGCAACCGGCGCCGGGCACCGCACCCGGCACCCGGGGCGCACCGGCCGTGCGGCCTGCGTCCGCCGCCGACGAGGCTCCCGTGCATCTGCTGCGGCGCCGGGTCCACCAGGCCGTGTCCGGGGGCCGCCGAGTACTCGCCTTCCCCGGCAGCCGAACGTCCGAGGCCGCGCGACTGCGCCGGTACGGCCTCGGCACCGGCGCGGAACTGCTCGCCGAGTTGCACGCCACCGCCGAGGAACGGTCGCGCGATCCCTTCGGCCGGCTGCTCCCCGCCGACACCGGAGGCTTCGCCCGCGCGTGGCTCGGCGCGGCCCTCTACACGGAGGAGGTCGACCGTGCCCTGTGTGCCGCCGCGTGGGGCGCCGGGCTCGCCGACCCCACCGGCCGGTGACGCCACCGTCCCGGCGGGCCGCGGTACGCGCCGACCGTCCGGTGCCGGCCTCGCGATCGCCCCGCCGGGCCGGGGCGGGTCACCGTAGTATCGGATGATCTCGTGGGGGAAGGCGGGCGGACATGGGCAGGCAGCGTCCCGGCACGCCGACGCTGGAGGAGGTGGCCGCCCTCGCCGGCGTGGGCCGAGGCACCGTCTCGAGGGTCGTCAACAACGCGGCGGGTGTGCGGGACACGACGCGCCGGGCCGTACAGCGGGCCATCGCCGAACTGGGGTACGTCCCGAATCTCGCGGCCCGTTCCCTGGCGGGACATCGCGCCGACGCCGTCGCGCTGGTGATGACGGAGCCGGACTGGCGGCTGTTCGGGGAGCCGTTCTTCACCGAGGTCGTCCACGCGGTCGGCGACGCGCTCACCGACACCCCGGTGCAGTTGCTGCTCACGCTGGTGCGTACGGACACCGAGCGGAGGCGCTTCGTGGAGTACGCGCGGGGCGGCCGGGTCGACGGAGTGCTGCTCATGTCCGTGCACGCCGAGGATCCGCTGCCGGACATGCTCGCCGAGGCGGGGCTGCCCACGGTCATGCTGGGGCGGCGTTCCGGCGATGAGAGCGTCACCTATGTCGACGCCGACAACGCGGGCGGCGCGCGTGGCGCGGTCAGGTATCTGCTGGACGCCGGACGCACCACGGTCGGGGCCCTCAGCGGACCGCTCGACATGTACGTCGCCCAGTGCCGCCTGCGCGGGTACCGGGAGGCGCTGGAGGCGGCGGGCATGGCGGCCGGGGCGTCGCTGGTCGTCGAGGGGAGCGACTTCACGGAGGAGAGCGGATGCCGGGCGATGACCGGCCTGCTCGCCCGGCATCCGGAACTCGACGCGGTTTTCGCCGCGTCGGACACGCTGGCCGCCGGGGCGCTCGGCGCGCTGCGGGCCGCGGGCCGCCGGGTTCCGCAGGACGTGGCGGTGATCGGCTTCGACGACTTCCATCCGGCCCGTCCCACCGACCCGCCGCTGACGACGGTCCGGCAGCCGCTGGAGGAGATCGGCCGCACGATGGTGCGGCTGTTGCAGGAGGAGATGGAGGAGCCTTCCGTCGCCTGGCGGCACGTCATCCTCCGTACGGAACTGGTGATCCGCGACTCCGCCTGAGCGGGCTCCGGAGCACGTCCCCGAATAAGCCCTGGAAGCAAGTCCCGGATCAGCAACCGGAGTTGGCCCCGGAGCCACCCCTGACGTGACGCTCGGGCGGCTGTCTGCCGGGAGCGCTCCCGGCAGGACGTCTCTCACCTGGGGCTTCGAGATTCGTTCGACAACTTGGGCACGCACAGTCTTGTCAGGAACATGAACCGCTCCTACAGTCCTCAATCAACCGGTAATTGGGAGCGCTCCCATCAGTGGGGAGTTGGGAGCGCTCCCGCCCCGGCCCCCTCCTTCCCCCCGCACCCCCGGAGAGGCCCCATGCGAAAGTTACGGCCCCGAGTCCGCGCCCCGCGTGGCCTCCTGGGCGCCCTGAACGCGGCCCTGGTGACCTTCGCCCTCGTCGCGTCACTGGCGATCGCCGTGGCACCGGCCCAGGCGGACACCGCGATCTGCGAGCCCTTCGGGACGACGACGATCCAGGGACGGTACGTCGTCCAGAACAACCGCTGGGGCTCCACCGCCACCCAGTGCGTCACCGCCACCGACACCGGCTTCCGGGTCACGCAGGCCGACGGCTCGGCGCCGACCGACGGGGCACCCAAGTCGTATCCGTCGGTCTTCAACGGCTGTCACTACACGGCCTGTTCGCCGGGAACCGGCCTCCCCGCCCGGCTCGACACCGTCTCCGCGGCGCCGTCCAGCATCTCCTACGGCTTCGTCGACAACGCCGTCTACAACGCCTCGTACGACATATGGCTGGACCCGGCGGCCCGCACCGAAGGGGTCAACCAGACCGAGATCATGATCTGGTTCAACAAGGTGGGCCCGATACAGCCCATCGGCTCGCCGGTGGGCACGGCGAACGTCGGCGGTCGGACCTGGGAGGTGTGGAGCGGCGGCAACGGCTCCAACGACGTGCTGTCGTTCGTGGCGCCGTCGGCGATCACCGGCTGGAGCTTCGACGTCATGGACTTCGTGCGGGCGGCCGTGGCGCGCGGACTCGCCGAGGACGACTGGTACCTGACGAGTGTGCAGGCAGGCTTCGAGCCCTGGCAGAACGGCGCCGGGCTGGCCGTGAACTCCTTCTCCTCCACCGTCGAGACCGGCGGCACGCCCGGCGGCACCCCCGGCGGCACGGACCCCGGTCCGGACCCCGGCGAGCCGGGTGACACGTCGACGTGTGCGGTGTCGTACGGCACGAACGTGTGGCAGGACGGCTTCACCGCAGACGTCACCGTCACCAACACGGGCACGGCCCCGGTCGACGGCTGGCGGCTCGCCTTCACGCTGCCCTCCGGTCAGCGGATCGGCAACGCCTGGAACGCCTCCGTCACGCCTTCCACGGGCAGCGTCACGGCGACCGGCGTGAGCCACAACGCCCGGATCGCACCGGGCGGCAGCCTGTCGTTCGGCTTCCAGGGCACCTACAGCGGCGCGTTCGCCGAGCCGGCCGGCTTCCGCCTGAACGACGCCGCCTGCACCACGGCCTGACACCCGCACCACCCACCGCCTCCTCGCCCGTCCGGTCGAAGCGCCCGCCCCGGACGGGCGGGGGTTCCAATTCCCACACGACTCCATTTCCCTCAGGACTCCCGTTCCCTTACGACCCCACTCTTGTCATGGACTGATCACCAACAGGACCGATGGGAGACCCCATATGGCTCGACGCAGCAGATTCCTGACCTTGGCGGCGGTCATGGCCACCCTGCTCAGCGCGCTCGGCATGACCTTCCTGCTCGGACAGGGGCGGGCCGAGGCACACGGCGTGGCGATGATGCCCGGCTCCCGCACCTATCTGTGCCAGCTGGACGCCAAGACCGGCACCGGTGCCCTCGACCCGACGAACCCGGCCTGTCGGGCCGCGCTCGACCAGAGCGGGTCGACGGCGCTGTACAACTGGTTCGCCGTGCTCGACTCCAACGCGGGCGGCCGCGGCGCCGGTTACGTTCCGGACGGCACCCTGTGCAGCGCGGGCGACCGTTCCCCGTACGACTTCTCCGCCTACAACGCGCCCCGCGGGGACTGGCCCCGCACGCACCTGACGTCGGGTGCGACGATCCCGGTGCAGTACAGCAACTGGGCGGCCCACCCCGGTGACTTCCGGGTGTACCTGACCAAGCCCGGCTGGTCGCCCACGTCCGAGCTGGGCTGGGACGACCTGGAACTGATCCAGACGGTGGCCAACCCGCCCCAGCAGGGCTCGCCGGGGACCGACGGAGGCCACTACTACTGGGATCTCGCACTGCCCTCGGGCCGCTCGGGCGACGCGCTGATCTTCATGCAGTGGGTGCGTTCGGACAGCCAGGAGAACTTCTTCTCCTGCTCGGACGTCGTCTTCGACGGCGGCAACGGAGAGGTCACCGGTATCCGCGGCTCCGGCACCACTCCGGACCCGACGGACCCGACGGACCCCACGGACCCGACGGACCCGCCCACGCACACCGGTTCCTGCATGGCCGTGTACTCCGTGGAGAACTCCTGGAGCGGCGGCTTCCAGGGCTCGGTCGAGGTGATGAACCACGGCACCGAGCCGCTGAACGGCTGGGCCGTGCAGTGGAAGCCGGGCAGCGGGACCACACTCGGCGGGGTGTGGAACGGTTCGCTGTCCAGTGCGGCCGACGGCACGGTCACGGTCCGCAACGTGGACCACAACCGCGTCGTGCCACCGGACGGGAGCGTGACCTTCGGCTTCACCGCCACGTCGACGGGCAACGACTTCCCGGTCGACTCGATCGGCTGCGTGACGCCCTGACACAGCCTGTGCCGGGAGACGGTCGGCGGGGCACCGGCAGGGTCCCCGCCGACCTCACGTGCCGGTTAAGAATCGCTCAACCTCTGGTTGCGAAGCGGTGATCGGGCGACGATGGGGCCATGACTCTGGCCCAGCGCGCCTTTGAGCGGCTGCACACCTGGCCTGACCTCTCCGCGGGTCCGGCCAGTTGCCGAACCGGACGGGCGCTGCGCTCCGTCCGCGACGAGATCGTCCACTTCCACTCGGACCGGGACGTGGACCTCCACCTCACCCACCGGGCCATCCAGCGCTTCCAGTACGACCTCGGCGGCTCCACCGCCATCCGCCTGGTGCCCGGCTCCCGTTGGGTGACGGTGCACCTGGACTGCGACGCGGACGTCGACCTGCTGCTGAGCCTGACGAGTATCGCGCTCAAGGCCCACCAGTCCCGGCCGCCGGCCGACCCCGCCCCGAGGCCGTCGGGGTACTCCGGGTACCCGGCGCCCCCGGGGTGCAACTTCCACCGGGTCACGGTGCTTCCGCGCTCCGCGGCCGGGGAGGCCTGAGTCCGGCCGCGGCGAGGACCACGCCGAGCACGCAGAGGGCACCAGTGACGACCACGGCCACGTGGACGCCGTTCATGAACGCCTGCCCGCTGCCCTCCACCACGGCGGCCCGCAGCCCGGCCGGCAGGTCGCCGGAGACGGGCGCCACGCCCATGGCCACGGCGTCCTTGGCCTCCAGGAGACCGTCGGCCATGGCGGCGGGCACGCCCGCGCCGGTGAGCTCACCCGTGAGCGTCGCCCCGACCTCGGCGCTGATCAGGGAGACCAGCACCGACGTGCCGAGCGCACCGCCGATCTGCAGGGTCGTCGCCTGGAGGCCGCCCGCGACGCCTCCGTCCCGGACGGGGGCGTTGCCCACGATGGCGTCGGAGGAGGCCGACATCACCATGCCGACGCCGAGACCGAGCGCGACGAACGGCGGCCACATGGTGGCGTAGGAGGAGTCGGTCTGCCAGGTGAGCATGCCGAAGCAGGAGGCCGCCTGGAGCAGCATGCCCAGCGGCATGGTCAGCCGGGGGCCGAAGCGCTGGGTCAGGGCCGCGCCCAGGGGCGAGGCCACCAGCGAGGCGAGGCTGAGCGGGAGTGTCCGCACGCCCGCCTCGACCGGCGTGAAGCCGCGCACGTTCTGCAGGTACAGCATGACGAAGAAGATCACGCCGAGCATGACGAAGAAGTTCAGCGCGGTGACGATCGCGCCGATGGTCAGCGCGCGGCTGCGGAACAGGCGCATCGGCAGCAGCGGATGCTCCACGCGGGTCTCGTGCCGGCCGAACACGAGCAGGAGTACGAGGCCCGCGGCGACCGAGCCGAGGGTGCCCGCGGAGGTCCAGCCCCAGGTCTCGCCCTTGACCACGCCGAACACGACGGCCAACAGGCCGAGGGCGAGCAGGACGAGGCCGGGTACGTCGAAGCGTTCCCGGCCCGTGGCGTCGCGGCTCTCGGGAAGGACGAGGGCGCCGAAGACGACGGCGGCGACCCCGATGGGGGCGTTGATGTAGAAGACGGACTCCCAGTCGACGTGCTCCACGAGGAGGCCGCCGACGATGGGTCCGAGCGCGGTCGCGACGGCGGAGACCATCGCCCAGATGCCCACGGCCATGGCGAACTTCTTCGGCGGGAAGACGGAGCGGAGCAGTCCGAGGGTGTTGGGCATCAGCAGTCCGCCGAAGGCACCTTGGAGGGCCCGGAAGGCGACCACGCCCTCGATCGAACCGGACAGGCCGATGGCGACGGAGGCGAGGGTGAAGCCGGCGACGCCGACGAGGTAGTAGGTGCGGCGTCCGAACCGGTCACCGAGTTTGCCGCCCAGGATGAGGGTGGCGGCGAGCGCGAGCAGGTAGGCGTTGGTCACCCACTGGAGCTGGGCGGTGGACGCGTGCAGGTCGCCGCCGATCTCGGGGTTGGCGATGGCGACGACGGAGCCGTCGAGCTGGACCATGAACAGCCCGAACGCGACGGCGAAGAGGGTGAGCCACGGATTGGACCGCGGACGGCCGGGCGCGCGTGGGACGGGGGCGGTCTCGGCCGCGGGCATGGCGGAGTGATCCACGGACGTGGACGGCATGACGGAGCCTTCTCTTCCGGATCGGAGGGGTACCGCAGCGAGGGCGGACTGCGGGAAAAGGGGGGGGCGCTGCGAGGAAGGGAACGGCACGCCGCGAGGGGCGTGCACATGTGTGTCAGTGAGTGCCGGGGTGCAGGTGCCGCGTCAACGCGTCGAGGGCGTCCAGGGCTGCGCCGAGCGCGCCCTGCTGGCCCTCGGTGAGGGAGGTCAGGGCGTGACGGATGAACGCGGTCTCCAGTTCCCGCACCTCGGACAGCCGCTCACGGGCCGTGGCCGTGAGGTGGAGGTGGGCGACCCGCTTGTCGGTGCTGTCCCGCCTGCGCTCCAGGTCGCCCCGCTCGGTGAGCTGGGAGACCAGGGCACTGACGTTGTTCGGCTTCATCAGCAGGGCCTCGGCGGCCTCACGCACCGTGGTGCCCTCGTGCTGCGCGACGAAGCGCAGCAGGGCGATCTGCCCCTCGGAGGGCTTGGGGTGCGGGTACCGGGCGGCGACCTGCCGGTCCAGCGCCCGGTGCAGCGCGGGAAGGCATGCCGCGAGGCCGGAGGCCACGTGGTCGATGTCCCGGCGGGGGGTGCTGGAGGCGGTCACCCGCGCATAATAAGTATGACTGGATAGGTATGTCAAAGGAGGTAGTACGAACGCCCCCGCCCTCCCGCAACGCACTCGCAACGTTCCCCGTGGTGGCATACGAGGCATGGGCGACACATACGAGGAGATCCCGCGCGTCGAGCTGACCGCCGAGGCGTCCGCACTGCTGCGGCGGCTCCGCGAGGCGCACGGCCCGCTGATGTTCCACCAGTCCGGCGGCTGCTGCGACGGCAGCGCCCCCATGTGCTACCTGGCCGGCGAGTTCCGCACCGGCGCCTCGGACGTCCTGCTGGGCGAGCTGACGGTCGACGGCGTCGAGGAGCCGGTGGAGTTCTGGATGTCGCGCAGTCAGTACGAGGTCTGGAGTCACACCCGGCTGACGGTGGACGTCGTCGCGGGCCGGGGCAGCGGCTTCTCGCTGGAGGCGCCCGAGGGGGTGCGCTTCCTCATCCGCTCCCGCGTGATCGACGTCTAGCACCTCCGGGGTCCGGGGCCCCGGAGCCACCGGGCTACGGTCTGAGGCTGCTCACGATCTCCGCGGTCGCTGTCAGCCCGCTGCTGATGGTCGGGGCGATGCTCGTGCTCGCCAGGTAGAAGCCGAGCAGCAGGCACACCAGCGCGTGCGAGATCTTGAGCCCGCCGTTGCGCAGGAAGAGCACCGCCAGGATGAACAGCAAGAGCACCACAGAGATGGAAACGGCCATCGTCAACCTCCTCCGCCACGTCCACTTCGCGGCGTTCGGCCGCAAGTGTGGCGTAGCGGAGGGTTCGTCCGGGCGGCTGACCTGTCCTCCGAACGAGTGGTGTTCCGGCGCTGCCCCTACCGGTGTCGGCGGCCGTCGAGGAAGGCCTCCAGACCGGCGAGGTCGTCGGTGTTGAGATGGTCGACACCGGCGGCGAGCAGTTCGGCCCACACGGCGTCCCGTGCGGGCCCGGCCGCGTCGGGCGTGGCCCAGAAGCGCACCCGCTGTCCGCGGGCGTGGGCCGCGGCCACGGTCTCCCGCAGTCTGCGCCGCTCGGCCGCCGGGAAGGCGCCCACGCCCTGCCAGGTGAAGTTGAGTGTCCAGTTGTCGCTGATCAGGGGGACGAAGGAGGCCGGTGCGGCGGTGCCGAGGTCGGAGAGCCGGCCGTCGTAGAAGGCGTGGCGGGTGCGCTGGGCCTCCATGGGCGCCCGGGCGGCCCGGTCGCCGGAGACCACCGCGGTGACGGCGCCCGGGTGCACGCGCCCGTGGGCGTAGGCGGTGAACAGGTGCCGGTGACGGCGCAGTTGCCGGTCGAGTTCGAGGTAGGTCGCCTCGCCCTCGGTCTTGATGTCGATCAGGAGTTGCAGGGAGCCGCGGCCCCGCCGGTGGACCCGGCCGTGGTTCGCGCGGACGCGGGCGGCGAGCGGGTCGAGGTAGAGCGACTCCAGGGTGCGGGAGGGGTCGAGGTCCTCGGGGTCGTGGGCGACGAGGAGTTGACCGCCGGCCAGGTAGATGTCGGCCTCGACGCTGCCGAAGCGGTGGTCGAGGGCGTCGAGGAGAGGACGGGGGTGCTCGTAGTCGTTGTGGGCGTGCGCGCGCCACAACGGGCGCGGCCCGTGCCTGTCATCGGAGGCCGACGCGATGCCGGCGGGCAGGGCGACCGCGCCCGCGAGGGCGGCGCCGAGGGTGGTGAGGGCTCTGCGTCGGGTGGTGAGGGCCATGCTCTGCCTCCCTGGAAGTGCCGTACGGGACCCAGTGAGTATGGGGTCCCGTTGGCCTCAGGGAGCAGAGCCGTGCGGGGAGTTGGCCGGACCGCCGCCGGCCGTTCACTCGGCCGGCGCGAAGTCGGGACAGGGCGTCAGGGGGCTCGCAGGTCGACCGGTTCGGCCAGCGCCGCGCGGTGGGCGCCCGCCGCTCCGTAGGCAATCGAGTCGGCCTTGGCCCGCTTGAGGTACAGGTGGACGGGGTGTTCCCACGTCATGCCGATGCCACCGTGCAGCTGGAGCGCCTCCTCGGCGGCGTGGACGGCGACCTGTGCCGCGTACGCCTGGGCCACGGCGACGGCCACGTCGGTGTCCTCACCGGTCGCCAGGGCGTCGGCGGCGCTCCGGGCGGCGGCGCGCAGGCCCGCCACCTCCAGCCACAGCCGGGCGAGCCGGTGCTTGAGCGCCTGGAAGCCGCCGACTGGACGGTTGAACTGCTTGCGTTCCTTGAGGTAGCGGACCGTCTCGGTCAGCAGCCAGTCGGCGAGGCCCAGTTGTTCCGAGGCGAGCAGTCCGGCACCGGCCCGCAGGGCCCGGCGCACGGCGGGCTCCGCGTCACCGAGCCGGCGCCCGGGGGCACCGTCGAGGGTCACCCGTGCCACCGGCCTCGTGGAGTCGAGCGAGACCTGCGCGGTCACCGTCGCGTCGGCGGCACGGACGGCGTACAGGCCCCCGTCGTCGGCGGGCACCAGCAGCACGTCGGCGACGGAGGCGTCCGCGATGCCCGTCAACTCGCCGTGCAGGGCGCCGTTCTCCAGTCGCACGCCCGTGACGGCGCCGCCCGGTGCGACGTGCAGCCCGACGGCGAGCACGGCGACGGTCGTGGCGGCCGCCAGCTCGGTGAGCAGGACCGCGGCCCCGCAGGCCAGCAGCGCCTCGGTGGCGACGACCGCGCTCGTCAGGTACGGCACCGGCGCCACCGCACGTCCCAACTCCTCCAGGACCACGGCGGCTTCCCGGTGCGTGGCGCCCTGCCCGCCCAGTTCCTCGGGGATCAGCAGGCCCGCCAGGCCCATCGAGCCGGCGAGGGACTTCCACAGCGACACGTCGTGCGGAGCGGCCGTTTCGGTGCGGGTGATGACGCCCGACGGGTCGCAGTGGTCGCCGAGCAGGTCCCGGACGGCGGCGCTCAGCGCCTCTTCCTCCTCGGAGTGGAGGAGAGCGGGTTCCGGCTGTGCGCTCATCGGGCGAGGTCCTTCCATGCGACGTCCTTGTCGGTACGCGGCTCGGCGGGCAGTCCGAGGACGCGCTCGGCGACGATGTTCAGCAGGACCTCGCTGGTCCCGCCCTCGATGCTGTTGCCCTTGGAACGCAGGTAGCGGTATCCGGCGTCGCGGCCGGTGAAGTCGACCAGCTCGGGTCGGCGCATGGTCCAGTCGTCGTAGAGCAGGCCCTCCCCGCCCAGGAGTTCCACCTCCAGGCCGCTGATCTCCTGGTTGAGGCGGGCGAAGTTCAGCTTCATGCCGGCGCCCTCGGGGCCGGGCTGGCCGGCCGCCAACTGCTGGCGCAGGCGCACGCCGGTGAGGCGGGCGACCTCCGCCTCGACCCACAGGCCGAGCAGTCGCTGGTGCAGGTCGTGGGTGCGCAGTTCGGGGCGCTCCCGCCAGGTGGCGGCGATCTTGCCGATCATGCCGCCCTCGCGGGGGACCGGGGTGCCGCCGATGGCGACGCGCTCGTTGTTGAGGGTGGTCTGCGCGACCCGCCAGCCGTCGCCGACCTCGCCGAGGCGCCGTGAGTCGGGGATGCGGACGTCGGTGAGGAAGACCTCGTTGAACTCGGCCTCGCCGGTGATCTGGCGCAACGGCCGGACCTCGACACCGGGGTCGGTCATGTCGCACACGAAGTACGTGATGCCCCGGTGCTTGGGCACGTCCGGATCGGTGCGGGCGATGAGGATGGCCCAGCGGGCGAGGTGGGCACTGGAGGTCCACACCTTCTGCCCGCCCACGACCCAGTCCTCGCCGTCCCGGACGGCCCGCGTGCCGAGGGCGGCCAGGTCGGACCCGGCGCCCGGCTCGCTGAAGAGCTGGCACCAGACCTCTTCGCCGGTCCACAGCGGGCGCAGCAGCCGGCGCTTCTGCTCGTCGGTGCCGTACTGCAGGATGGTGGGGGCGGCCATGCCGAGGCCGATGCCGATGCGCCGGGGGTCGTTGTCGGGGGCGCCGGCGGCCGCCAACTCGGCGTCCACGACGGCCTGGAGGGAGCGCGGGGCGCCGAGTCCGCCGAGCCCCTCCGGGTAGTGCACCCAGGCGAGCCCGGCGTCGAAGCGGGCCCGCAGGAAGTCCAGGCGGTCCGTGCCGGCCGGTGGGTGAGCGGCCAGCAACTCCTGGGTACGGCGGCGCAGTTCGTTCGCGTCGGTCATGCGGCGGCTCCCTTCTCCTGCTGCTCCGGCACGACGGCCACGCGGCCGGTCGTGAGTCCGTCGGCGACGCGCTGCACGGCCGCTGCGGCGTCGGCGAGCGGCACCCGCTCGCTCACCAGCGGCTTGATCGCGCCCCGCGCGGCCAGCTCGGTGAGCTGCTCGTGGCAGTGCCGGACCAGCCGGGGGTCCTTGGTGTTGTACAGGCCCCAGTGCAGGCCCAGGATCGCGTAGTTCTTCACCAGCGCGTGGTTCAGTGCCGGGCCGGGGATCGTGCCGCTCGCGAAGCCGACTACGACGATCCGGCCCTCGAAGGCGACGACCTTGGTGGACTGGGTGTACGCCTCGCCGCCCACCGGGTCGTAGATCACGTCGGCGCCCCGGCCGCCGGTGGCCTCCCTGACGGCGGCCACGACGTCCTCGCCGTGCCGGTCGACGACCACGTCGCAGCCCAGTTCGCGGGCGACGGCCGCCTTCTCCGGGCCGCCGACGACGCCGACGACGGTGGCACCGGCCGCCTTGCCGAGCTGCACGGCGGCGCTTCCGACGCCTCCCGCGGCGGCGTGGACGAGCAGGGTCTCGCCGGCCTCGATGCGGGCCCGGCGGTGCAGGCCGAACCAGCCGGTCTGGTAGCCGACGTGCAGGGCGGCGGCCTCGGCGTCGTCCAGGGCGTCCGGCGCGGGCAGCAGGGCGCGGGCGTCGGCGAGTGCGTACTCGGCGAAGCCGCCGTGCGGCAGCGCGGGGTTGGCGAGGACGCGGCGGCCGTCCTCGGTCTCGCCGCAGACCTCCACGCCCGGCGTGAACGGCAGCGGCGGCCGGACCTGGTACTGGCCCCGGCACAGCAGGGCGTCCGGGAAGTTGACGTTGGCGGCGCGGACCTTCAGCAGGACCTGGCCCTCGCCGGGCGTCGGCGGCGCCACGTCCGCGAGGCGCATCACCTCGCCCGGCTCGCCGTTCTCGTGCACCTGCCATGCCTGCATGCGGGGCCTCCACCGACTGCGTCGTCCGACCGGGTCCTTCGCATACTAAGCGGTCGCTTGCCGTTCGGGAACAGCTTCCGGGCAGTCGCGCGTCACAACCTTCAGGAGCGGGCGGGCCGTGCCCGTACGTGCATCCGCTCCCCCTGCGGCCCGAAGAGGCTGAGGAACTCGGCCGGCCCCTCTCCCGTCGACCCGAACCAGTGCGGCACCCGGGTGTCGAACTCCGCGGCCTCCCCCGCCGACAGCACCACGTCGTGCTCGCCGAGCACGAGCCGCAGCCGCCCGGAGAGGACGTAGAGCCACTCGTACCCCTCGTGGGTGCGCGGGTCCGGCTCTTCCCTGCGCCGGGGTTCCAGCACCTTGAACGCCTGGAGGCCGCCCGCCTGACGGGTCAGCGGCCAGTGGGTGCGGCCGTGGCGCACGATCGGTTCGGCCCGCACCCGGGGGTCGCCGACCGGCGGGGCGCCGACCAGCTCGTCCAGCGGCACCTGGTGGGCCTGGGCGATCGGCAGCAGCAGTTCGAGGCTCGGCCTGCGCAGGCCCGACTCCAGCCGCGACAGGGTGCTCACCGAGATGCCGGTGGTCTCGGACAGCGCCGTCAGGGTCACTTCCCGCTCCTTGCGGAGCTGACGGAGCCTGGGTCCGACACCGGCGAGGACATCGTCTGCGGTCGTCATGTATTTATTGCAGTTCCGGCAAACCAGTTTGTCAATCCCGTGGCGCCTGAGCGACCTTCTTCGTGGAGGTGGTCACCATGACCCGGAACAGCACCACGACCGAGAAGAAGGATCCGGCAGGGCAGTACGACGTGGTCGTCGTCGGTGGCGGCGCGGCCGGGCTCTCCGCCGCGCTCGTCCTGGGCCGCTCACGGCTGCGCACCCTGGTCGTCGACGCCGGTGAGCCGCGCAACGCTCCTTCGGACCACATGCAGGGCTACCTGACCCGGGACGGCATGTCGCCCGCCGAGTTCCTGGCCCTCGGCCGGGAGGAGATCGCGCGCTACGGGGTGGAGCTGGTCCGCGACCGTGCCGTGGACGTCACCCGCGGCGGGGACTTCGCGGTGGAGCTGGCCGGCGGGGACACCGTGCACGCCCGCCGGCTGATCGTCACCACCGGGCTCAGGGACGAGCTGCCGGCCGTGCCGGGGGTCGCCGGGCGGTTCGGCCGGGACGTGCTGCACTGCCCGTTCTGCCACGGCTGGGAGGTGCGGGACGAGCGCTTCGGAGTCCTGGCGACCGACCCGCTCGCCGTGCACCAGGCACTCATGGTGTCCGGCTGGTCGGACGACGTGACGCTCTTCCTGCACACGGTCGCCGAGCGGGAGCTGTCCGACGACGACCTGCGGCGGCTCGCCGCGGCCGGGGTCGAGGTGGTGCCCGGGGAGGTCGCGGGCCTGCGCGTCGAGGACGACCGGCTCACCGGGGTCCGGCTGGCGGACGGCACGGAGCACGAGCGCACGGTGCTGTTCGTCGCCCCAAGAGCGGTCCCGCGGACCGGCCTGATGGAGCGGCTGGGGGCGGAGCTGCAGGAGACGCCGTTCGGCGCGTACCCCGTGGTGGACCCGACGGGCCGGACGACCGTGCCGGGCGTGTGGACGGCCGGCAACGCCATGGGCTTCGCCGAGCAGGTCGTCCACGCGGCGAGCGGCGGCTACCGCGCGGCGGCGGCGGTCGTCGGCGACCTGATCATGTCGGACCTGGACGCGGCCGTCGCGGAGTGAGGGCACTCCGGGGCCCGGGTGCCTGCGCGGGGTGTGCGCCCGGCCTCTCCGGTGCACCATGACTGCATGCTGCTCGCCCGGTTGGCCCAGGTGTCCCGGGAGGTCGCCGCCACGTCGGCGCGGTCCCGCAAGACCGTCCTGCTCGCGGAGCTGTTCCGCGAGGCGGAGGCGGCGGACGTGCCGGTCGTCATCCCGTATCTGGCGGGACGGCTCCCGCAGGGCCGGATCGGCGTCGGCTGGAAGGTACTGAGCCGCCGGGTCCCGCCCGCCGCCGGACCGACCCTGACCGTGCGGGACGTTGACGCCCGGCTCACCCGGCTCGGCGCGGTGTCGGGCGCCGGTTCGCAGGCCGAGCGGAGCCGGCTGGTCGGCGAGCTGATGGGCGCGGCCACGGAGGACGAGCAGCGCTTCCTGATCGGGCTGCTCACCGGCGAGGTCCGCCAGGGCGCCCTGGACGCGGCCGCCGTCGAGGGCCTGGCGGCGGCGACGGACGCTCCCCCGGCGGACGTACGACGCGCGGTGATGCTCGCGGGGTCGCTCCAGACGGTGGCCGAGGCCCTGCTGGCCGACGGGCCCGGTGCCCTGGACCGCTTCCGGCTCACCGTCGGCCGGCCCGTGCTGCCGATGCTGGCGCACAGCGCTTCCTCGGTCGCCGAGGCGGTCGGCAAGCTGGGCGCCGCGGCCGTCGAGGAGAAGCTGGACGGCATCCGCGTCCAGGTTCACCGGGACGGCGACGCCGTGCGCGTGTACACCCGCACCCTGGACGACATCACCGGCCGGCTTCCCGAGGTCACCGAGGCGGCCCTCGCGCTGCCCGGTGAGCGGTTCATCCTGGACGGCGAGGCGATCTCCCTCGACGAGGACGGACGCCCCCGCTCCTTCCAGGAGACCGCCGGCCGGGTCGGCTCCCGCACCGACGTGGCCACGGCGGCGCGGGCGGTTCCCGTCTCCGCGGTGTTCTTCGACGCGCTGTCCGTCGACGGCCGCGACCTGCTCGACCTCCCGCTGACCGAACGGCACGCGGAGCTGGCCCGGCTGGTCCCCGAGCCCCTGCGAGTACGGCGCACGCTGGTGCACGGCCCCGAGGAGACCGGGGGTGCGGAGGAGTTCCTCGCCGAGACGCTGGCCCGGGGGCACGAGGGCGTCGTCGTCAAGGGGCTCGACGCCGGGTACAGCGCCGGCCGGCGCGGCGCGTCCTGGCTGAAGGTCAAGCCGGTCCACACGCTCGACCTGGTGGTGCTGGCCGCCGAGTGGGGCCACGGCCGCCGCACCGGCAAGCTCTCCAACCTGCACCTGGGCGCCCGTACCGCCGACGGCTCCTTCGCGATGCTCGGCAAGACCTTCAAGGGCATGACCGACGCGCTGCTGGCCTGGCAGACCGAGCGCCTGACGGAGCTGGCGGTCGAGGAGCACGGCTGGGGTGTGACCGTACGCCCCGAACTCGTCGTCGAGATCGCCTACGACGGCCTCCAGCGCTCCACCCGCTATCCGGCCGGCGTCACCCTCCGCTTCGCCCGCGTGGTCCGCTACCGCGAGGACAAGCGCCCCGAGGACGCGGACACCGTGGACGCCCTGCTCGCCGCCCACCCCGGGGTGGCGCCGTGAGGCGCAGCGCGGGCCTGCTGCTGTACCGGCGCGGCCCCGGCGGCGAGCTCCAGGTACTCCTCGGTCACATGGGCGGCCCGTTCTACACCCGCAAGGACGCGGGGGCCTGGACCGTCCCCAAGGGCGAGTACGACCCGGCGGAGCCGGCGTGGGAGGCGGCCCGGCGCGAGTTCGAGGAGGAACTGGGGCTGCCGCCGCCCTCGGGCGGGGCCGTTCCGCTGGGCGAGGTGCGGCAGGCGGGCGGGAAGGTCGTCACGGTCTGGGCCGTCGAGGCCGACCTCGATCCGGCGACGGTCGTCCCCGGCACCTTCCGCATGGAGTGGCCGCCGAGGTCGGGGCGGACCGAGGAGTTCCCCGAGCTGGACCGGGTGGCGTGGTTCGGGCTGGAGAAGGCCCGCGAGGTGATCGTGAAGGCGCAGGCCGCGTTTCTCGACCGGCTGGCTGAGCACTCGCACTGACGAGACACCACGAGGAACGACGCGACCCGTCCGCGTTGCGGCACCCCGCGCCGCGCGCCAAGGTCGAAGCACGATTGCGCACCCAGGGAGGTCGGCCATGCCCATCGCGACGGTGAACCCGGCGAACGGCGAGACGCTCAGGACGTACGAGGCCATGGGCGAGGAGGAGATCGAGCGCCGGATCGAGCTCGCGGAGGCCACCTTCCGCACCTACCGGACCACGGGCTTCTACGAGCGGGCCGGGCTGATGCGCCGGGCCGCCGATCTCCTGGAGGCCGACCAGAAGGAGATCGGCCGGGTCATCACCACGGAGATGGGCAAGCCGGTCAAACAGGCCCGCGCGGAGGCGGCCAAGTGCGCCATGGCGATGCGCTGGTACGCCGACCACGCGGCGGAGCTGCTGGCCGACGAGGAGCCCGCCGAGGCCGACGTGAAGGACTCCGGCGCCTCCCGCGCCCTGGTCCGCTACCGGCCGCTCGGTCCGGTGCTCGCGGTGATGCCGTGGAACTTCCCGCTCTGGCAGGTGATCCGGTTCGCGGCGCCCGCGCTGATGGCGGGCAACGTCGGGCTGCTCAAGCACGCCTCGAACGTGCCGCAGACCGCCCTGTACCTGGAGGACCTGTTCCACCGGGCGGGCTTCCCGGAGGGCTGTTTCCAGACCCTGCTCATCGGCTCCGCGGCCGTCGACGACATCCTGCGCGACGAGCGGGTGCGGGCCGCCACCCTCACCGGCAGCGAGCCGGCCGGCCGCGCGGTGGCCTCCACCGCCGGCGAGATGATCAAGAAGACGGTGCTGGAGCTGGGCGGCAGCGACCCGTTCGTCGTCATGCCGTCCGCCGACGTCGACCGCGCCGCCGAGGTGGCGGTGACCGCGCGCACCCAGAACGCCGGGCAGTCGTGCATCGCCGCCAAGCGGTTCATCGTGCACACGGACGTGTACGACGCCTTCGCCGAGCGCTTCACCGAGGGGATGCGGGCGCTGAAGGTCGGCGACCCGATGGACGAGGAGACGGAGGTCGGCCCGCTCTCCGGCGAGCAGGGTCTGAACGACCTGGTGGAGCTGGTCGACGACGCGGTGCGCGGCGGCGCGACGGTGCTGTGCGGCGGCGAACGCCCCGAAGGCGCCGGCTGGTACTACCCGCCGACCGTCCTCGCGGATGTCACCCGCGACATGCGCATCCACCGCGAGGAGGCCTTCGGCCCGGTCGCCACGCTCTACCGGGCGGCCGACCTGGACGAGGCGGTGCTGATCGCCAACGACACGGACTTCGGGCTCAGTTCCAACGTGTGGACGCGCGACGACGCCGATGTGGACCGTTTCGTCCGGGACCTGGAGGCGGGCGGTGTGTACGTCAACGGGATGACGGCGTCCCATCCGGCGTTCCCGTTCGGCGGGGTCAAGCGGTCGGGCTACGGGCGTGAGCTGTCCGGGCACGGAATCCGCGAGTTCTGCAACATCACCACCGTATGGCACGGAGCGTGAGACTTCCGCGACTACGATCCCCTTTGTGAACCGCGAAGTGACCCTGCCTCTGATCGTCGACGACCGCGGCACGCTCCAGGTCGCCGCGTCCGACGTGAGCAAGCTGCTGCGCACGGTCGGCGGGCGGTGGCTGCGGCTGGTGGAGACCGGCGAGGAGAGCCTGGACGAGGACACCGTCGCGGCCCTCACCATCGAGCTGGCCAAGCTGGCCGACCGGATCGACGTGGCGTGCATCGCCCACAGCAGCGGCCGCTCCTCCTGACGGCTTTCCCAGGACGGCGCCTTCCCCGAGACGGAGTAACCCGGCGAGAGATCACCGCCCCCGTGGGTGATCGTGGACGGGCACCCCTGAAAAGGTGCACCACTTTCCGGCCGGGGGGCGCAAGCCTTCCGCGAGGCGAAAGCAGGCACGGTTCATGGCGACTTTGTGCAGACCCTCGGTGTCCGTCCCGGAGCATGTGATCACGATGGAGGAGACGCTGGAGCTGGCGCGCCGGCGTCACACCGACCATCCGCAACTGCCGCTCGCGCTCCGGCTGATAGAGAACACCGGGGTCCGCACCCGGCACATCGTGCAGCCCATCGAGGAGACGCTGAGGCACCCCGGCTTCGAGGACCGCAACAAGGTCTACGAGCGGGAGGCGAAGTCCCGCGTCCCGGCCGTGATCCAGCGGGCGCTGGACGACGCGGAGCTGCTCACCACCGACATCGACGTGATCATCTACGTCTCGTGCACGGGCTTCATGATGCCCTCGCTCACGGCGTGGCTGATCAACGAGATGGGCTTCGACAGCACCACTCGGCAGATACCCATCGCCCAGCTGGGCTGTGCGGCCGGCGGCGCGGCGATCAACCGGGCCCACGACTTCTGCACCGCGTATCCCGAGGCCAACGCACTGATCGTGGCCTGCGAGTTCTGCTCGCTGTGCTACCAGCCCACCGACATCGGCGTGGGCTCCCTGCTCTCCAACGGCCTCTTCGGCGACGGCATCGCCGCCGCGGTGGTCCGGGGACAAGGCGGCACCGGGGTGCACCTGGAGCGCAACGGTTCGTACCTGATCCCCAAGACCGAAGAGTGGATCATGTACGACGTGAAGGCGACCGGTTTCCACTTCCTGCTGGACAAGCGGGTGCCGGCCACCATGGAACCGCTCGCCCCGGCGCTCAAGCAGCTGGCGGGCGAGCACGGTTGGGACGCCGCCGACCTGGACTTCTACATCGTGCACGCGGGCGGCCCCCGGATCCTCGACGATCTCAGCAAGTTCCTCCAGGTCGACCCGCACGCGTTCCGCTTCAGCCGGGCCACGCTGACCGAGTACGGCAACATCGCCAGCGCCGTCGTCCTGGACGCGCTGCGCAGGCTCTTCGACGAGGGCGGCGTCGAGGCGGGGGCGCGCGGGCTGCTGGCCGGCTTCGGGCCCGGCATCACGGCGGAGATGTCCCTGGGCTGCTGGCAGACCGCGGATGTGCGGCGGGGCGTACGGGACGACGTGACGCGGGCGGTGCCCCGGGACGTGACGCGGAGTGTGAGGCAGACGTGAGCGAAGAAACGATTTCCCAGAGCGTGCCGCCCGTCCGGGACTGGCCGGCCGTCGACCTGCCCGGCAGCGACTTCGACCCGGTGCTGACCGAGCTGATGCGCGAGGGCCCCGTCACCCGGATCTCGCTGCCCAACGGCGAGGGCTGGGCCTGGCTGGTGACCCGCCACGACGACGTCCGCATGGTCACCAACGACCCGCGGTTCGGCCGCGAGGCCGTCATGGACCGGCAGGTCACCCGGCTGGCCCCGCACTTCATCCCGGCGCGCGGCGCCGTCGGCTTCCTCGACCCGCCCGACCACACCCGGCTGCGACGCTCGGTGGCCGCGGCCTTCACCGCGCGGGGCGTGGAGCGCGTGCGCGAGCGGTCGCGGGGCATGCTCGACGAACTGGTCGACGCCATGCTGAAGGCCGGACCGCCCGCCGACCTCACCGAGGCGGTGCTGAGTCCCTTCCCCATCGCGGTGATCTGCGAGCTGATGGGTGTGCCGGCCACCGACCGGCACGCCATGCACACCTGGACCCAGCTGATCCTGTCCTCCTCGCACGGCGCCGAGGTCAGCGAGCGGGCCAAGAACGAGATGAACGCCTACTTCGCCGATCTCATCGGGCTCCGGTCGGACAGCACGGGCGAGGACGTCGCCTCGCTGCTGGGTGCCGCCGTGGGCCGGGACGAGATCACTCTGGAGGAGGCGGTCGGGCTCGCGGTACTGCTCCAGATCGGCGGCGAGGCGGTCACCAACAACAGCGGGCAGATGTTCCACCTGCTGCTGAGCCGTCCGGAGCTGGCCGAACGCCTGCGCTCGGAGCCGGAGATCCGTCCCCGGGCCATCGACGAGCTGCTGCGCTGGATCCCTCACCGCAACGCCGTCGGCCTCTCCCGGATCGCCCTGGAGGACGTGGACGTCAGGGGCGTGCGGATCCGGGCGGGCGACGCGGTCTACGTGTCGTACCTGGCCGCCAACCGCGACCCGGAGGTCTTCCCCGACCCGGACGCGATCGACTTCGAGCGTTCCCCCAACCCGCACGTGTCCTTCGGTTTCGGCCCGCACTACTGCCCGGGCGGCATGCTGGCCCGGCTGGAGTCGGAGCTGCTCGTTGACGCCGTCCTGGACCGGCTGCCGGGGCTGAAGCTCGCGGTGGCTCCCGAGGACGTCCCCTTCAAGAAGGGCGCGCTGATCCGCGGGCCCGAGGCCCTGCCGGTGACCTGGTGAGCGGCCTCGTGGCGGCGGCCGAGGGCCTGCTGGTGCCGCCGGGCCACGGCCGGGTGGTGCAGGCGCCGGCCCAGCACGTGACCTTCAAGGTGACCGGCTCGCACTCGCGCGCGGCCTCCACCTTCGAGGTCGTCGTGCCGCCGGGGTTCGACGTCGGTGCGCATGTGCACACGCGCAGCGAGGAACTTTTCTACGTGCTGGAGGGCGAGCTGGACGTGCTCGCCTTCGAGCCGAGGATCCGCACGCCGGACAACTGGCAGAAGTGGGAGTCGAGTTCGGGCAACCGGGTGGTCCGCGCGACCCCGGGCACGGTGATCGTCGTGCCCCCCGGCTGCCCGCACGCCTTCGCCAACCCGACGGGCGAGCCGGCCAAGATGTTCTTCCAGGCCAGCCCGCCCCCGGACCACGAGCGCTACTTCGAGGAGCTGCTGGAGATCCTGGGCGCCGGGGGCCCGCCGGACCACGAGGCGATCGAGGCGCTGCGGGCGAAGTACGACATCGAGCAGCTCACTCCACTCCGGCACGGGTGAGCCACCCTGGGGCGCGGGACAGTGTCGACGTGCGGCTCCGCCGCGCGGGCGCGACCAGCCACGACGGACGGCAGGCCGGCGTCGCACCCGCACCCCTACGGCGCTACCGGATCGGCATGCCCGCCAGCGTCCGCGCGATCACCAGCCGCTGGATCTCGCTCGTGCCCTCGAAGATCGTGTAGATCGCCGAGTCGCGGTGCATCCGCTCCACCGGGTACTCCCGCGTGTAGCCGTTGCCGCCCAGGATCTGGACCGCCTGGGCGGTCACCTTCTTCGCGGTCTCGCTCGCGAACAGCTTGGACATCGAGCCCTCGGCCGCCGTGAACGGCTTGCCGTTGATCGCCATCCACGACGCCCGCCACACCAGCAGGCGCGCCGCGTCGATGGACGTGCGCATGTCGGCGAGCTGGAAGGCGACACCCTGGTTGTCGATGATCGGCCGTCCGAACTGCTCACGCGTCTGCGCGTACTCCAGCGCCACCTCGTACGCGGCACGCGCGGTGCCCACGGCCATCGCGCCGACGGCCGGGCGGGACGCCTCGAAGGTGGCCATCGCCGCGTTCTTCACGCGCTCCCCGCCCTTCTTGGCCTTCTCCCGGGCGCGGGCGAGGCGGGCGTCCAGCTTCTCCTTGCCGCCGAGCAGGCAGGATCCGGGCACCCGCACGTCGTCGAGGACGACCTCGGCGGTGTGCGAGGCGCGGATGCCGTGCTTCTTGAACTTCTGGCCCTGGGACAGCCCCGGCGTGCTCGGCGGGACGATGAAGGAGGCATGGCCCTTGGAGCCGAGGTCCGGGTCGACGACCGCGACGACGACGTGGACGTTGGCGATGCCGCCGTTGGTCGCCCAGGTCTTGGTGCCGTTGAGCACCCACTCGTCCTTGGCCTCGTCGTACACGGCACGCGTGCGCATGGAGGCCACGTCGGAGCCGGCGTCGGGCTCGGAGGAGCAGAAGGCGGCGACCTTGACGTCGTTGGCGTCGCCGTACATCTGGGGGATCCAGGTGCCGATCTGCTCCTCGGTGCCGTTGGCGAGGACGCCGACGGCGGCGAGGCCGGTGCCGACGATCGACAGGGCGATGCCCGCGTCGCCCCAGAACAGCTCCTCCATCGCCATGGGGATGCCGAGGCCGGTGGAGTCGAAGTACTGCTGGGCGTAGAAGTCCAGGGAGTAGATGCCGACCTTGGCGGCCTCCTGGATGACCGGCCAGGGGGTCTCCTCGCGCTCGTCCCATTCGGCGGCAGCGGGGCGGATGACGTCGGCGGCGAAGCCGTGCAGCCAGTCCCGGACCTCCTTTTGTTCGTCGCTCAGCTCCATGGTGAACTCGGCCATGTCCCCTCCAGTGACGCCCGTGCATGTTACTTGCGGTAACCCCGAGTCTGTTACCGGCGGGTAGTGAAAGTCAACTCCCTCGGCACCCTCGCCCTCCCGTTCGATGGCGCTCGTCCCGTGAGTGTTAGTTTGCGCAGGCGTCACCGAAACAGCACGGGTGGGGAGAGCACATGAACACCACGCAGCGGACCGATCAGCAGACGTCCGCCGACCGCAGACGGCGCGAGCTGCTCGAGGCCGCCGACCGGGTGGTGCTGCGCGACGGTCCGCACGCCTCGATGAACGCCATCGCCGCCGAGGCGGGCATCACCAAGCCCATCCTCTACCGGCACTTCGGCGACAAGGGCGGACTCTACGCCGCCCTCGCCGTCCGGCACACGGACGCCCTCCTCGCCTCGCTGCGGGCCGCCCTGGACGCCCCGGCGGAGCGGCGGCAGCGCGTGGAGTCCACCCTGGACACCTATCTGGCGGCCATCGAGGCCCGCCCGCAGGTGTACCGCTTCCTCATGCACCCGGCGGAGGGCAGCACCGCACCGGGCGACCAGGCCGAGCAGGGCTTCGACGTCGGCAGGCACTCGGCGCCGCTGCTGCGCCGCATGGGCGAGGAGCTGGCCCAGGTCATCGAGGAGCGCCTCGACGTCGGACCGGGCACCCAGCAGCTGGCCCGGGTGTGGGGGCACGGCATCGTCGGCATGATGCACGCCGCCGGGGACTGGTGGCTGGGCGAGCGGCCGTGCCCCCGGGAGGAATTGGTGCGCAGCCTGGCCGACCTGCTGTGGGGGCGCCTCGCCGAGGCCGGGGACAAGGCGGGCGGACCGGGGTTCTGACGGCCCGGGGTGCCCCGACGGGTCCTCCCCCCTCCCGGGGCGCAGCCCTCTCAGCGGCGCCAGGACGCCCGCGCCACCTGCCGCATCAGCTTCCGGTGACGCCGTCCGGTCAGGCGATCGGCGTAGACCCGCCCCTCCAGGTGGTCGCACTCGTGCTGGAGGCAGCGGGCGAAGAACCCCGTACCGCGTACGGTGACCGGCTCCCCGGTCGCCGTGAGGCCCGTCACGACCGCCTCGTCGTACCGCTCGGTCCCCGCCTCCAGGCCGGGCAGCGACAGACAGCCCTCCGGACCGCGCACCACCACCCCGCCGGTCTCCACCAGCCGTGGGTTCACCACGTGTCCGAGGTGCCGCTCGTCCTCGTCGTCCGGGCAGTCGTACACGAAGACGCGCAGCGCCTCGCCGATCTGGTTCGCGGCCAGGCCCACGCCGTGGGCGGCGTACATGGTCGCGAACAAGTCCTCCACGAGCGCCGCGAGTTCCGGACCGAAGTCCGTCACCGGCGCGCAGGGGTCGTGCAGGACGGGGTCGCCGAGGAGGCCGAGGGGACGGACGCGCCCGTGGGCGCCCGGGATGGAGCCTTGTCGCATGGCGGTCAGAGTAAGGTCCCTGTGTCCCCCGGCGGCACGCGCCCACCGCCGGAACCCGGTGGCCGGTGCCGCGATTCGGGAGTGCGAATGGATCTCGATAGGCTGAGGCCCACACCACGTGGCCGTCAGGCTTCACAGGCTTCAGGCGCGGCGCGTACGGCAAGGAGGATCGAGAACTGATGGCAGGCAACTCGGACCCGCTCACGCCGCGGGCCAAGATCGCCGTGACCGCGGGCAAGGCGGTCGCGGCGGCGTCCCGTGCCGCTGGACGCGGCAGCGGTTCGGTGATCGGCGGCCGGGTCGCGCTGAAACTCGACCCCGACCTCCTCCACCGGCTCGCCGGGCACCTGGACGTGACCCTGGTCTCGGCGACCAACGGCAAGACCACCACCACCCGGCTCATCGCCGAGGCGCTCAAGGCGGCCGGTCCGGTCGTCTCCAACGCCCTCGGCGCCAACATGCCGGCCGGCATCACCTCGGCGCTCGCGGGCGGCGCGGAGGCCCGTTACGGGGTCATCGAGGTCGACGAGAAGTACCTCGTCGGCGTCGCCCAGGCCACCGAGCCGAAGTGCATCGCGCTGCTCAACCTCTCCCGCGACCAGCTGGACCGCGCCGCCGAGACCCGCATGCTCGCCGAGAACTGGCGCGAGGGCCTGGCCGGCTCGAAGGCCGTGGTCGTCGCCAACGCCGACGACCCGCTGGTGGTGTGGGCCGCGTCCTCCTCTCCGAACGTGATCTGGGTCGCCGCCGGGCAGATGTGGAAGGACGACGCCTGGTCCTGCCCGTCCTGCGGCGGCGTGATGCAGCGCCCCGGCGACGACTGGTTCTGCGGCGAGTGCGGCTTCCGGCGCCCGACGCCGAGCTGGGCCCTGTCCGGCGACCACGTCCTGGACCCGCACGGCTCCGCCTGGCCGATCCACCTCCAGCTGCCGGGCCGCGCCAACAAGGCCAACGCCGCCTCCTCGGCCGCCGTCGCCGCCGTCTTCGGGGTGCCGCCGCAGGTCGCCCTGGAGCGCATGTACCAGGTGCAGGCGGTCGCCGGACGCTACGACGTCGTCCAGTTCCAGGGCCGCGACCTGCGCCTGCTGCTCGCCAAGAACCCGGCGGGCTGGCTGGAGACCTTCTCCCTGATCGACCCGCCGCCGGCCCCGGTGATCCTCTCGGTGAACGCCCGCGGCGCCGACGGCACCGACACCTCCTGGCTGTGGGACGTCGACTACACCCGGCTGTCCGGCCACCCGATCTGCGTGGTCGGCGACCGGAAGCTGGACCTCGCGGTGCGCCTGGAGGTCGCGAACCAGCAGTTCCAGGTGTGCGAGGACCTCGACCAGGCGGTGCAGCTGTGCCCGCCCGGCCGGATCGAGGTCATCGCGAACTACACCGCCTTCCAGGACCTGCGCCGCCGCGTCGGCAACTGACCGCGAGACTTCAGGGGACTTTCGTGAGCGACAACCAACTGCGGATCGTCTGGATCTACCCGGACCTGCTCAGCACCTACGGCGACCAGGGCAACGCCCTCGTCGTGGAGCGCCGGGCCCGCCAGCGCGGCCTCGACGTGGCCCGCCTCGACGTGCGCAGCGACCAGCCGATCCCGACCTCCGGCGACATCTATCTGATCGGCGGCGGCGAGGACCGGCCGCAGCGGCTCGCGGCCGAGCGGCTGCGCAGGGACGGCGGGCTCAACCGGGCCGTGGAGAACGGCGCGATCGTCTTCTCCGTCTGCGCCGGCTACCAGATCCTGGGCCAGGAGTTCATCAACGACCTCGGCCAGCGCGAGCCGGGCCTCGGTCTGCTCGACGTGGTCTCGACCCGCGGCGAGGGCGCCCGGTGCGTCGGCGACGTCCTCGGCGACATCGACCCGCGCCTCGGCCTGCCGCCGCTGACCGGCTTCGAGAACCACCAGGGCGTCACCCACGTCGGACCCAGCGCCCGTCCGCTCGCCCAGGTCCGCTTCGGCAACGGCAACGGCACGGGCGACGGCACCGAGGGCGCGTACAACGACACGGTCTTCGGCACGTACATGCACGGCCCCGTGCTGGCCCGCAACCCGCAGATCGCGGACCTGCTGCTCAAGCTGGCCCTCGACGTGAACGCGCTGCCGCCGACCGACGACCGCTGGTACGAGGCGCTCCGCAACGAGCGCATCGCGGCTGCGCAGCAGCCTGCGTGAACACAGTTGCGCAGCAGCCTGCGTGAACACAGTCGCGCAGCAGCCTGCCTGTCCCCCTCTCCGGCAGCCCGTCTGATGGTGCGTCCGCACAGGTGAGCGGGTGCGTCCAGTAGGCGGACGCGTGGTTCGGCCCCGCCCCCTCGTACCGCTAGGGTGGCGGGGATCGAGCCGGACAGCGCAGTCCGGACCCGTGCCACGTTGAGAAGGTATTTCGGGCTATGCGCATTGGTGTCCTCACGTCCGGCGGCGACTGCCCCGGCCTGAACGCCGTCATCCGGTCCGTCGTGCACCGTGCCGTCGTGGACCACGGCGACGAGGTCATCGGTTTCCGGGACGGCTGGAAGGGCCTCCTGGAGTGCGACTACCTCAAGCTCGACCTCGACGCGGTCGGCGGCATCCTGGCCCGCGGCGGCACCATCCTCGGCTCCTCCAGGGTCCGCCCGGAGCACCTGCGGGACGGCGTCGAGCGGGCCCGCGGCCACGTCGACGAACTCGGCCTCGACGCGATCATCCCGATCGGCGGCGAGGGCACGCTCAAGGCGGCCCGGCTGCTCTCCGACAACGGCCTGCCGATCGTGGGCGTGCCGAAGACCATCGACAACGACATAGCGGTCACCGACGTCACCTTCGGCTTCGACACCGCGGTGACCGTCGCCACCGAGGCCCTGGACCGGCTCAAGACCACCGCCGAGTCGCACCAGCGGGTGCTGATCGTCGAGGTCATGGGCCGGCACACCGGCTGGATCGCGCTGCACTCCGGCATGGCGGCCGGCGCGCACGCCGTGGTCGTCCCGGAGCGGCCCTTCGACATCGACGAGCTGACCGCGAAGGTCGGCAAGCGCTTCTCCGCGGGCAAGCGGTTCGCGATCGTGGTGGCCGCGGAGGGTGCCAAGCCGAAGGCCGGGACCATGGACTTCGACGAGGGCGGCAAGGACGTCTACGGCCACGAGCGCTTCGCGGGCATCGCCCGCCAGCTCTCGATCGAGCTGGAGGAACGCCTCGGCAAGGAGGCACGGCCGGTGATACTCGGCCACGTCCAGCGCGGCGGGACGCCGACGGCGTACGACCGGGTGCTGGCGACGCGGTTCGGGTGGCATGCGGTGGAGGCGGTGCACCGCGGGGAGTTCGGGAAGATGACGGCGCTGCGCGGGACGGACATCGAGATGGTGTCGCTGGCCGACGCGGTGGAGTCGCTGAAGACGGTGCCGGATGCGCGGTACGCGGAGGCGGAGTGTGTTCTTTGAGGTTGCCGTAGTACGCCGACTGCGGCTGGTAGGTGGTTGCTCGCGCCCCCGCGGCGGAGCCGCAGATTGATTCAGCCCCGCGCCCCTGAGGCCGGCTGTCCCGCCCCCGGTCACAAGTGCGGCCGGGGGCGGTTCTAGTCTTGCTTCGGACAAGCGGCGTTGAACCGCGCTCAACCCCCACGAAACAGGAGCGGGCGGATGGATCACAGCGGGCACGGCATGACGATGGATCTGCCGCCGTTCACGCTGGGGCGGGGGCTCGCCTGGTCGGCGGATCCCTTCTTCCTGATCGCGTGCCTCCTCGGCCTGGCGCTGTACGGCTGGGGCGTCGTCCGCCTGGTGCGGCGCGGTGACAAGTGGCCGGTCGGCCGGACCGTGGCCTTCGTGGCCGGTGTGCTGAGCGTCGCGCTGATGATGTGCACCAAGCTGAACGACTACGGCATGGTCATGTTCAGCGTGCACATGGTGCAGCACATGGTGATCAGCATGGTGTCGCCGATCCTGCTGCTGCTCGGTGCTCCGGTCACGCTGGCCCTGCGCGCGCTGCCGCCGGCGGGCCGTGGCCGCAAGGGGCCCCGTGAGCTGCTGCTGATGCTGCTGCACAGCCGCTACATGCGGATCATCACGCATCCCGCGTTCACCATCCCGCTGTTCATCGCGAGCCTGTACGCGCTGTACTTCACCCCGCTCTTCGACACCCTGATGGGCTCGCGGGCCGGGCACATCGGGATGATGGTGCACTTCCTCGCCGTCGGTGTGGTGTTCTTCTGGCCCATCATGGGCGTCGACCCGGGCCCGCACCGGCCGGGCTACCTGATGCGGATGCTCGAGCTGTTCGCGGGCATGCCGTTCCACGCGTTCTTCGGCATCGCGCTGATGATGGCCTCCTCCCCGATGGTCGAGACGTTCAAGAACCCGCCCGCCTCGCTCGGCATCGACGCCCTCTCCGACCAGAACGCGGCCGGTGGCATCGCCTGGGCGTTCAGCGAGGTCCCGTCCGTGCTGGTGCTGCTCGCGCTGCTGTTCCAGTGGTACGCCTCGGAGGAGCGGCAGGCCCGGCGCAGCGACCGGGCCGCGGAGCGCGACGGCGACAAGGAGCTGGCGGCGTACAACGCCTATCTGGCCTCACTGAACACACGCGGCGGCTGAACGGGGCACCATGGAGGGCAACGGACACGAGGAGGGTGTTGCGATGCCCGGTTCCACGGACGGTTCGACGAAGACGATGGGAGCGCTCACCATCGGAGGCCTGGTCGCGGTGACGGCCTACACGGTGGCGCTCGGGAGCAACGGCTGGCTGTGGTTCGGCTGGGTCGTGCTCGGTCTGATCACCCTGGGGCTGGTGGCCACCCGCAGCGCCTGAGCCCCGTCCGGGGCACCCCAGCTCACTCGCGGCCGAGCCGGGTCGCCGAGTGCACGCCCGGCTGGTACTTCGGCAGCCGGACCGTGATCTTCATGCCCGCGCCGACGGCCGTCTCGATGACGAGGCCGTGGTCGTCTCCGTAGACCTGGCGGAGGCGGTCGTCGACGTTGGACAGTCCGATGCCGCCCGACGGGCTGACCTCGCGCGCGAGGATGCGGCGCAGCAGGCCGGGATCCATGCCGGCGCCGTCGTCCTCGATGACGACCAGGGCCTCGGCGCCCGCGTCCTGGGCGGTGATCTGGATGCGGCACCGGTCTGACTTTCCCTCCAGGCCGTGCTTGACGGCGTTCTCCACCAGTGGCTGGAGGCAGAGGAAGGGCAGTGCGACCGGCAGCACCTCGGGGGCGACCTGGAGGGTGACGGCGAGACGGTCGCCGAAGCGGGCCCGTACCAGCGCCAGGTAGTGGTCGATGGCGTGCAGCTCGTCGGCGAGGGTGGTGAAGTCGCCGTGCCGGCGGAACGAGTAGCGGGTGAAGTCGGCGAACTCGAGCAGCAGCTCACGGGCGCGCTCGGGGTCGGTGCGCACGAAGGACGCGATCACCGCGAGCGAGTTGAAGATGAAGTGCGGGGAGATCTGCGCGCGCAGTGCCTTGATCTCCGCCTCGATGAGACGGGTGCGGGACTGGTCGAGGTCGGCCAGCTCCAGCTGGACGGAGACCCAGCGGGCCACCTCACCGGCGGCCCGGACCAGGACGGCGGACTCGCGGGGCGCGCAGGCCACGAGGGCGCCGTGCACCCGGTCGTCGACGGTGAGCGGGGCGACGACGGCCCAGCGCACCGTGCAGTCCGGGGTGTCGCAGGTGAGGCGGAAGGCCTCGCCTCGGCCGGTCGACAGCGGTCCCGCGAGGCGTTCCATGATCTCCGTGCGGTGGTGGCCACCCACGCCGTCCCAGACCAGGACCTTTTCGAGGTCGGTCAGGCACAGCGCGTCCGTGCCCAGCAGGGAGCGCAGCTTGCGGGCCGACTTCCCGGCGGTCTCCTCGGTCAGGCCCGCCCGCAGCGGGGGTGTGGCCAGCGAGGCGGTGTGCAGGGTCTGGAAGGTGGCGTGCTCGACCGGGGTGCCCAGTCCGCCGAGGTGCTGCGGGCGGGCCGTGCGCCGCCCCAGCCAGAAGCCGGCGGCCAGCAGGGGGAGCAGGGCGACGGCGAGGCCTGCCAGGAACCCGCCCACGGAGCCGCTCACCGCGTCGTCTCCCCGCGCCGGCCGGCCGCCGCCTGCGGACCGTGGGTACCCGGGTCCTCCGTACGCAGGTCCTCCGCACGCAGGCCCTCCGCACGCAGGCCCTCCGCACGCAGGCCCTCGGTACGCAGTTCTTCCGCGCGCAGGCCCTCGGTACGCAGTTCTTCCGCGCGCAGCTCCTCCGTGCCCAGCTCCTCCGGCAGGTGGAAGCGGGCCAGGATCGCCGCCGTCCCGGCCGGGACCCGGCCCGGGGTGGCCAGGGAGACCAGCACCATCGTGAGGAAGCCCAGCGGCACCGACCACAGGGCGGGCCAGGCCAGCAGCGCGTGCAGCGATCCGCCGCCGCCCGGGAAGCCGCCCATGGTGGCGGCCACGGCGAGCAGGGCGGAGCCGCCGCCCACCAGCATGCCGGCGGCCGCGCCTGGCGGGGTCAGCCGCCGCCACCAGATGCCGAGGACGAGCAGCGGGCAGAAGGAGGAGGCGGACACGGCGAAGGCGAGGCCGACGGCGTCGGCGACCGGCAGCCCGCCGACCAGCGCGCTCGCCGCCAGCGGCACGGCCATGGCGAGCAGGGTGCCCAGCCGGAAGTGGGACACGGCGCGGGAGGGCAGCACGTCCTGGGTGAGGACGCCCGCGACGGCCATGGTGAGCCCCGACGCGGTGGACAGGAACGCGGCGAAGGCACCGCCCGCGACCAGTGCGCCGAGCAGGTCGCCGCCCACTCCCCCGATCACCCGGTCGGGCAGCAGCAGCACCGCGGCGTCGGCCTCCCCGGTGAGGGTCAGCTCGGGGGCGTAGAGGCGGCCCAGGGCACCGTAGAGGGGCGGCAGCAGGTAGAAGGCACCGATCAGGCCGAGCACGGCGACGGTGGTGCGGCGGGCGGCGACGCCGTGCGGGCTGGTGTAGAAGCGGACCACGACGTGCGGCAGGCCCATGGTGCCCAGGAACGTGGCCAGGATCAGGCCGTACGTGGCGTACAGCGGGCGTTCCGTGCGGCTCTCGGCCCGCGAGGGCGACAGGGCGTCGTCGGCGCCGCGTCCCGCGGCCGGGACGGGGGTGTCGGCGGCGAAGGTGAGGCGGGTGCCGGCCTCGATGCGGTGGGTGCCGGCGGGCAGGACGACGCGGGCGCCGTCACGGGCGCGGCCGTCCACGGTGCCGTCGACGGTGATCGTCAGCGGCTCCTCGAGCTTCAGGGTGAGGCTGTCGTCGACGCGGACCGAGCGCTGCTCACGGAAGGTGGCGGGTTCCTCGAAGGGGCGGCCGGGGGCGCCGTCGCCCTGCCAGGCCAGGACCAGGAAGAGGGCGGGGACGAGCAGGGCGGTGAGCTTGAGCCAGAACTGGAAGGCCTGGACGAAGGTGATGCTGCGCATGCCGCCGGCGGCGACGATCGCGGTGACGACGACGGCGACGATCACCCCGCCCAGCCAGTCGGGCGCCCCGCTGAGCACGGTCAGGGTCAGTCCGGCGCCCTGGAGCTGGGGCAGCAGGTACAGCCAGCCGACCCCGACGACGAAGGCTCCCGCGAGCCGCCGCACCCCCTGGGAGGCGAGCCGGGCCTCGGCGAAGTCGGGCAGCGTGTAGGCGCCCGAGCGGCGCAGCGGGGCGGCGACGAACAGGAGCAGGACCAGGTACCCGGCGGTGTAGCCGACCGGATACCAGAGCATGTCGGGGCCCTGGACGAGGACCAGTCCGGCGATGCCGAGGAAGGAGGCGGCGGAGAGGTACTCGCCGCTGATGGCGGCGGCGTTGAGGCGCGGGCCGACGGTGCGGGAGGCGACGTAGAAGTCGGAGGTGGTGCGGGAGATGCGCAGGCCGAAGGCGCCGACGAGGACGGTGGCCACGACGACGAGGGCGACGGCGGGTATGGCGTAGCTGGAGTTCATGGCGCTTTCACGGCCTCGTCCGGGAGGGTCATCGGTCCTCGACGAGGCGCACGAAGTCGCGTTCGTTGCGTTCGGCTCGGCGCACGTACCAGCGGGCGAGGAGGACCAGCGGGGCGTACAGGCCGAAGCCGAGGACGGCCCACTCCAGGTGGCGGGCGTCGGGCAGGGCCGCGAACAGCAGCGGGAGCGGGCCGACGAGGAGGCCGAGGACCGCGAGGGCGGTGAGGCCGGCCCGCAGCTGGCTGCGCATCAGGGAGCGGACGTAGGTGTGGCCGAGGGTGGTCTGCTCGTCGATCTCGGTGCGCGGGCGGTAATGGCCGGAGGTCTGCGGGTGCCGACCACGCGAGCGGAGCCGGGCGTGGGGGACGGTGCGCCGCGCCGGGCCGGTGACGGTGACGCGGCGTTCGGTGGGGTCCTGGGGCACGGTTCACGGCCTCCGCATGAGCAGGTCCCGCAGTTCACGGGCGTGGCGCCGACTGACCTGGAGTTCCTCGGTGCCGACCAGGACGCTGACGGTGCCGGCGTCGAGACGCAGCTCGCCGATGTGGCGCAGGGCGACGAGGTGGCGGCGGTGGATGCGGACGAAGCCCCGGGCGCGCCAGCGCTCCTCCAGGGTGGACAGCGGGATGCGGACGAGGTGGCTGCCCCGGTCGGTGTGCAGGCGGGCGTAGTCGCCCTGGGCCTCGACGTGGGTGATGTCGTCGACGGGGACGAAGCGGGTGACTCCGCCGAGTTCGACGGTGATGTGGTCGGGGTCGGGTTCGTGCACGGGGATGCGCGGGGCGGGCGCGGCGGCGGTGCCGCGCTGTTCGGCGGCGCGGCGCACCGCTTCGGCCAGCCGCTCCCTGCGCACCGGTTTGAGCACGTAGTCGACGGCCTTGAGGTCGAAGGCCTGGACGGCGAAGTCCTCGTGCGCGGTGACGAACACGACCAGCGGCGGCCGGGCGAACCCGGTGAGCAGCCGGGCGAGGTCGAGGCCGTCGAGGCCGGGCATCTGGATGTCGAGGAAGACGACGTCGATGGCGTCGGGGCCGTCGGGGCCCGACTCCAGGGCCCGGTTGATGCGGCGCAGCGCCTCGGTCGCGTCGTTCGCACCCTCCGCGGTGCCGACGCGGGGGTCGGCGTTGAGCAGGTACACGAGTTCCTCGAGCGTGGGGCGTTCGTCGTCGACAGCAAGGGCGCGCAGCATGAAGGTGGAGTGTAGGGGTGATCCGAGCGCCTGCACACGCCTGCGACGTGGCCGTATCCGCTGGATACAGTGCCCGCATGAACAGCAGGCCCGCTTCCTTCGACGAACTCGACCGGAAGATCGTCACCGCCCTGATGGAGAACGCCAGGACGTCCTTCGCCGAGATCGGCGCGGAGATCGGGCTGTCCTCGACGGCGGTCAAGCGCCGGGTGGACCGGCTGCGCGAGACGGACGTGATCACCGGGTTCGCGGCGACGGTGCGTCCCTCGGCGCTGGGGTGGCGCACGGAGGCGTACGTGGAGGTGTACTGCGAGGGGGCGGCGCCGCCCCGGCGGCTCGCGGAGGTCGTGCGAGGCTACCCGGAGATCACGGCGGCGATGACGGTGACCGGCGGCGCGGACGCGTTGCTGCACGTGCGGGCGCGGGACGTGGAGCACTTCGAGGAGGTGCTGGAGCGGATTCGTGCGGAGCCGTTCATCCGGAAGACGATCAGCGTGATGGTGCTGTCCCACCTGATCCCGGACAGTCCTGAGGCGGGAGCCGCCCTGCTCGCTCCGGACGGCGCAGCAGACGTGCGCTGACCGGGCGAACAACGCAGCGATCCTGCGGGAACACGCAGCTTTCATCGCTTGTCGGGCTCGGGCGACAGTTTCTACCGTGGTGTCAACACCCCGTCACACACCGTGAAAAGCGGAGGTACCCCTCTGTGACCGAGTCCCGTGTGCCGCGCCGGCGGCGCTTCGTGGTCTGCGAACCCAGACACTTCGCCGTGCAGTACGCGATCAACCCGTGGATGAGCACCGACCGACCCGTCGACGTCATCCGCGCCCTCGACCAGTGGCAGGCGCTGGTCGACGTCTACCGTGCCCACGGCCACACCGTGGACACCGTCGCTCCGGTACCCGGCCTGCCCGACATGGTCTTCGCCGCGAACTGCGCGGTCGTGGTCGAGGGCCGGGTGTTCGGCTCCCTCTTCCACGCACCCGAGCGGCGTCCCGAGTCCGTGCCCTTCGAGACGTGGTTCAAGACGGAGGGCTTCGAGGTCCACTACCCCGAGTCGGTCTGCGAGGGCGAGGGCGACCTGGTCCCGGCCGGCCGCTGGATCCTGGCCGGCACGGGGTTCCGCACCACCCGTGAGGCGCACCGCGAGGTGCAGGAGTTCTTCGGCGTGCCGGTGGTCTCGCTGACCCTGGTGGACCCGTACTTCTACCACCTGGACACGGCCCTCTTCGTGCTCGACGACGGAACCGACGGGGACGGCGGGAACATCGCCTACTACCCCGGCGCGTTCTCGCCCGGCAGCCGCGAGGTGCTGGAGCGGCTGTACCCGGACGCGGTGCTCGCCACCCGCGAGGACGCGATGGCGTTCGGGCTCAACTCCGTGTCCGACGGACGGCACGTGTTCATCGCGCCCGGGGCGCGGGAGCTGGCCGACCGGCTCGCCGGTCGCGGCTACGTGCCCGTGCCCGTCGACCTGTCCGAGTTCCACAAGGCCGGTGGCGGCATCAAGTGCTGCACCCAGGAGATCCGGGAGACCCGCTCATGACCGCACCCGCCCGCCCCGGCCGCGGCTCCGAGGAACTGATCCGCGCGGAGGAGCCCGTCCTCGCGCACAACTACTATCCGCTGCCCGTCGTGGTGGCCCGCGCCGAGGGCGCCTGGGTCGAGGACGTGGAGGGCCGCCGCTATCTGGACATGCTGGCCGGCTACTCGGCGCTCAACTTCGGCCACCGCCATCCGGCGCTGGTGGAGGCCGCCCACCGGCAGCTGGACCGGCTGACCCTCACCTCGCGCGCCTTCCACAACGACCGGCTCGCGGGTTTCGCGGAGCGGCTGGCCGCGCTGACCGGCACGGACATGGTGCTGCCGATGAACACCGGCGCGGAGGCGGTGGAGAGCGGCATCAAGGTGGCCCGCAAGTGGGCCTACGACGTCAAGGGCGTCCCGGCCGACCGGGCGACGATCGTGGTCGCCGCGGACAACTTCCACGGCCGTACGACGACGATTGTGAGCTTCTCCACCGACGAGACGGCCCGCGCCGGCTTCGGTCCCTTCACCCCCGGCTTCCGGATCGTGCCGTACAACGACCTGGCGGCGCTGGAGGCGGCGGTCGACGAGACGACGGCGGCCGTGCTGATCGAGCCGATCCAGGGCGAGGCGGGCGTGCTGATCCCGGACGACGGCTATCTGGCCGGGGTGCGGGAGCTGACCCGTCGCAAGGGCTGCCTGTTCGTCGCGGACGAGATCCAGTCCGGTCTGGGCCGCACCGGGCACACCCTGGCCGTCGAGCACGAGTCGGTGGTGCCGGACGTGGTGCTGCTCGGCAAGGCGCTGGGCGGCGGCATCGTCCCGGTGTCGGCGGTGGTCGGCCGCCGGGACGTGCTGGGTGTGCTGCACCCGGGCGAGCACGGTTCGACGTTCGGCGGCAATCCGCTGGCGGCCGCGGTGGGCACGGCGGTGGTGGAGCTGCTGGAGACCGGCGAGTTCCAGCGCCGGGCGGCCGAGCTGGGCACGGTGCTGCGCGAGGGCCTGGCCGCGCTGGTCGGCAAGGGTGTCGTCGGCTTCCGGGCCCGGGGGCTGTGGGCGGGCGTCGACGTGGACCCGGCGCTGGGCACCGGCCGCGAGGTCAGTGAACGCCTGATGCGCGAGGGCATCCTCGTCAAGGACACCCACGGCTCCACGATCCGGCTGGCCCCGCCGCTGACCGTCACGGCCGAGGAACTGTCGGGTGCCCTCGGGACGCTGGAGAAGGTCCTGGCCTCCTGACCGGCCCCGCGGGGATCACCGAGCGGCTCGGCGTCCTTCGTCGAGCCGCTCGACGTGCCTGACGTTGTCCCGGTCCTCGGCGTCCTCGCTGGGCCCGCCCGCGAACCAGGCGTCGAGGATCTCCCGCAGCAGCGGCCCGGAGGTCTGCCGCAGGCTGAGGGCGAGCACGTTGGCGTCGTTCCAGCGGCGGGCCCCGTCGGCGGTGTACGCGTCGGCGCACAGGGCCGCGCGGACGCCCGGCACCTTGTTGGCGGCGATGGACGCGCCGGTGCCGGTCCAACAGCACACCACGGCCTGGTCGGCCCGCCCCTCGGCGACCTCGCGGGCCGCCTGCTCGGAGCAGGCGGCCCACCGCGGGTCCGCGCCGGGGCTCAGCGCGCCGTACGCGCGCACCTCGTGGCCGCGGCCGTGCAGTTCCTCGACGAGGAGCCGGGCGACGGGTTCGTCCATGTCGGAGGAGACGGAGATACGCATGTGCGAAGCGTACTCACCGGCCGCTCACCTCATCGGCCCAGTCCCATGACCGAAGTCACGACCATACCCAGCATGATCGGGGGAACGGGTACGAGCTGAGAGACGTACGACCGAGCAGCGCTCCGCCCGGAGTGTCTGCGCGTGGAAAGGGAGGCCGCCACGTCCCCCACCGAGAACGGACCGGAGACCGACGCCGCGGCGGTGCGCCGCCACCCCGCCCTGTTCCGGGCGATCAAGCGTCGGAAGAACCCCCGGCTGCGCCGGTCGGACATCACTGTCACGGACGAGGCCGCGGTCAAGCGAGCCGTGAAGGCCGCCTCTCTCGGCAATGCCATGGAGTGGTTCGACTTCGGCATCTACGCCTATCTGGCGGGCACCATCGGCCGTGTGTTCTTCCCGTCCGGGAGCGACACGGCGCAGCTGCTGTCCTCGTTCGCCACGTTCGCCGTGGCGTTCCTGGTGCGCCCGGTCGGCGGCATGGTCTTCGGCCCGATGGGCGACAAGATCGGTCGCAAGAAGGTGCTCGCGCTGACGATGATCCTCATGGCGATCGGCACCGCCGCCATCGGGTTCATCCCCAGCTACGACTCGATCGGCTTCTGGTCCCCGCTGCTGCTGATCCTCTTCCGTCTGCTCCAGGGCTTCTCCACCGGCGGCGAGTACGGCGGCGCGTCCACCTTCATCGCCGAGTACGCGCCCGACAAGCGGCGCGGCTTCTTCGGCAGCTTCCTGGAACTGGGCACGCTGGCCGGGTACACCGGTGCCGCGAGCCTCGTCACGGCCCTGACGGCCGGGCTGGGCAGCGACACCATGGACGCCTGGGGCTGGCGGATCCCGTTCCTCGTCGCGGCGCCGCTCGGCATCGTCGGTATCTATCTGCGGCTGAAGCTGGACGACACGCCCGCGTTCCTGAAGCTGGAGGACTCCAACGTCCACATCTCGGACGCGGCGACCGCGGTGGAGACCACCGCGCGGGGCGACCTCGCCAAGATCTTCCGCACCCACTGGCGGTCGCTGGTGCTGTGCATCGCGCTGGTCGGCGCGTACAACATCACGGACTACATGCTGCTGTCGTACATGCCGACCTACCTGTCGGACGAGCTGGACTACAGCGAGAGCCACGGTCTGATGATCCTGGTGGCGACGATGGCGCTGCTGATGCTGATCATCAACCAGGTGGGCCGGCTGTCCGACCACTTCGGCCGCAAGCCCGTCCTGATGACCGGCATGATCGGGTTCTTCGTCCTGTCCGCCCCGGCCTTCGTGCTGGTGCAGGAGGGCAGCCTGCTCGCCGTCTCGGGCGGCATGCTGATGCTCGGCCTGTCCCTGGTCTGTCTGCTGGGCACCATGTCGGCCGCGCTCCCGGCGATGTTCCCCACGAACGTCCGGTACGGGTCCCTGTCGGTGGGCTACAACCTGTCGGCGTCCATCTTCGGCGGTACGACACCGCTGGTGATCACCGCGCTGATCAGCGTGACCGGCTCCGACATGATGCCCGCCTACTACTCGATGGCGGCGGCCCTGATCGGTGTCGTGGCCGTGGCCTGCATGCGGGAGACGGCCCAGAAGCCCCTGGCGGGCTCCCCGCCGTCGGTGGGCACCGAGGAGGAGGCGGCGGAGATGGTCGAGGCGCAGGCGCCGACGCCGAAGTTCTGACGCCGCAGGCGTGCGGACGCGCCTCGGGGCGGTGGGGTTCCGTGCGAACCCCACCGCCCCTTCGGCGTGTCAGGCGTGTTCAGAGGTGTGGCTGCTGATGGGCGTCAGAGGCGCTGCCAGAGGGCGGGGACGTTCGGCGGCTCCCAGCCGGGGTAGGCGGTGTGGCCCTGGACGCACCGGTAGCCGACGCCGTTGTAGCTCACCACGTCGCCGGCCGCGTAGGTGGCTCCCAGCTGCCAGGTGGTCTCGCCGCCGCCGTCGCCGGAGACGGTGAGGGTGTACGTGGTGGTGTGGGTGACGGTGCCGGTGCCGGTGAAGGTCAGGGTGTAGGTGCCGCCGGCCGTGCCCGCGGCGACCTGGACGGTGGCGGTCGAGGACTGGCCGGAGGTGACCGAGTCCGGGCTGAAGCCCACGCTCACTCCGGTCGGCGCGCCGGATGCCGACAGCCGCACGTTCTGCGCGTCGCCGCCGGTCGTGGCGGTGTTCACGGTGACCGTCGCGGAGCTGCCCGGGGCGACCGTGCCCGAGGACGGGTTGGCGGAGACCGAGAAGTCGTCGGTCGGAGTCGGCGTGTCACCGACGGCGGTCTTCCAGATCGTGTAGGCGATGCCGTCGGAGCTGCGGTTCAGTGCGGTGGCGTTGATGTTGGAGGTGGTGTCGCAGGCGGAGTGGTAGCACGGGTCGTAGGACCGGCCCGCGGTGCCGCCCCACTTGGCCGCCTCGGACGACGACTTGATGGCGGAGGCGCCGGTGGCGTAGCCCGAGGTGGGGATGCCGACCTGCTGGAACGAGTAGTCGTCGGAGCGGCCCTGGCCCTCGACGTTCTCCTGCGGGGCGAGGCCGAGGGAGGTCCAGTACTCCCGCATCGGGGCGGAGGCCGAGGAGGTCAGGTTGTTGATGAAGTAGCCGCCGTTGACGGAGGCGACCATGTCGAAGTTGTAGTACGCCTTGATCCTGGAGCGCTCGGTCGGGGACAGGCCGCGGGCGTAGAAGTCGGAGCCGTTCAGGCCCTGCTCCTCGTCGGTCCACCAGGCGAAGCGGACGCGGTTCTTCATGGTCGGGTTCTGCTCGGCCAGGGTGAGCGCCGTTTCCAGGAGCGCGGCGGAACCGGAGCCGTTGTCGTTGATGCCGGGTCCTGCCGAGACGCCGTCGAGGTGGGCGCCGAACATGTAGACGCTGTTCGCGTCGCCCTTGGGCCACTCGGCGATCAGGTTGTCGCCCGCGCCGGCGGAGCAGCCGGAGGTGCAGGTCTGCTCGGTGACGGTGTAGCCCGCCGCCTGGAGCTTGCCCTTCACGTACGCGAGGGAGGCGTCGTACCCGGTGCCGGTGGACCGGCGGTTGCCGCCGTTCTGCGCGGCGATGGAGCCGAACTGCGCGAGGTGGGCCCGCACCTGGGCGACGTCGACGTCGGGCGGCGTGCCGGGGTTGTTGCCGCCGCCGACGGCGAGGGTGTACTGGGCGGTGTGGCTCTTGCTGCCCGCCGTGCCCTTGACGGTGATCGAGTAGGTCCCGGCGGCGGTGTCGGAGGTGGTGGAGACCCGCATCGTCGAGCTGGAGCCGGAGGTGACCGTCGCGGGGCTGAAGGTGACGCTCACGCCGGGCGGGGTGCCGGTGGCCGTCAGCGACACCTGCTGGGCGCTGCCGGCGACGGTGCTGGTGTTGACCGTGGCGTTGACCGCGGAGCCGGCCTCGACGTCGCCGTTCGCCGGGCTGAGGGCCAGCGAGAAGTCGGTCTCCTGCCGGGCGCAGGCCGGGTCGCCGCTCTGGGCCGGGATGTCGATCGCGTTCCAGGCCGCCTTGGTGGCGTCGAACAGGTCGCAGGAGGCGTCCAGGTTCTTGGCCGCGGTGAGGGTGGCGGTGCGGTACCGCTTGTAGGTCATGCCGCTGGTCTTGAGCAGCATCGCGCCGTAGAAGATCTTTCCGGCGTTCTGGATGCCGACGCCGGTCACCCGGCCGCCGTCGCAGGTGGGGCTGGAGGGCTTGCCGCCGCCGGGGCTGGAGCCCTCGGCGAGGAGGTAGAACCAGTGGTTCATGGGCCCGGCCGCCGCGTGCTCCTCGGTCCGCGGGATGGCGGAGGAGTAGCAGTTGGGGTCGTTGTTCACCAGCTGCGGGTTGTACATGTTGCGGATCGGTCCGCGGCCCTGGAGGTCGATCTCCTCGCCGACGGTGTAGTCGGGGGTGTCGTACGGGGCCGGCTGGTTCGCGTACGCCTCGGTCAGGGCGCCCATGATGTCGCCGGTGGCCTCGCCCAGGCCGCTCTCGTGGTTGGCGCCGCCGGGGGTGTAGCTGTCGAGGCCGTGGCCGAACTCGTGGCCCACCACGTCCATGCCGGCGATCCACTTGCCGGCGCTGTTGTGGCCGATGGTGACCCGCGAGCCGTCCCAGTAGGCGTTGAGCTGGTTGAGGCCGACGAGGACCGGCCAGCTGCCGCCGTTGCCGTTGTGTCCGTTGCGGCCGAGCCAGTCGCGGAGCATGTCGGACTCCTTCTGCGCCGCGTACATGACGTCGACGCAGCCGGTCTCACGGCTGGAGGCGTTGCCGGTGCCCCAGTCGTCGTCCGGTCCGGTGAACAGGCCGCCGTTGTAGTCCGAGCACTGCAGGCCGGGCCGGGTGGTGTCGCGCAGTGCGTACTGGCTGCCGGAGCGGGAGGTGTCGATGGTCAGCGGGTTCGGGCCGTTCCACTCGCTGTGGCCGGTGCCGGCCTTCACGTCGTCGTAGCTGTCGACGACCTTGCCGGTGCGGGCGTCGACGAAGACGTGCAGCTTGCTGGGCACACGGTCCTTGGTCGTGCCGACGAGCACGGTCTCCCAGGCGAGGGTCTGGACGTCGTCCTTGACGCGGACCACCAGGCGCTCGGAGTCGACCTTGTCTACGTTCGCGAGCCGTTCGCGGCTGGTCTTCACCGCCCGCTCGGCCTTGATCCGGGCCTCGGTGGGCACGGCTATCGCGGCCTCGGTGGCGGACCGGACGGCGCGGACCCTGCCCTTGCCGTCGGCGAGGACCACTGCGTCGCCGCCGACCACGGGCAGACCGTTGTAGGTGCGCTCGTAGGCTACGGAGAACAGGTCCTTGTCCCAGGGGGTGACCTGGTGGCGGTCGTACTGCTCGCCCTGGCCGCCGGCGGCCAGGGCGTCCAGGCCGCTGCGTACGGCCTGATCGGCCGCGGCGACGGCCCTCTCGACGGGGGTGGGTTCCGCCGCGGAGGGCGCGGACCGCTCCGAGGCCGAGGCGAGGGAGGTCGGTACCACCACCCCCGCGAGTGTCATGGCCAGGACTGTCCCGGCCACCGCGGTCTGTCTGAGCATCGTGGCTCCTTGTGAGAGTGGGGAGGCTCCTTGCGGGCCGGCCCGGGCCAGGACATGCCGGACGCGCAGCCTGGGGTGCGGAGACGCGTCCGTCGGGTGTGCGGGGTGTGCGGGTGTCATTTGCATGTCATGTCGCGGGCTGGCGGAACCCTCACACCCCGTCACACCGGAATCAACGGCTCCGTGAGCTTGGTCCAGACCTGTCAAATTCCGGCAAGTACGCGTGCGCCCGCGAGGGGGGGCGGGCTGCTGTGGAACGGCCGCCCGGGAGAGGCCCCGTCCGCTGTGGAACGGCCGCCCGGGAAAGGCCCCACCCGCCGGGGAACCAGCCGCCCAGGAAAAGCCCCACCCGCCGAGGAACCAGCCGCCCAGGAAGAGCCCCACCCGCCGAGGAACCAGCCGCCCAGGAAAAGCCCCACCCGCCGAGGAACCAGCCGCCCAGGAAGAGCCCCACCCGCCGAGGAACCAGCCGCCCAGGAGAAACCCCACCCCTGGGCACCAGCCGCCCGACAGAAACCCCGCCCCCGGGGCACCGGGCCCCTCGTCTCACTCCCCCGCGTGCAGCAGCCGCTCCCGGTACTCCCGGACCTCCGGCAGGTCGGCCCACTCGGCGGTGAGCCGGCTGTGCAGTCCGCGCAGTTCGGCGGTGACCATCGACTCGCGTGAGCGCACCGCCTCCGGCAGGACCTCCGAGGCGAGGGCGACGGCGGCCCCGGGCTCGCCGGCACACGCCCAGCTGTCCGCCAGCCGCAGGGTGAGCAGCAGCCGGGCGCCCCGCATCTGGGGCGGCACCTGCGCGCGCGAGCGTGCGGTGGCGTCGACCGCACGCCTGGCCGCCGTACGGTCCCCGGTCACCACGGCGAGGTCGCGCAGGGCTCCGCCGATCGCCGAGTCGACCCGCATCGCGCCCTCCGCCCCGGCCATCCACGGCGCCTCCAGGTGGTCCCGCCGGTCGAGGCGGGCGAATCCCCGCCGGGCCAGGGCGATGTGACGACGGCACTGCGCGGCGTCGCCCGCCAGGGCGTACCCCCGTGCCAGGTAGAGGTCGGACAGGGTGGCCGTCCAGCGGCGCCGCCCGTCCACCGCGCCGATGCCCTGCGCGTACCCGAGCATCAGCGAGGGGTCCCCGTCGAGCCGGACCAGGGTGCACATGTCGCTGAGCAGGGTGGCGCGGGCCGGCGCGTCGTGGACGGCGTCCGCCCAGCGCAGTCCGTGGCCGAACCAGGCCATCGCCACTCCGATCTGCCCGCGCTCCATCCGCAGCCGTCCGGCCACCTGGGCGTACTGCGCGCCGAGCCGCAGCTGCCCGTACGGCAGCCGTCCGGCGGAGTTGACCTCTCCGGCCCAGCGGGCCAGGGCCCGCAGCAGTCCCTCGACGGCGGTCACGCGGCCCTCGTGGCGGAAGGCCTCGCGGATCAGACAGGCCAGGACGGCGGTGAGGCCGTGCAGCAGCTCCGCCTCGGCGACCGCCGCTCCGCCGCCCGTGCCCCACCCGGTCGCCGGACCGCCCGCGGGACCCGGCCCGCCGAGCAGCGCCGGCAACTCGTCCGGATCGGGCACAGCGCACCCGGCGGTGCCGTGCAGCGGGCACACCAGCCCCTCGGCGGGCAGCCGCGCGGGCCACATCCGGGGGTCCGGTGCCGCCTGTCCTCCGGGGGCGTCCGCGCCGGGCAGCGGCGCGAACAGCGCCGGGTCGGCCGGGAACCGGCCCGGTGGCCGCGGCACCTCGCGCGGCGCGGCGACGATCGCGGCCAGCTCGCCGCCCGTCTCCAGCACCGCGTCGAGCCGGCGCACCAGTCCCACGGGCGGCTCCCGCAGACCCGCCTCGAGCTTGCTGACGGCCGAGTGGTGGTACCCCACCCGAAGGCCGAGTTGCAGCTGGGTGAGTCCGGCCGCCCTGCGCAGGGAGCGCAGCCGCCGCCCGAACTCCGCCCACCGAGCCCCGGCCGCCACCCGTGCCGATTCACCGGTCATCCGCCCTCCCCCTCGGTCGCGCCCGCCCGGGGCCGTGCCCGGCCCCGGCTTCGCGCGGTCCCACCAGACAGCACAGCGGTCCCCACCGGACAGCACAGAGGACGGGGTGTGCCGCGTCAATCGAGTTGACCGAAGAGCGGCCGAACCGGTCCCGGCCGGTTTCGGCGCGGTCGGGCTACGATCGATCACCGGTCGCGGACGACCGGTCGGGAGCCCGGAGAACTGGAGACGCACCGTGTTCTACTACGTGCTCAAGTACGTCCTGCTGGGCCCGCTGCTGAGGGTCGCCTTCCGTCCCCGGATCGAGGGCCTGGACCATGTGCCGGGGTCGGGGGCGGCCATCGTCGCGGGCAACCACCTCTCGTTCTCGGACCATTTCCTCATGCCCGCGGTGCTCAGACGCCGCATCACCTTCCTCGCCAAGGCCGAGTACTTCACCGGTCCGGGTCTCAAGGGCAGGCTGACCGCGTTCTTCTTCCGCAGCGCCGGGCAGATCCCCGTCGACCGCTCCGGAAAGGAGGCGGGGCAGGCCGCGATCCGCGAGGGGCTCGGTGTGCTGGGCAGGGGCGAGTTGCTCGGCATCTATCCGGAGGGCACCCGCTCGCACGACGGCCGGCTGTACAAGGGCAAGGTCGGCGTCGCGGTGATGGCGCTCAGGGCCGGGGTCCCGGTCGTGCCCTGCGCGATGATCGGCACGTTCGAGGCGCAGCCGCCGGGCCGGAAGATCCCGAAGCTGCACCCGGTGGTGATCCGCTTCGGCGAGCCCCTCGACTTCTCCCGCTACGCGGGCATGGAGGGCGAGAAGGCCGTGCTGCGCGCCGTCACCGACGAGATCGTCTACGCGATCCTCTCGCTGTCCGGCCAGGAGTACGTCGACCGCTACGCCGCGGACGTGAAGGCCGAGGAGGCGGAGGAGGCCCGGAAGGCGGCGCGGGGCCGGAGGTTCCCCCGGCTGCCGCGCCACTAGTGGGACCCGGGGTTCTGCCCTCTGCCGTCGGCAGAGGGCGTGGCCGACCGGGCGGCGGTGGGCCTACGGTCGCCGTATGACACGTGCGGTGGTGGTCGGGGCGACGGGACAGATCGGGCGGGCGGCGGTCGACGCGCTGGCCCGGGACGGCTGGGAGGTGACGGCCCTCTCGCGCAGCGGTGACCGGGACCCGCGGTGGCCCGGTGACGTACGGGTCGTGCGGGCCGACCGGGAGGACGACGGAGCGCTGTCCGCGGCGGTCGGCGAGGGCTGCGACGTCCTGGTGGACGTGGTGGCCTACCGGGAGCGGCACGCACGGCAGTTGGTCTCGCTCGCCGGGCGGGTCGGCTCGGCGGTGGTGATCTCCAGCGTGTCGGTCTACGAGGACGGCGAGGGCCGCAACTTCGACACCCAGGCCGAGCCCGGCGGCTTCCCCGAGTACCCGGTGCCGATCACGGAGGCGCAGCGCACGATCCGCCCGGGCGAGGCCTCGTACAGCACCGGCAAGGCGGCGCTGGAGCGGGAACTCCTCGCGGCGGGCGACCGTTTGCCCGCGACGCTGCTGCGGGCGGGGGCGGTCCACGGCCCGTACTGCCGGTCGCCGCGCGAGCTGTACTTCGTCAAGCGCAACCTCGACGGCAGGCGTCGGCGCGTGCTCGCGTACGGCGGTGCGAGCCGCTTCCACCCGGCGAGCGTGCGCAACATCGCCGAGCTGGTCCGGCTGGCCGCCCCGCGGCCGGGCGCGCGCGTCCTGAACGCGGTGGACCCGGACGCCCCGACGGTGGCGGAGATCGCGGCGGCGATCGACGCGGTGATGGGCGTCGGGGCCGAGGACGTGCTGATGGACGGCCCGCCGGTGGACGGCGTGGGCGACACCCCGTGGTCCGTGCCCGCGCCGGTGGTGTGCGGCATGAGCGCGGCCGAGGAGCAGTTGGGCTACCGCCCGGTGGTCCGGTACGCCGACACCCTGCCGGAGACGGTGGCCTTCATCGAGGAGCGGCTGGCGGGGCGGGACTGGCGGGAGGCGTACCCGAAGATGTCCGCGGCGTACGGCGACCTCTTCGACTACGCGGCGGAGGACGCCTGGGCCGAACGGCGCTAGCGGCACGAGAGGCAGGGTGCGACCGGTCGAACCGGTCGCACCCTGTCCTGGTGTCCGCCCGCCGGGCTACGGCTTGGGCGTGGCGTGCGGCGCGCAGGTCACGTCACGGGCGTCCGTCCTGCCGGTGAGCAGGTAGGTGTCCACGCGGTCGTTGACGCACGGGTTGACCAGTCCGGTGACTCCGTGCGAGCCGGCGTCCCGCTCGGTGACGAGCCGGGAACCCTTGAACCGCTGGTGCAGTTCGACGGCGCCCGCGTACGGGGTGGCCGCGTCCCGCTCGGACTGGACGATCAGGACCGGGGGAAGTCCCTTGCCGGTCTTGACGTTCAGCGGGGTCTGCTGCTTGACCGGCCAGGTGGCGCAGGGCAGGTTCATCCAGGCGTTGGCCCAGGTCATGAACGGGTGGTCGCGGTGCAGCCTGGTGTTGTCGCGGTCCCAGGTGTTCCAGTTCGTGGGCCACTTGGCGTCGGTGCACTCGACGGCCGTGTAGACGGCGTTGCCGTTCTCCGCGGAGGCGTTGCCCGCGGTGTCGGACGGGTCGGGCGCGGCGGCGTCGACGAGCGCCTGGGTGTCACCGGCGACGTACTTGCTGAAGATCTCCGCGGTCGGCGCCCAGGCGGAGTCGTAGTAGGGGGCGCTCTGGAAGAAGGAGATCAGCTCGGCCGGTCCCACGACGCCGCCCAGCGGCTTCTTCGCGGCGGCGGCGCGCAGCTTCAGCCACTGCTCCTGGACCTCGGCGCGGGTGTCGCCGAGGTGGTAGGCGGCGTCGTTCGCGGCGACCCAGTCCTGCCAGTCCTTCCAGCGGCCCTCGAAGGCGACGTCCTGGTCCAGGTTGGCCTGGTACCAGATCTTGTCGCGGGACGGGTTGACGACGCTGTCGACGACCATGCGGCGCACGTGGCCCGGGAAGAGGGTGCCGTAGACGGCGCCGAGGTAGGTGCCGTAGGAGACGCCGAGGTAGTTGAGCTTCTTCTCGCCGAGCGCGGCGCGGATGACGTCGAGGTCGCGCGCGGTGTTCGGCGTGGTCATGTGCGGGAGCATCGCGCCGCTGCGCTCGAAGCAGCCCTCGGCGTACTCGCGGGCGAGCCCCCGCTGGACGCGCTTGTCCGCCTCGGAGCCGGGCACGGGGTCGGCCTTGGGCGCCTTGACGAACTCCTTCGGGTCGACGCAGGAGATGGGTGCGGAGTGGCCGACGCCGCGCGGGTCGAAGCCGACGAAGTCGTAGGCCTTGGCGGTCTTGGCCCACACGGCGCTCTTGCTCGTGACGCGGGCCGGGAAGCGCAGGCCGGAGCCGCCGGGACCGCCCGGGTTGTAGATGAGCGCGCCCTGACGCTCGCTCTTGGTGCCGGTGTTGCCGATGCGGTCGACGGCGAGCTTGATCTGCTTGCCGAACGGCTTGGCGTAGTCCAGCGGCACCGTGACGTAGCCGCACTGGATGGGCTTGGGCAGGTTCCAGTCGGCGGCGCAGTCCTCCCAGTCGATGCCGTTTCGGGCGGCGCGGGCGGCGGCGACGGCCGCGCCGCGTGCCTCCCGGTCCCAGCCGCGCGCGTGCCCGTTCCCGTCGGCCGGGGCGGCGCTCGCGGCGGGCGCCGAGACGGCGCCGGCTATCAGCGTGGCGGTGACCAGCGCTCCAGCCGAGCCGAACGCGGTCGCCCTCCGCCGCATGCTGCTCTTCCTCAAGTGGCCCTCCCCGTACGTGTTCGCGACAAGTACGGGGATCCTCGCGGCTGTGGGTTTGCTGAGAACAGAGTTGGTGCTACTTCTTTGCCAATCCGATAAACGGATCAGCGCGTTCGATCGACGGACTCGTCGACGTGAACCTCAGTCCAGCGAGGCCCGCGCCCCGTCCAGCAGCCGTCGCAGCCGCAGCCCGTCCGGTGCCACGGCGGTCACCAGCGCGGCGGGCCCGGCGAGCGGCATGACGGCCGCACCCTCGTCGAACACACGCGCCGCCGGCGGCCGGCCGGCGAACTCCGGCCGTACGACGACCAGCTGGCCGACCGCGCGGTGTCCCGCCGGCGCGCCGGGCCCGCAGGCCAGCTTCTGGTCGAGGACGCACCTTCCGCCGATCCGTACGGTCAGACGGCTGGTGAGGCGGCCGGGTTCATCCCCGGCCACGCCCGAGCACCTGCTCCTCGCGCAGCAGCCGCCGGGCCCCGGCGGCCAGGTCGACGGACGTGGTGACGTGCAGGTCGCTGCCGTCGGCGGAGATCAGCTGCTCCGGCAGCCGGCACAGCCCGGCGTCGTCGTCGACGGTGAGCCGGACGTCGTGCGGGCACCGGCCTTGTCCTGCCCGGGCAGCGCCGGTGCGGCGGCGGCCGAGCCGACCCGCAGCCGGGCACCGCGCGCCGCATGGACCGCCACGGTGGAGTGGTCGCCACCGAGCGGCCCGCTCATCGCGCCGACCAGCATCACCCGGGCCTCGGCTCCGCTCCCCCGGGTCCGGCGCACGGCGAGGGGCCCCTCGCCCTCCAGCACCGGCAGGACACGCCCCGCCACCTCCACCGCGTCGCCCGCCGCCCGGTCCGCGTCACCCGCCAGCCGCGCCAACACCCCCGTCGCGTCGAACGGATCGAGACCGAGCAGCCGCACGACCGCCGTCGCGGGCCCGCTCACCCTCTCGTAGAGGGAGCAGTACGCGGCGTCGAGCGCCCCGAGACCGGCAGCGCGCGCCGCCAGCCCGAGCACGACGGGCTGATGCGCACCCTTGGGGAACAGCGAGGCGACGGCGTCGAGTTCGGCACTCGGCCAGGTCGCCCGCGCGGCCCGCAGGTGGATCGGGGTGCAGATCAGGGCTGGAGTGTCACGGTCACGTCACCCGGTTTTGACCGATTGATTACCGATTGCGGTGGGCGGCTTCCGGCATGCCCGCACTAGGACGGGTTCGGCCCCCGGTGCTCCGCGGCGATACCGAAGCGGTGGTGCTCGCGGGGCCCCGAGGCGGCGGCCGTGTCGTGGGCCGCGGCGACCGAGGTGATCACCTGGGCGTCCGAGGACCCCTGGACCTCCTCCAGTCGCTCGAGGTCGGCGGCGGAGACGAGGGCGACGAGAGGCTTGCCGTGCCGCGTCACGACGACGCGCTCACCGCCGTACACCACCCGGTTGATCAGGTCGGCGAGCTCAGCCCTGGCTTGCGTCACCGGAATCTCGTAGGCCATGACCCCAGCTTACGGTTTCGCCCGAATCCGCTCCCCGAAAGAGTACGTCCTGTACATTTTTTACGGAGAGAGTGCAGCAGAAGACGGCTCTGCCACGAGAAGGGGTTCACCATGACCCGACCGTCCGCCCGCCATGTCCTGCCCGAGTTCACCGAGCGCACGAGTGCCGGGGCCCGGACGATGGATCCGTACTCCAAGCTGCTCCAGGAGCGGATCGTCTTCCTCGGGACACCGATCGACGAGACCTCCGCGAACGACGTGATGGCGCAGTTCATGTACCTGGAGCACCAGGCGCCGGACCGCGACATCGAGTTGTACGTCAACTCCCCCGGCGGCTCCTTCACCGCCATGACGGCGATCTACGACACGATGCGCTACGTCACCTGCGACGTGGCGACGACCTGCCTCGGACAGGCCGGTTCGTCCGCCGCGGTGCTGCTGGCGGCGGGCACCCCGGGCAAGCGTGCCGTGCTGCCCGGCGCCCGGGTGGTGATCCGCCAGCCGGCGCTGACCGAACCGGTGGAGGGACAGGCGAGCGACCTGGCCGTCCACGCCGCCGAACTGGTCCGCATCCGCGCCCGTCTGGAGGAGATCCTCGTACGGCACACGGGCCGCACTCCCGGGCAAGTGAACGCGGACATCGAGCGGGACACGATCCTCGACGCCCAACAGGCGCTGGAATACGGCCTGGTGGACCGGATCGTGCCGGACCGCAGGACGCCGTCGGCCACGCCCGGCGCGAGGTGACCGGGCCGGTGCTGCCACCCGAGTTGCCGCCGCTGCCCGCTCTGACCCGCGCCGAGGCGGAGGTCGTCGACCGCTATCTGGACGTCGTCGACCTGCTGGGCCGCATCAACCCCGGGCGGGACGGCGACACGTACCGCGGACTGCGGGCCGCCCAGGCGCTGGTCGGCAAGGCGACGGCGCTGCGGGACGCGCTGGCGCTGATGCACCGACGCGGCGAGACGGAGGTGCACGCCACCACCCTGGCCCGGGCGCTGCGGGTGCTGGACGGCGAGCGGCGGACGGCACGGGTCGGCCTTCCGCCCTGTTCCGGGAGCTGAGAAGGCCGGCGCCTCGTCGTCCCGAGCCGCATCGTCCCGAGCCGTATCGCCCGAGCCGGAACAAGCCGGATCCGATCTGAATCCGATCCGAAACGGACTGTTCCGAAACGGACCAAACGGCGTACCCCCTTTCGGCGTAGGAACACCTCCGATTCGCAACCGGTCGAAGTTGCGGCGCCCGTGCCCACGGCTTGCGGATCGCGCCGCTGCGCCGCTGGTCCCGGGGCCGCCGCCGCACTCGACGACTCCTCGGACGGGAGGGCGCCAACCCGAACGGATGAACGGCACGTAACAACACAAAGAGCACGTTCCGTTGGGAATTCCCCGTGGGGCGGGACAAGATCCGTGACTGACGACAAGCCCCCGCCGCAGCGGCGGGGCGGTCCGGGCGGACGCCGAGTCCTGCCGCCGTCCGGACGACCGGTCGCAAGGGAAGTGGATCGGCAGGAGTGGAGGACCCGAGCACGACGGGTCGCCGGACCGGCCGCCTCCGCGAGAGGCACCGGTCCCAGCGGCCCTTGGGGTGAAGCCGCACACGTGCGGCCGGGCAACTTCGCCAGCCCGAATCCGACAGGTCATCCTTCACAGGCGGCTGACGAAGGGTTGCGCATGTCCGCGCTCAATCGTGTCCCGTCCCTGATGGCTCGTGCCGGTACGGCCTCGGCCCTCACCCTCGCCGCCGTGGGCGGCTCCGTCGTGGTCCCCGGTGCCGCCGCCGAGGCGGCCGCGGCGAGCCATGCGACGAAAGCCCTCAAGATCGCGGCTTCCAAGAAGGGCGCCCCGTACCGATGGGGCGCCACCGGCCCCTCCCGGTTCGACTGTTCCGGCCTGACGCTGTACTCGTTCAAGAAGGCCGGCAAGAAACTGCCGCGCACGGCGGCCCAGCAGTACAACAAGACCAGCCGCGTCTCCGTGACCAACCGCAAGGCCGGAGACCTCGTGTTCTTCCACTCCGGCAGCAGCGTCTACCACGTCGGCATCTACGCCGGGAAGGGCAGGATCTGGCACGCGCCGAAGACCGGCGCCGTGGTGCGCCTGGAGAAGATCTGGACGTCAAGCGTCTGGTACGGCCGGGTCAAGTAGTCCGCCCGCGGGGGTGACGGCGTTCTGGGCCGCCGTCACCCCCGCGGGTGCGGCCGGCCGGTCCGGGGGCGTCCAGGGCAGCTCGATCGAGACGGTCTTGCCGCCCTCGCCTGTGGGCCGGACCCTCAGCCTGCCGCCGCACTCGGCGGTCAGCCAGCGGATGATCACCATGCCCCGCCCGTTGTCCTGCTGCACGGCCGCGGGCAGGCGCTTGGGGAAGCGCGGATGGCTGTCGGTGACACCGACGCGCAGCCGCTCGTCGCGGTCGAGGACCAGGTCCACCGTGAAGGTGGGCGACTGCCCCAACGTGTGCTGGACCGCGTTGGTCGCCAGTTCGGACACGACGAGCCGGACGGTCTCGGACAGGTCGGCGTCGGCCGGCAGCCCCCATTCCGCCAGAGTGCCGACCACGTAGGTCCGCGCGGCGGCCACCGAGGCGGGATCGCTCGGCAGAGTGACGGATGCTTCCAGATGGTCTGCCATGGCGACGTCGTCCCTTTCTCACGGGACCGCAGGCCCGACACGGAGCGGATGGTTCGAGTACGGTCCCGGACTGGTGCTTCGCCGCCAGACTGCCATCACCAGGCCCGCGAAGGGCGGCGATCCACCAAGATATGCATATATCTGTCGCTCGAAGCGGTGAACTCTGCGACGGCAGAGCGTATTTGGGCGGCTCATAAGGAGTAAGGGAGTTGTCCCATGCAGCACGGTCCCGTGGTGCGCCGCCGGAAGCTGGGCGCGGAACTGCGCGCCCTGCGCACAGCGGCGGGCATCACCAGCGGCGAGGCGGCCCGGCTCGTGGGCTGGCACCAGTCGAAGGTCAGCCGGATCGAGACCGGGACGAGCGGCACGAAACCGGCCGACGTGCGGTTACTGCTGGACGTCTACGGCGTGCGCGACGAGCAGTTGCGGGGGCTGCTGGTGACGCTGGCGCACCAGGACGGGGCGGGCGGCCGCAACCACTGGTGGCACGCCTACCGCGGGGTGCTGCCCCCGACCTACCGGGACTTCATCAGCCTGGAGTCGCAGGCCAGCGCCATGCGCACACTGGAGACCACCGTGGTCCCCGGCCTGCTCCAGACGCCGGAGTACGCCCGCGCGGTGACGCGGGCCGCGGTGGACGGACTGCCGGAGGAGCGGCTGGACACTCTGGTGGAGGTCCGGCTGGCCCGGCAGGACGTGCTGCGGGCACAGCCGCCGTTGGCGCTGAGCGCGGTCCTGGACGAGGCGGTGCTGCGCCGGGAGGTGGGCGGGCCGGGGGTGATGGACCGTCAACTGACCAGACTGGTCGAGGCCGCGCGGCTCCCCCATGTCCGGCTCCAGGTGCTGCCGTTCGCCGCCGGGGCGCACATCGGTGTCACCGGCCCTTTCGTAATCTTCTCTTTTTCGAGCACTTCTGATCTCGACGTGGTTGTTCTCGACCACTTGACGAGTAGCCTGCACCTCGAACGGAAAGAAGACCTAGAGGCCTACACCGAGGCCTTCAACGCCCTTCTGATCCATGCCCTTTCGCCCGAGGACTCGTTGGACTTCATCGCCGCGACCGCGGCAGGCGCGTAAGGAGGCACCATGTCAGGCTCCATGTCCGAACTTCCGCGGAACATCCCTGTCAGCACCGATATGACCGGCGCCCGGTGGCTGCGCAGCAGTTACAGCACCGGCGCGAACAACTGCGTGGAGACGGCTCGTCCGTCGGCCGGTCCCTGCGCCGGACTGCTCGCCGTGCGCGACTCCAAGAATCCGGCAGGCCCCGCCCTGCTCTTCTCCCCCGGGAGCTGGACGGCGTTCACCGCCTGCGTCCACCGCGGCTGACCACGCCGGGCGCCGGACGACGCACGGCCGTGTCACGCCGACTCATGGCCGCGTTTCGCCGATCACCCGTACAGCACGTTCGATCTGATCCCCGGAGAGGTCCCCGCGAGCGGTCAGCCTGAGCCGTGAGATCCCGTCGGGCACGGACGGAGGGCGGAAACAGCCCACGGACAGGCCGGCCGCACGGCAGTCGGCCGCCCATCGCACGGCCTCCTCCGGGGAGGGCGCACGCACCGAGACGACCGCGGCGTCCGGACGTACCGCGTCCAGACCTGCGGCGGTCAGGCGTGCGTGCAGTTCACCGGCGACGGCACGGGCCCGTGCCGCGCGCTCCGGCTCGCGGCCGAGCAGCCTGAGCGCCGCAAGGGCCGCTCCCGCCGCGGCGGGGGCGAGTCCGGTGTCGAAGATGAACGTGCGGGCCGCGTTGACCAGGTGGTCGACGACCCGGGCGGGCCCCAGCACGGCGCCGCCCTGGGCGCCGAGCGACTTGGACAGCGTGACGGTCACGACGACGTCGTCCCGGCCCGCGAGTCCCGCGCCCTGCGGTGCGCCCCGGCCGCCGTCGCCGAGGACGCCGAGGCCGTGGGCGTCGTCGACGACCAGTCCGGCGCCGTGTTCCCGGCACGCCTCGGCGAGCGCGGCCAGGGGCGCGGCGTCGCCGTCGACCGAGAAGACCGTGTCGGAGACGGCCACGGCGGGTCCGTCGTGCGTCGTCAATGCCTTGCGCACGGCGTCCGGGTCGGCGTGTCCCACGACCTGCGTGGTGCCCCGGGCGAGCCGGCAGCCGTCGATCAGGGAGGCGTGGTTGCCCGCGTCGGAGACGACAAGAGTGCCGTGCGGTGCCAGCGCGGTGACCGCGGCGAGGTTGGCCGCGTAGCCGGAGGAGAAGACCAGCGCTGCCCCGAACCCGCAGAACTCGGCCAGCTCCCGCTCGAGTTCGGTGTGCAGTGCGGTCGTGCCGGTCACGAGGCGCGAGCCGGTCGCGCCGCCGCCCCAGGTCCGCGCGGCCCGGACCGCTCCTTCGACGACCTCCGGGTGACGGGCCAGTCCCAGGTAGTCGTTGCTCGCCAGGTCCAGCAGCGGGGACTGCGCCGGACGGCGGCGCAGCACCCGTACGAGTCCCGCCTCGCGGCGCGCCCGGTCCTGCTCGTCGATCCAGCCGAACGCCATGGGGCGGTCCTCCGGGGTTTTGTAGGCAATGAACAGACATTAGCGGTCCGGCCACCCCCGCGAGGTGTGGCAATACCCACACGTCGATCTGTCAGTGTTGTGCAAAGTCTCCTTGGCCGCGGACGGCCCCTTAGGACAGGATCGGCTCTCATGGACCTGCTGAACACGCTGGTGGACAAGGGGCTTCGGCGCGAGTCGCCGACCCGCGAGGAGGCACTCGCCGTCCTCGCCACTTCCGACGACGACCTGCTCGACGTGGTGGCCGCGGCCGGGAAGGTGCGCCGTCACTGGTTCGGCCGACGGGTGAAACTCAACTATCTCGTCAACCTCAAGTCGGGCCTGTGTCCCGAGGACTGCTCCTACTGCTCGCAGCGGCTGGGCTCCAAGGCGGAGATCCTCAAGTACACCTGGCTGGGGCCCGAGCAGGCCTCCGCGGCCGCCTCGGCGGGCGTGTCCGGGGGCGCCAAGCGGGTGTGCCTGGTGGCCAGCGGCCGGGGTCCGACCGACCGGGACGTGGACCGGGTGTCGGACACCATCAAGGCCATCAAGGAGCAGAACGAGACCGTCGAGGTGTGCGCCTGTCTGGGCCTGCTCTCCGACGGCCAGGCGGAGCGGCTGCGGGAGGCCGGTGCCGACGCCTACAACCACAACCTCAACACCTCCGAGTCGACGTACGGCGACATCACGACCACGCACACGTACGCCGACCGGGTGGACACGGTGAACAAGGCGCACGCCGCCGGTCTGTCCGCCTGCTCTGGTCTCATCGCGGGCATGGGCGAGAGCGACGCCGACCTGGTCGACGTGGTCTTCTCGCTGCGCGAACTGGACCCGGACTCGGTGCCGGTCAACTTCCTGATCCCGATGGAGGGCACACCGCTGGCCAAGGAGTGGCACCTCACCCCGCAGCGGTGCCTGCGCATCCTGGCGATGACGCGGTTCGTCTGCCCGGACGTCGAGGTGCGCATCGCCGGCGGGCGCGAGGTCCATCTGCGCACGATGCAGCCACTCGCGCTCCACCTGGCCAACTCGGTCTTCCTCGGCGACTACCTCACCAGCGAGGGCCAGGCGGGCCACGCGGACCTGGAGATGATCGCGGACGCCGGTTTCGAGGTGGAGGGCGCCGGCGAGGTCACGCTGCCGGAGCACCGCGCATCGGTGCGGGGTGGGGGCTGCGGCTCGCACGACGGAGGTGGCGGCTGCGGCTCGCACGAGGATGGTGGCGGCTGCGGTTCGCACGCGGGCGCGGACGGCGAGGCCGCCGGCGCCGGTGGTTGCGGCTCGCACGCGGGCGGCGGGGTGTGCGCTCCCGCGCCCGCGTCCACGACGCCGCGCCCCGCCGGGGAGCCCCGCACGGACCTGGTGGCGGTACGCCGCCGCGGCGCCGGCACGGACCTCGCGCCCAATGCCTGAGCCGGCGCTGGACGTCGCCGAGTTGCTGGCCCTCGACCGGCGGCACGTCTGGCATCCGTACGGCCCCATGCCCGGCCGGCAGGACCCGCTCGTCGTGGAGTCGGCGAGCGGGGTGCGGCTGCGGCCCGCCGACGGCTCCGGGGAACTGGTCGACGGGATGTCGTCCTGGTGGTCGGCGATCCACGGCTACAACCACCCGGTGCTGAACGAGGCCGCGCGCGAGCAGTTGGAGCGGATGAGCCACGTCATGTTCGGCGGGCTCACCCACGAGCCCGCCGTGCGGCTGGCGAAGCTCCTTGTCGACATGTCACCCGAGGGCCTGGAGCATGTGTTCCTCGCCGACTCCGGGTCGGTGTCGGTCGAGGTCGCGGTGAAGATGTGCCTGCAGTACTGGCGTTCGCTCGGCCGCCCCGGCAAGCGGCGCCTGCTCACCTGGCGCGGCGGCTACCACGGCGACACCTGGCAGCCCATGTCGGTGTGCGACCCGGAGGGCGGCATGCACGACCTGTGGTCCGGCGTCCTGCCGCGCCAGCTCTTCGCCGACGCGCCCCCGGCACGGTACGAGGAGGCCTACGCCGACCACCTGCGGTCGATGGTCGAGCGGCACGCCGACGAGCTGGCCGCGGTGATCGTGGAGCCGGTGGTGCAGGGCGCGGGCGGAATGCGCTTCCACTCCCCCGCCTACCTGCGGGTGCTGCGCGAGGCGTGCGACGCGCACGACGTGCTGCTGGTGTTCGACGAGATCGCCACCGGGTTCGGACGCACGGGCGCGCTGTTCGCGGCGGAACACGCGGCGGTGACACCGGACGTGATGTGCGTGGGCAAGGCGCTGACCGGGGGCTATCTGACGATGGCGGCCACCCTGTGCACGTCGCGGGTGGCCGAGGGCATCTCGCGGGGCGAGGTGCCGGTGCTGGCCCACGGGCCGACGTTCATGGGCAACCCGTTGGCGGCGGCCGTGGCGTGTGCGTCGATCGGACTGCTGCTCGGCCAGGACTGGCTCGCGGAGGTCGAGCGGATCGAGGCGGGCCTGCGCGAAGGGCTCGCGCCCGCCGCCGGGCTGCCGGGGGTGCGGGACGTACGCGTGCTCGGCGCGATCGGGGTGGTGCAGCTGGACCACCCCGTCGACATGCGGGCGGCGACCCGGGCGGCCGTGCGCGAGGGCGTGTGGCTGCGACCGTTCCGCGACCTGGTCTACACCATGCCGCCGTACGTGACGGGTGACGCGGACGTGGCACGGATCGCCCGCGCGGTGTGCTCGGCGGCACGGGAGGGGTGACATGCCGGTACTGCTGATCACGGGCACGGGCACGGAGGTCGGCAAGACGGTCGTGACCGCCGCCGTCGCCGCGACGGCCCTGGCCGGCGGCCGTTCGGTGGCCGTGCTGAAGGCCGCGCAGACGGGCGTGGGTCCGGACGAGGCCGGGGACGCCCAGGAGGTGGCGCGGCTCGCGGGCGACGTGACGGTCGCCGAAGTGGCCCGGTTCCCCGAGCCGTTGGCGCCGGGCACGGCCGCGCGCCGGGCCGGGCGGGCGCCGGTGCGTCCGCCGGAGGTGGCGGAGGCCGCGGCCAAGCTGGCCACCGAGCACGACCTGGTGCTGGTCGAGGGTGCGGGCGGGCTGCTCGTGCGCTTCGACGCGGCCGGCGGCACGCTGGCGGACGTGGCCGGTCTGCTGGGCGCACCGGTGCTGCTGGTGACGTCGCCGGGGCTGGGCACGCTGAACACCACGGAGCTGACGGCGCGCGAACTGCGGTCCCGGGGCCTGGAGCTGCCGGGGCTGGTGATCGGGAGCTGGCCCGGGTCCCCCGGCCTCGCCGCCCGCTGCAATCTCGCCGACCTTCCGGACGTGTCCGGTGCTCCCCTCCTCGGCGCGGTCCCGGCCGGGGCGGGGTCCCTCGCCCCGGCCGGCTTCCGGTCGGCGGCACCGCGCTGGCTGGCGCCGCCGCTGGACGGCACCTGGGACGCGGACGCGTTCGGCGACCGGCACGGGCCGTGACCGGCGGGGTGTTCGGGGCGGGCGGCGCGGGAGCGCGCGGCGACGGACCACGCGCCGTCCAGGCCATCCGGGCGCGGACCCGTTCGGCGCCACGGAGCCAACCCGACCGGGGTGTGTGCCCGTCCGTGGCGTCCGAGACGTCCCCGACCGGCGGCGCGGGAGGGTGCGCGATGGCGCCACTCGGCGGCACGGCGGCGGACGGAGTCGCGGCGCGGACCAGCTCGCCGTGATCGGGTGGTCCCGGCTGCTGCCGCCGGGGTCCGGGGCCGCGCGGCCGGTCGGGCGCGCTCCGGGCCGGCCGCTCGCGCGGTGGGTGCACCGGCCCTGCGCGGGGCAGAATCGCGGTAGGGCTGCCGCCTCGTGAGGGAGGTCCCATGCCGCTGCGATCCGCCCGGGCCCGCGGGGTGCCGCGGGATGCCGTGCACCATCCGCTGTTCGCCCGCTACTACGCCCGGATCAGTGTGGGCGCCGAGACCCGGATGGGCATGGCGCGCGTCCGCGAGCGGCTGCTCGCCGGGCTCTCCGGGCGGGTGATCGAGGTCGGCGCGGGCAACGGGCTGAACTTCGCGCACTACCCGGGCACCGTCTCCGAGGTCGTCGCCGTCGAACCGGAGCGCGTGCTGCGGAAGTTGGCGGTCGACGCGGCGCAGCGCGCCCGGGTGCCGGTGGACGTGGCGCCGGGTGCGGCGGAGGCGCTGCCGGTCAAGAGCGAGGCCTTCGACGCGGCCGTGGTCTCGCTGGTGCTGTGCAGCGTCCGGGACGTGCCGCGGGCGCTGGCGGAGCTGCGGCGGGTGCTGCGGCCCGGCGGACAGGTGCGGTTCTTCGAGCACGGCCGGGGCGGCGGGCCGATGATGACCTTCACCCAGCGCGCGCTGGACCGGACGCTGTGGCCTCCTCTGTCCGGCGGCTGCCACCTGTCCCGCGAACCGGTCGCGGCGCTGCGGGACGCGGGTTTCGTGCTCGGGCCCTACCGGCGGACGATGATGCCGGAGAACGGGCCGGCGCTGCCGAGTTCGTACTGCGTGCTGGGCACGGCCTGGCGGCCTTCCTGAGCCGTGGCACGGTCACCCGCCCCACCGGCGCAGTTCGTCCGCGATCTCCTCGACCGACGCCTCGCCCCGCTTGACCAGCAGCGCGAGGTCGCGCACCTGCTCTGGCGCGGGAGCGACGCCGATGCCGCTGGCGACCAGGTAGGCGTAGGCGACCGCCGAGGCGAACAGGGCGTTGGAGCGCTCCAGCGCCGGGACGTGGATCAGCAGTTGGAGCAGGGCGGCGGCGCGGGTGTGCGGGGTGGCGTAGACCGGGGTGTCGAATATCTCGGCCCGGTGGCGGGCGACGGCCGCGACGAGCGCTCCCCAGTCGGTGACCCGCGGGTCGCCGGGAGTGCGCTGCTCGGCGAGCATCAGCAGCCAGGCGAGATCGATGGTGAGGTCGTTCATCCGGGGGCGGGACGGCTCAGTGACGGCCCTCGCCGACCTCCTCGGCGAACACCTTCTCGTACTGCCGCATGAAGTCGGCGGCTGCCTCCACGAAGGTGTGGCCGGCCTCGCCGGTGTCCTGCCGGACCAGGTCCTCGATGTAGCGGTTGACGCTCATCCCCCGGGCCAGTGCCTTCTCGCGGGCCGCCCGGGCGGTGCCCTCGTCCACCCGCACGTTCAGCTGGGCCTTCTGGGTCTTCGCCATACCTCGAAGCTAGCGCCGAAGCGCTAGCAGGGGCAAGGCCGGCCGCCCGCCGGTCCGCATGCCGGAATCAACGCACCGGGGTCCGGCGCGCGTGGTGGGATCGCGGCATGACCGATCTGCGCGTACGGCCCGCCGCGGCCGAGGACCTGGACGCCGTGCTGGCCTTCTGGAAGACGGCCGCCGAGGGGACCAGCATCAGCGACGACCGGGACGGCGTGGAGCGCCTCGTGGCGCGCGACCCCGGGGCACTGCTCTTGGCCGAGCGCGACGGGGAGCTGGTGGGCACCGTGATCGCCGGTTTCGACGGCTGGCGCTGTCATCTCTACCGGCTGGCGGTGCACCCGGACCACCGGCGCCGGGGCATCGGCTCGGCCCTGCTCGCGGCGGCCGACGAGCGGTTCGTACGGCTCGGCGGGCGCCGCGGGGACGCCATGGTGCTGGTGCGCAACGAACGGGCCCAGCATGCATGGCGGGCCGCCGGGTACGAGCCGCAGGAGCAGTGGCGGCGCTGGGTGAAGCACCTCACCGGCTGAGCGGCGCGAGGCGAAAGGTTGAAGGCTTGAACATCGGGCGAACCTCCGGTTCCTGGCCGATCATGGATCCGAGGTGACCCGATGACCGAAGTGCTCCTGCTGCTGGTGGCGATCCTGCTCTCGCTCGCGTGCGGCGCCTTCGTCGCGGCCGAGTTCTCGCTGACCACCGTCGAACGGGGCGAGCTGGAGCGGGCCGCGGCGCGGGGCGAGCGGGGCGCGGCGAGCGCCCTCAAGGGTGTCCGGAACCTGACCTTCCAGCTCTCCGGCGCACAGCTCGGCATCACGGTCACCAACCTGGTCGTCGGCATGCTCGCCGAGCCGTCGGTCGCGGCGCTGATCTCCGGGCCGCTGGAGGACCTCGGCATGTCCGGTTCGGCGGCGTCCTCGCTGGCGCTGGTGCTGGGCACGGCCCTGTCGACGGTGTTCCTGATGATCGTCGGTGAGCTGGTGCCGAAGAACTGGGCGATCTCCTCGCCGCTGGCCGTGGCCAGGCGGGTGGGCGGCCCGCAACGCTGGTTCAGCGCCGTCTTCCGGCCCTTCATCAGCCACCTGAACAACACCGCCAACCGTGTCGTACGCCGCTTCGGTGTGGAACCCGCCGAGGAACTGGCCTCCGCGCGCGGGCCGCAGGAGCTGGCGGCGCTCGCCCGGCACTCGGCCAAGGAGGGCGCGCTGGAGGCCGACACCGCCGAGTTGTTCGTGCGCACCCTGAACCTGGCCGACCTGACGGCGCAGCAGGTGATGACGCCGCGGGTCCAGGTCGTGGCCCTGGAGGCACGGGCGACGTGCGAGGACGTGGCGAACGCGACGCGGGCGACGGGGCTGTCCCGGTTCCCCGTCTACCGGGGGTCCCTCGACGCCGTGGTCGGCACGGCGCACGTCAAGGACGTCCTGGCGGTGCCGGCCGAGCGGCGGCCGGGGATGCCGATCGCCGACCTGATGCGCGAGCCGTTGCTCGTCCCCGAGTCGCTGACCGTGGACCGGCTCCTGGACCGGCTCTCCGGGCGGCGCACGATGGCCGTGGTGATCGACGAGTACGGCGGGACGGCGGGCGTGGCCACGCTGGAGGACATCGTCGAGGAGGTCGTCGGCCAGGTACGGGACGAGCACGATCCGCACGAGACGCCCGACCTCGACCCGGCCGGCACGGACGAGGAGGGGCACGCGCTGTACTGGGCCGACGGCTCGGCGCGCGTGGACCGGCTAGAGCGGCTGGGGCTGCGGGTGCCGGAGGGGCCGTACGAGACGGTCGCGGGGCTGGTCGCGGCCGGGCTCGGACGCATCCCCGCCGTCGGCGACAGCCTTGACGTCTCGGGCTGGCGGCTGGACGTCGTGGACGCCACGGGGCGCAGGGCGGCCAGGGTGCTGATGCACGCTCCCCTGAACGACACGGCCGGCACGACCGACACGACCGACACGGCCGGCCCCGGCTTCGACGCCGGTTTCGGCACCGGGGAGGACCAGGGGGAGGACGGCCGTTGACCGCCGTACAGCTGCTGATCGGACTGGCGACGCTGGTCGTCAACGCGTTCTTCGTGGGCGCCGAGTTCGCGCTGATCTCCGTGCGCCGCAGCCAGGTGGAGCCGCACGCCGAGGAGGGCGACACCCGCGCCGAGCGCGTGCTGTGGGGACTGGAGCACGTGTCCGCGCTGCTGGCCGCGGCCCAGCTCGGCATCACCCTGTGCACGCTGGTCCTCGGCGTGGTCGCGGAACCTGCGATCGCGCATCTGCTGGAGCCGGTGTTCCACGCGGTGGGTGTGCCGTCGGGTGCGGGGCACGCGGTGTCCTTCGTGATCGCCCTGGCACTGGCGACGTATCTGCACATGCTGCTCGGCGAGATGGTGCCGAAGAACATCGCACTGGCCGAGCCGGTGCGCAGCGCGCTGATCCTCGGGCCCCCGCTGGTGGCGCTGTCCCGGGCCCTGCGCCCGGTGATCTTCACGGTCAACGCCTTCGCCAACGGGCTGCTCAAGCTGCTCAGGGTCGAGGCGAAGAACGAGGTGGCGGCGACCTTCACGGACGCGGAGCTGGCGGAGATCGTCAAGGACGCCGGCGAGGCGGGGCTGATCGACGACCGGGCCCGGGAGCGGCTGCACGACGCCCTGGAGCTGGGCCGGCGGCCGGTGCGGGACGTGGTGCTGCCGCTGGAGCGCGTCGTGCACGCGCGCGTGGGCATCACCCCTGAGCAGTTGGAGCGGCTATCGGCGCAGTCGGGGTTCTCCCGGTTCCCGGTGGTGGACGACGGGCGGCGGATCGTCGGCTACCTGCACGTGAAGGACGCCTTGGACGCCTCGCCGCGCAATGTGCCGTTCCGGCTGCCGGACATGCGCCCCATCGCCCGGGTGCGCGAGCGCACCCCCCTGGACGACGTGCTCACCGCCATGCGGCGCAGCCGCACCCACCTGGCGGCCGTACTCGGCTCCGACGGACGGCTCGCGGGCCTGGTGACCATGGAGGACGTGCTGCGGGAGCTGTTCGGGCAGCGGACGTGAGCCGCGCACGCGTGCGAGCGGCACGCGCGCCGTCCTCCCGCGGGCGGGGGCAGGCCGGCGGCGGGCCGGACGATCCCGACGGGCCACCCGCGGCGCCGCGACGGCGTCGATGTGGACGTCACCCGTGAACCAGTCGGCGGGCCCTTGCCGGTGTCGCCCGAACTGCGGCAGCGGGCGGCCCGAACGCGTGGAGGGCGACCGACCGGCGGGTATGTGCAGGGGATACCATTTCCGACGCCATGCAGACGAATCCCGCGTACACCAGCCTCGTCGCCGTCGGCGACTCCTTCACCGAGGGCATGTCGGACCTGCTGCCCGACGGCTCCTACCGAGGATGGGCCGACCTCCTCGCCGCACGGATGGCGGCGCGCTCCCCCGGCTTCCGGTACGCCAATCTCGCGGTGCGGGGAAAGCTGATCGGGCAGATCGTCGACGAGCAGGTGGACGTGGCGGCGGCCATGGGAGCCGACGTCATCACCCTGGTCGGCGGGCTCAACGACACGCTGCGGCCCAAGTGCGACATGGCCCGCGTGCGGGACCTGCTGACCCAGGCCGTGGAGCGGCTCGCCCCGAACTGCGAGCAGCTGGTGCTGATGCGCAGTCCGGGCCGTCAGGGGCCGGTGCTCGAACGGTTCCGGCCGCGCATGGAGGCACTGTTCGCCGTCATCGACGACCTGGCGAAGCAGCACGGCGCCGTGGTCGTCGACCTGTATGCGGCCCGGTCGCTGGCCGACCCCCGGATGTGGGACGTGGACCGGCTGCACCTGACCGCCGACGGCCACCGCCGGGTGGCGGAGGCGGTGTGGCAGTCGCTCGGCCACGAGCCCGAGGACCCCGACTGGCACGCGCCGGTCCCGGCGACGCCGCCGCCGGACTGGATGGCGCGCAGGACCGCCGACGTCCGGTTCGCCCGGCAGCACCTGCTGCCCTGGATAGGCCGCAGGCTGACCGGCCGCTCCTCCGGCGACGGCCTGCCGCCCAAGCGCCCCGAGCTGCTGCCCTACGAGAATCCGTCGCGGTGACTCCCTGCGCCACGCGCCCTTCGTAGCTTCCGACGAACAACCCCGCGGCGCCCACCTGCACGAATCGCCAGTAGAATCCCTCTACGTGACTTCCGCTCCCGCCAAGCCCCGCATCCCGAACGTCCTCGCCGGACGCTACGCCTCCGTCGAGCTCGCCACCCTCTGGTCGCCCGAGCAGAAGGTGAGGCTCGAGCGGCAGCTCTGGCTCGCCGTGCTGCGGGCCCAGAAGGACCTGGGCATCGAGGTGCCCGACGCCGCGATCGCCGACTACGAGCGCGTCCTCGACCGGGTCGACCTGGCCTCGATCGCCGAGCGCGAGAAGGTCACGCGGCACGACGTGAAGGCGCGGATCGAGGAGTTCAACGACCTCGCCGGGCACGAGCACGTGCACAAGGGCATGACCTCCCGCGACCTCACGGAGAACGTCGAGCAGCTGCAGATCCGGCTGTCGCTCGAGCTGATCCGGGACCGCTCGGTGGCAGTCCTCGCGCGGCTGGGCAAGCTGGCCGGCGAGTACGGCGAGCTGGTCATGGCCGGCCGCTCCCACAACGTCGCCGCGCAGGCCACGACGCTGGGCAAGCGGTTCGCCACCGCCGCCGACGAGCTGCTCGTCGCGTACGGCCGGGTGGAGGAGCTGCTCGGCCGCTACCCGCTGCGCGGCATCAAGGGCCCGGTCGGCACCGCGCAGGACATGCTGGACCTGCTCGGCGGCGACGCGGGCAAGCTCGCGGAGCTGGAGCAGCGGATCGCCGGGCACCTCGGCTTCTCCGAGGCCTTCACCTCGGTCGGCCAGGTCTACCCGCGCTCCCTCGACTACGAGGTCGTCACCGCGCTGGTGCAGCTGGCGGCGGCACCGTCGTCGCTGGCCAAGACCGTCCGGCTGATGGCCGGGCACGAGCTGGTCACCGAGGGCTTCAAGCCCGGCCAGGTCGGCTCGTCGGCGATGCCGCACAAGATGAACACCCGCTCCTGCGAGCGCGTCAACGGCCTCATGGTGATCCTGCGCGGCTACGCCTCGATGACCGGGGAGCTGGCGGGCGACCAGTGGAACGAGGGCGACGTGTCCTGCTCGGTGGTGCGCCGGGTGGCCCTGCCGGACGCGTTCTTCGCGCTCGACGGGCTCCTGGAGACGTTCCTGACCGTGCTCGACGAGTTCGGCGCCTTCCCGGCCGTCGTGGCCCGGGAGCTGGACCGCTACCTGCCGTTCCTGGCCACCACCAAGGTGCTGATGGGTGCGGTGCGCGCCGGTGTCGGCCGGGAGGTCGCCCACGAGGCGATCAAGGAGAACGCCGTCGCCTCCGCCCTGGCCATGCGTGAGCAGGGCGCCGAGCGCAACGAGCTGCTGGACAAGCTGGCCGCCGACGACCGCATCCCGCTGGACCGGTCCGCTCTGGACGCCCTGATGGCCGACAAGCTCTCCTTCACCGGTGCCGCGTCCGACCAGGTCGGTGTCGTCGTCGGCCGGATCGAGGAGATCGTCAAGCAGCACCCGGCCGCCGCGGGCTACACCCCCGGAGCCATCCTCTGACCCGCTTCACCAGGGCCGAGCTGGAGGCCGCCCGCGACCGACTCGTGCCGGACGTCGTCGCGGACGGCCTTCGCGTGCTGTTCTGCGGCATCAACCCCGGCCTGATGACGGCGGTGACCGGCCACCACTTCGCCCGTCCCGGCAACCGCTTCTGGCCGGTCCTGCATCTGTCCGGGTTCACGCCCCGGCTGCTGAAGCCCTCGGAGCAGGACGAGTTGCCGTCCTACGGGCTCGGCATCACGAACGTGGTGGCGCGGGCCAGCGCACGGGCGGACGAGCTGACCGCCGAGGAGTACCGGGAGGGCGGGCGGCTGCTGGTGGCGAAGGTGGCACGGCTGCGGCCCCGCTGGCTGGCCGTGGTCGGGGTCACCGCGTACCGGACCGCCTTCGACGAGCGGAAAGCGCAAGTGGGCCCGCAGGAGCGGACGTTCGGCGGCACCCGGGTGTGGGTGCTGCCCAACCCGAGCGGGCTCAACGCGCACTGGACGGCGCGGACGATGGCGGAGGAGTTCGCCCGGCTGCGGGTCGCGGCGCAGGCGCGGCCGTCGCAGGCGTAGGCCGGGTGGTCACGGTGGCGCCTCCTCGGTGACGACCGCGAGCAGCCGCACCTCGTCCGCCGCGTCCCGGTCGGCGACGGCCACCGCGACCCAGCGGCCGGTGCCCTCCGCCTCCCACAGATACGCCACGCGCGCGTGGGCACTCAGCCCGGCCCACGGCTCGGGTATCTCCTCCCGCTCGGTCCGCAGGAGGACCGTCTGCAGGTTCCAGGGGGCCGTCTCGCCCCAGCGCGGGGCGAGCCGTTCGCAGAGTGCGTCCCGCTCCTTCTCGTACTGCTCCACCGTCGCGGCCCGCTGCGCCGGGTCGCGGTCGCGCAGGCCGCGGCTGCTCTCCAGCACCGCCGTGAAGCCCCGGGGCCCCGCGGTGGCCTCGTCCGACGGGCCCTGCTCCGCCGGGAAGGGCCGGAAGCACAGCTCGTCGATGAGTGCGAGGTGCCGCGCGATGTTCATGTGTCCAGTAAACCCGCCGGCACTGACAATTGGCGGGGCGTCAGCCCGGCCACCGCCTTCCCGTGGTCAGGCGTCCCGGCGGCGCAGCCGCCAGAACCCGGCGAGGAGCGCGGCCGCCGTCCAGGCCGCGGTCACCGCGAGCCCGGTCCAGACCCCCAGGGTCCCCTCGTACGTCTGGTGCAGGACGATCTGCCCGGCCCTGTCCGGCAGGAAGTCGGCGACGGTGCCCGCCGCGTCCCCGATGACGAAGGAGATGATCAGGATGAACGGGATCAGGGTGGACAGCGTGGCGACGCCACTGCGGAACAGGGTGGTGAGGCCGGCCGCGAAGAGGGCCATGAGCATGAGGTAGATGCCGCAGCCCACGACGCCCCGGATCTGCTCGCCGGCGGTGAGCCCGGCCGCCGCCGAGCCGAGGCCCGCGCGAGCGGCGAGCAGGGCGGCGAGCGCGGTGAGCAGCCCCACCCCGAGGACGGGGACGGCGACGACCGCCAGCTTCGCCGCGAACCACCGCCCCCGCTGCGGAACCGCGGCCAGGGTGAGCCGGATCCCGTTGCCCTGGTACTCGCTGGACACGACGACGGCTCCGAAGGCGATGGCCGCGATCTGGCCGGGCATGACCCCGGACAGGGCCGTGAACAGCGGGTCGAAGTCCGGGTCCGAGGTGTCGGACACCCCGGCCAGCGCGGAGAACGCGGTGGTGAAGGCGAACAGGGCCAGCAGTGCGCCGCACAGCGAGCGCAGGGTGAGCACCTTGAGCGCCTCCGCGCGGAGGACGGGCGTGAGGTTCATGGTCAGGCCTCCTGGGGCTGTGCGGTGAACTCGGTCTCGTTGGCGGTCAGGTCGAGGTAGGCCTGTTCCAGCGTGCCCTCGTCCGAGGTCAGTTCGAGGACGGGTACGCCCGCGCCGGACACGATCCGGCCGACGTCGTCCACGCGTGCGTGGTGCACGGTCCAGTACCCGTCGTCGTGCTCCACGGCGTCGTGGCCGTGCCGGGCGAGAGCGGCCGTCAGGGCGGTCGGGTCCGACGTCCGGACGCGCACCCGCGGTTGCACGCGCGCGTCGATGAACTCCCGCATCGGCGTGTCCGCGAGCAGGCGGCCCCGGCCGAGGACGACCAGGTGGTCGGCGAAGGACGCGGTCTCGTTCATCAGGTGGCTGGAGACCAGGACCGTGCGCCCCTCGGCCGCGAGCCGCCGCAGCAGTTCGCGGATCCAGATGATGCCCTCCGGGTCCAGCCCGTTGGACGGCTCGTCCAGCATCACCACTTCGGGATCGCCCAGCAGCGCGGCGGCGATGCCCAGCCGTTGGCGCATGCCCAGGGAGTACGTCTTCACCCGGCGGCGGGCCACGGACGCGATGCCGGTCTCCTCCAGCACCTCGTCGACCCGCCGCGCGGGGACGCGGTTGCTCGCCGCCAGGACGCGGAGGTGGTTCCGCGCGGTGCGCGAGCCGTGGGCGGCGTGCGCGTCGAGCAGGGCACCGACGTGCCGCAGCGGTTCCTCGAAGGCGGTGTAGGAGCGGCCGCCGACGGTCGCGGTCCCCGAGGTGGGCCGGTCCAGGCCCAGGACCAGTCGCATGGTGGTGGACTTGCCGGCGCCGTTGGGGCCGAGGAAGCCGGTGACGCGGCCGGGGCGCACGGTGAAGGTGAGGTCGTCGACGGCTCGTCGGGTGCCGTACTCCTTGGTGAGGTTCTGGACGTCGATGCTGGTCATGGCGGCAGCGTGCCGGTCGGTGCGGGAGCGGGGCCTCCCCCGCCGGTGGAGACCGGCTCCCCCGTGCGGGGGAGGCCGGGTGTCAGTGGCGACTGCCAGGATGGGCGAATGGTCCGCTTGCTGCGCCCGTTCGGCCGGGCGGTGACGTACACACGATGGCTGCACCTGTTCATGGCCGTGGTGTGGCCGGCCATGTGGATCTTCCTCGACGAGGCGTGGGCCTTCGTGTCGGTGGTGCCGCTGGCGGCGGCCGGCCTGGTGCCCGGGATGCGGGTGGTCGAGGGCGTGCAGGCCAGACTGCTGCTGACCGGCCACCGGCCGGACGACACGACGACGGACATCGTCGTCGCGCCGTCCGCGACCTGGGCCGACCGCGGACGCACGGTCGTGTGGCTGGAGGCACGCCTGCTCATCGGCTCCTGCGTCGCGATGCTCACGGTGCAGCTGCCCGTCCTCGCCGTCGACCTGGTGAACGCGGCGCGCGGCGGGCGGCAGGGGGAAGGCTCGTTCCTCCGCCTCACGGGAAGCGGCTGGTGGTACGGCCTGCTCTCGCCGCTGCCGCTCCTGCTGCTCGCCGCGGTCGTCGTCGGCTCCGGGGAGCTGATCACCCGGCTCGCCCGCCGCCTCCTGGGACCGTCCGCCGCCGAACGGCTCTCCGCCCTGGAGGAACGCACCGAGCAGCTCCTGGAACGCAACCGCATCGCACGCGAGCTGCACGACTCCATCGGCCACGCGCTGACCGTCGCCGTCGTCCAGGCGGGAGCCGCTCGCGCGGCGAACAGCGCGGAGTTCACCGACCGGGCCCTGACGGCCATCGAGGAGACCGGCAGGTCGGCCCTGGAGGACCTGGAGCGGGTCCTCGGCGTGCTGCGCGAGTCGGAGCGGCCGGTGAGCGGCAGACCGACGCTCGTGGACGCCGTCCGCCTGCTGGAGTCCGCCCGTGCCTCGGGGGCCAAGCTCGACGCCGAGGTCGCGGGCCCGCTGGAGACCCTGCCGGGTCACGTCTCCCGCGAGGGCTACCGCATCCTGCAGGAGGCGCTGACCAACGTGCTGCGGCACGCGGGCGCCGTGCCCGCGCGGGTCCGCGTCGAGGTGGCGGAGGACGCGCTCACCCTGGACGTACGCAATCCGCTGCCGGACGCGAGAGCCGCGCCGGGACGCGGCGCGGGACTGCGGGGCATACGGGAACGGGCCGCGCTGCTCGGCGGGCGGGCCCACACCGGGCCGGACGGTGCCGGCGACTGGCTGGTGCGCGTCGAGCTCCCGTTGGGCTGATCTACGCTGACCGGATGCCGGTCAGAGTGCTCCTTGTCGACGACGAACCCCTGGTGCGCGCCGGTCTGCGGGCCGTGCTGGAGGCGCAGCCGGACATCGAGGTGGTCGGCGAGGCGGCCGACGGGGCGGCGGTCATTCCGCTGGTGCGGCAGGTGCGGCCGGACGTGGTCGCCATGGACGTCCGGATGCCGCTGCTGGACGGCATCGAGGCCACGCGCGCACTGCTGCGGACGGTGGCCGACCCGCCGAAGATCCTCGTGGTGACGACGTTCGAGAACGACGAGTACGTGTACGAGGCGCTGCGCGCGGGCGCGGACGGGTTCCTGCTCAAGCGCGCCCGCCCGGCCGAGATCGTGCACGCGGTACGACTGATCGCCGAGGGCGAGTCCCTCCTGTTTCCCGCCTCGGTGCGGCAGCTGGCCGCCGAGTACGGCGACGGCGGCGGCAACCGCGCGGCCCGCGGGGTGTTGGAGCGCGCCCGGCTGACCGAGCGGGAGGGCGAGGTGCTGCGGCTGATGGCGCGGGGGCTGTCCAACGCGGAGATCGCCGCGCGGCTGGTCGTCGGCACGGAGACGGTGAAGTCGCATGTGAGCGCCGTACTGGCGAAGCTGGGGGCGCGGGATCGCACCCAGGCGGTGATCACGGCGTACGAGTCGGGGTTCGTGGCACCCGGATGAGCGACGGCCGCGGGCCGGGCGGGCGCGGGCCGGAGCTCGCCGGGGATCGGCGGGCCGAGTACCATCCGGCCAACACGCGCACTAGCTGGGAGGACGGACCTTGGCAGGCCTGACCGGCGGGGATCCGTCGCTGTTGCGGAGGATCAACTCCGCCGTGGTGCTGCACGCGTTGCGTGCGACGGACTCCGCGACGCTGACCGAGATCACCCGGGTGACGGGGCTGTCCCGGCCGACCGTCGAGGGCGTCGTGGAGGGACTGATCGAGGCCGGTCTGGTCGTCGAGGCGGCTGCCGACGGGGCCACGGCCCGGCGGCAGGGACGGCCCGCGCGGCGGTTCCGGTTCCGGGCGGAGGCCGGGCACCTGCTGGGCCTGGAGATCGGCCCGCACCGCGTCGCCGCGCTCCTGTCCGACCTGGACGGCCGGGTGATCGGCGCCCAGGCCAAGGACGTGGACGAGAACGCGTCGGCCGACGAGCGGCTGGAGCGGCTGCGCACGGCCGTCGCCGAGCTGCTGCGCCGGGCCGGTGTGGCGCGCGGCTCGCTGCGGGCGGTCGGCGCCGCCACGCCCGGCATCGTCGAGGCGGACGGCACGGTCCGGCTGGGCACGGCACTGCCGGGGTGGACGGGGCTGGGCCTCGGCGAGCGGCTGAGCCGTTCCTTCAAGTGCCCGGTACTGGTGGAGAACGACGCGAACGCCGCGGCGGTCGCCGAGCACTGGAAGGGCTCCGCCACCGAGTGCGAGGACATCGTGTTCGTGCTGGCCGGGCTGAGTCCCGGGGCCGGGGCGCTGATCGGCGGGCGGCTGCACCGGGGGTACGGCGGGGCGGCCGGGGAGATCGGGGCGCTGCATCTGCTGGGCCGGGACGTGACGCCGGAGACGCTGCTGTCGACCACGGACCAGCCGCTGCACCCGCTGGACGAGCAGGCCGTGGCCAAGGTCTTCGCGGAGGCCCGCGAGGGCGACGAGCGGGCCCGCGCGGCCGTCGAGCGCTTCATACAGCGGCTGGTGCACGACGTGGCGGCGCTGGCGCTGGCGCTCGATCCCGAGATGGTGGTCATCGGCGGCTGGGCGGCCGGGCTGGACGGCGTACTGGAGCCGTTGCGGCGGGAGCTGGCCCGCTACTGCCTGCGTCCGCCGCGGGTGGCCCTGTCGCTGCTCGGTGAGGCCGCCGTGGCCACGGGCGCGCTGCGGCTGGCCCTCGACCATGTGGAGGAGCAGTTGTTCGCGGTCGAGGGCGCCACGGCCCGCCGCTGATCCCCGTCGCCGGCGCCCGGCGACGGGCGACCGACTGCCCGGCGGTGGGCACGGACGCGCAACGACGGGCGTGGACCGGTGGATCGGGCCGTGCGTACGGCCGCCGGCGGGCGGAGGCCCGCCGACGCGGGCGGGTGGGCCGGGTGGGTCAGGAGGCCTGGGTCTGGGGGCCGTGGTGGATCTCCACGTCGCCCGAGTCGCCGAACGTCAGCCGGCAGGTGTCCGCGCGGTAGGTCGCGACGGAGAGCGCGGCGGTGCGGCCCTCGGCGAGGAAGCGGGTGGTGACCACGAGGACGGGCGCGCCCGGGAGACGGTCCAGCTCCTTCGCGTCGTCCGCGCCGGCCGAGCCCAGCTCGACGGCGCTCTCCCGCCGCTCCAGCGCCCCGCGCTGCAGTTCGCGCAGCACGGCACGCGCGCGTGCGGCGCCCGAGGGCGCGTCGATGGCGGGGAGGCCGGGCACGGAGGACGACGGCACGTACAGCAGTTCCGCGGCGACGGGCTGGCCGTGGCTCACGCGGGAGCGGCGGACGGTGTGAACGGGCTCGTCGCGCCCCGTCTCCAGGGCGTCGGCCACGGCCGCGGGAGGCGCGGTGAGGAGACAGTCGGCCGGTTGCCACGCGTCGTCGGCCGTGCCGGGCCAGGCGTGTTCCCGGGTGTCGACGGCCACGCCGACGCGCGGCGGGGCCACGGTCGTACCGACGCCGCGGCGGCGCTGCAGCCTGCCCTCCAGCTCCAGCTGCTCCAGGGCCTGCCGCAGGGTCGCGCGGGCGACGCCGAAGCGGGCGGCGAGGTCACGTTCGTTCGGCAGGATCTCGCCCACCTGGAACTCCGAGTCCAGGGCCTCGGTGAGCACGGTCCTGAGGTGCCAGTACTTCGGCTCCGGTACCGATTCCAACTGCGTGGTCCCCACCCTGTCCTCCGCAATCGCCGTGGTCCGGCGGCGTTTTGACGCCCTTGTTTATTAAAGGTTGTTGCAGTTCTCTGCGACCATAAAACGCCCCACCCCCTTGGTCAAGACCAATCCCGCGACGGGACGGCCCCGGCGCCCGTCGCGGGACGGGGGCCGGGGCCGTGGGGCGGGCGGGAGGGCGCGGCGGAGCGCTAGGGAATGTCGGCCAGAGAGGTCAGCTTGTCCGGGTTCCGCACGATGTACACGGCCTGGATGCGCCCGTCGGCGACGTCCACCTGGAGGACGGCGTCGGGCTTGCCGCCGGAGCGGACCAGCACGGCCGGGCCGCCGTTGAGTTCCAGGAAGCGGAAGGTGGCGTCGGGAACGCCCTGCCGAGCGACGCCGAGCAGGAAGCGCCCCACCTTGTCCGAGCTCTCCAGCACGCGCAGCGGCGCCTTGGAGCGGCCCCCGCTGTCGCCCACCAGCCGGACGTCCGGCGCGAGCGTGGCCAGCAGGCCGGCCAGGTCGCCCTCGGTCGCGGCGGCGAGGAAACGCTCGGTGAGGTCGCGGCGCTGCGCGGGGTCGACGTCGTAGCGGGGCCGTCGCTCGTCGACGTGCCTGCGGGCGCGTCCGGCCAGCTGGCGCACCGCGGCCTCGCCGCGCTCCAGCATGGCGGCGATCTCCGCGTACGGGTAGCCGAACGCTTCCCTGAGGACGAACACCGCGCGCTCCAGCGGGGACAGCGACTCCAGCACGACGAGGACGGCGAGGGAGACCGAGTCGGCGAGGACGGCCCGCTCGGCGGTGTCCGGCACGGCGTCCCCGAAGTCGGTGACACAGGGCTCGGGCAGCCACGGGCCGATGTACGTCTCGCCGCGCGACTTGACCTGGCGCAGCCGGTCGACGGCGAGGCGGGTGGTGACGCGCACCAGGTAGCCCCGGGGCTCGCGCACGGCGGCCCGGTCGGCGCCTGACCAGCGCAGCCACGCCTCCTGTACCACGTCCTCCGCGTCCGCCAGGCGGCCCAGCATGCGGTAGGCGACGCCCAGGAGGACGGGCCGGTGCTTCTCGAAGACGTCGGTCGCGGTGTCGGTGGTCACCGTTCCATCCCAGCGGACGAGTCCGGTGGTGTCCAGGCGGAATCACCCCGGCCGGGCACCGGGGCTACCCGTCGGTAGCTCCTACTGACAAGCTGTCTACCCGACGTCGCCTCGTTACGTGTTCCCGACAAGGAGTCCCATGTCCGCAACACTCTCCTTCACGGCCCCCACCGGGCACGGCCCGCAGGACATCACCCTCGCCTACAACCGCGTGGGCACCGGCGAGCCCCTGCTCCTGCTGCACGGAATCGGCCACCACCGGCAAGCCTGGGACCCGGTGGTCGACATCCTCGCCACCGAGCGCGAGGTGATCGCCGTGGATCTGCCGGGCTTCGGGGAGTCGTCGGCGCTGCCGCACGGCCTGCCGCACGACCTGCCGACGACGAACGCGGTACTCGGTGCCTTCTGCGCGGCGCTGGGGCTCGACCGCCCGCACGTGGCGGGCAACTCGCTGGGCGGCCTGCTGGCCCTGGAGCTCGGCCGGGAGAACCTGGTGCGGTCGGTGACGGCCCTGTCCCCCGCCGGCTTCTGGACGCAGGCCGAGCGCCGCTACGCCTTCGGCCTGCTGACGGGCATGCGCCGCACCGCGCGCGCCCTGCCGCTCCCCCTGGTCGAGCGGCTGTCCCGCATGGCCGTCGGCCGCACCGCCCTGACCAGCACGATCTACGCCCGCCCCGGCCGGCGCTCCCCCGAGGCCGTGGTCGCCGAGACCCTCGCGCTCGCGCACGCCGAGGGGTTCGCCGAGACGCTGCGGGCGGGCCGGAGCGTGCTGTTCACCGATGACGTGCCGGACGTCCCGGTCACGGTCGCGTGGGGCACCCGCGACCGGCTGCTCCTGCCCCGCCAGGGCATACGCGCCAAGCGCACCGTCCCGCACGCCCGTCTTGTACGGCTGCCCGGCTGCGGCCACGTCCCCATGAACGACGACCCGGCACTGGTGGCCCGTGTCGTCCTGGACGGCAGCCGCGCTCAGGAGGCGAGCGCCGCGAGGACCTCCTTCAGCACGGTCGCGTTGTAGGGCATGCTCACGTGCGGCGTGTGGTCGTCCGGGTCGATGTCCTGAAGGACGATGTTGTTGACGAAGCGCCCCTCCGTCTCCTCCAGGGCGCACGAGGTGTACGGGGTGACCACGTCGTCGTACCGGGTGGCGATCACGGTGTGGCGGACGCCCTCCGTGGTCTCGCCGAGATCGGCCAGCTCCCGCTGGAAGGGGTGGTCGTGCTGCAGCTGCGGCCAGGCCGGCACGACCTCCCCGACGGCGCCCTGTTCGAGCACTTCCACCGCGCCGGGGATCTGGCGGGCCAGGTTCATCAGGCCCTGCGCGGTGACGCCGTGGTGGCTGGGTGAGATGCCGACGAAATTGTGCACCTTGGGCCCGCCGCCCAGTGCGTTGAGGTAGTAGCGAGGCATCATGCCGCCCTGCGAGAAGCCGACGAGGTCGACCTTCCGCGCGCCGGTGCGGCGGAGCACCTCGTCGACGAATTCGGCCAGCTGGCGCGCGGAGTGCCTGATGTCGCCGAGGCCGAAGATCACCGGATTGCCGTGCTGGCCGTAGTCGAGCCGGAAGACCCGGTGCCCGTGCTCGCGCAGCAGGGGTGTCGCGGTGCTCCAGGTGTAGCCGCGATTGCCGAAGGTGCCGTGCACGAGTACCACCGGACGCGGATGTTCCTCGCTGGGCGGCGCGTTCCAGTCGTCTTCTCCCGCCTGTACGTCGACGGTGGCGACGACCTGTGCTCCGCCGGCCGCGACGACCGCGCCCAGGCGGTGCGGCGTTTCGGTGACGTCCGTGACGACGTCGTCCGAAGCGACTCCCGGAAGGCGGGGGTTGAGGAAGCTCACGGTGTTCTCCCTTTCGTGGAGGAATGCGGCCGAGGTGAAAGCGACTTCTCAGTCTCACGTCCATCGAATTCCGCAACGATCCCTCGGCCGGGGGAAAGAATTCACCCCATGGAGTAATTAGGGTCCATTTTTTCGAGTCGTGCGCATTGAGGGTCCGCAACGTGCGCCCCGAGCGCGTTCCGCGCATCACGCGCCGCCGGTCCCACGTCAACGCGCGGGCGGGGGCGATCCGTTGTGAAACGGGGGTCGGGGTGCGGCCCGAGCGTAAAGACAGGTGAGACGGACACTGCCAATGAGGTAACAGGGCAAGGGGGTTGGGTCATGGCCGCGGGTCCCGATGTTCCGGAGGTTCCGGATTCCGCCGCGGGCGGGCCGGGGTCGTCACCCTCCGTGCCGCCGGAGGCGCTGCCCGAGGCGTGGCAGCCCCTGCTCGGCCGGCCGGCCCTGGCGGAGCTGCTCGGACACCCCCTCGCGGGCGCCGCTCTGACGGAGATGCGCCGGCTGCTGCCGCCCAGCGTGGCCGTGCACTCCCTGCGGACGTTCCTGCTGGCCGACGCCTTGGCGCGCACCGACGGGACGGCCTACGACCGGGTGGGGCTGCTGGCCGCCGCGGCGTTCCACGACTCCGGGCTGGTCGGCCGCTCACGGCTCGGCCGCGGTGGGTTCCCCTGCCGTTCCGCCCAGTTGCTCGACGCGTTCCTGGCCGGGCACGCGGTGGGCCTGGGGCGGCGCACCGCCCTGACGCGTGCGGTGCGCGACCACATGCGGCCCTTCCCCGCGCGCGGCGCCGGGCCCGAGGCACGGCTGCTGCACTTCGGTGCGTGGCTGGACGTCACCGGCCGCGGGGAGCGCCACGTCCCTCGGGACCGCGAGCGGTTGGCCACCCTGGCTCCCACTCCCTGGTTCGCCGTGTCCTTCTCCGCCCGGGTGGTGGCCTGCGGGCTGCGCCGGGTGCTGCCGGGTCCTCCCGTCGCCCGTGGGTGACCGGGTGGACCGGCGACTCGTCCTTCCCGTTGCGAAAGGAACCGCCAACATGCAAGAAGACCAGCGTGTTTTCGATGTCGCCATCGTCGGAGGCGGCATCGGCGGGACGATGCTGGGGACCGTCCTCGCCCGCCACGGCGTGCGCGTGCTGCTGCTGGAGGGCAGCGGTCACCCCCGGTTCGCCATCGGAGAGTCCACCGTCCCCGAGACCACGTTCGGCCTGAGGGTCCTGGCCCGCCGCTACGACGTGCCGGAGCTCGAGCACCTGGCGACCAACGCGGCTCTGCGCCGCCACGTGTCGTCGAACTGCGGGGTCAAGCGGAACTTCAGTTTCGTCTACCACCGGGAGGGCGAGCCGACCCGGCCCGACGAGTGCACGCAGTACCCCACCTGGGGCCCGCCGCTCGGTCCCGACTCGCACTACTTCCGGCAGGACGTGGACGCGTACATGTTCCACGTCGCCGTGTCCTACGGCGTCACCGCGTACACCCACACCATGGTCGACGACGTGAAGTTCGAGGAGGACGGGGCCACCCTCCTCACCCGGGACCGCGGCAGCTTCCGGGCGTCGTACGTGGTCGACGCCGGCGGGATGCGGGCGATGCTGCCGGAGCGGCTCGGACTGCGCCAGGAGCCGCCGTACCGCACCCGCTCGCGCACCGTCTTCACGCACATGGTGGACGTGCGCCCCTTCGACGCCGTGTCGCCGCCGCGCGAACAGCACGGCATGCCGAGCCCGTTCAGCCAGGGGACGCTCCACCACATGTTCCAGGGCGGCTGGCTCTGGGTCATCCCCTTCGACAACCAGTCGACCAGCACGAGCGAGCTGTGCAGCGTCGGCCTCAACCTCGACCTCGACCGGTACCCGCGCCCGGACGACGTGTCGGCGGAGGAGGAGTTCTGGCAGCACGTACGCCGGTTCCCCAGCGTGGCGCGGCAGTTCGAGCGGGCGCGGGCGGTCCGGCCGTACGTGTCCACCGACCGCACCCAGTTCGCCTCGCAGAAGGTCGTCGGCGACCGGTGGTGCCTGCTGCCGCACGCCAGCGACTTCATCGACCCGCTCTACTCCAGCGGGCTCGCCGTCACGGTGATGGCGCTCAACGCCCTGGGCCACCGGCTCATCGACGCCGTGCGCCAGGACGACTTCGACACCGCGCGGTTCGCGTACCTGGACCACTGGACCAAGCGCATGTTCCGGTTCTACGACGACCTGGTGGCCTGCAGCTACATCGCGTTCGACGACTTCGACCTGTGGAACGCGTGGAACCGGGTGTGGACCCTCACCACGCTCTACGGCACGAACGCGCAGAACCAGGCCGCCGTGACGTACGAGAAGACGCACGACCCGGCCTGCTTCGACGTCCTGGAGTTGCCGCCGTACCGAGGCCTCCAGGGTATGGACAATCCCTGGGTGGAGCGGATGTTCGACCAGGCGCGCGACGCGGTACTCGCCTACCGGGCAGGTCAGTCGACGAAGGAGCAGACGATCGCCCGCATCTACGAGGTGCTGGGCGAGAGCGGCCTCGTCCCGGCGGTCTGGGGGACCCTGGACCCCGGGAACCGCTGCCCGTCCGGGGTGTTCACGCTCTGGCCGCTGATGAGGATCCTGCTGTGGGGCAGGTACCGCTCCCCCCGGCACGTGCGGGGCTCCTACTTCACCGGCGGCGCGCGGCTGGTGGGCAAGGAGGCGGTCCAGGCGTACACCAGCGAACTGCGCGCCGGCAGCTCCCTGGTCCACCAGACCGTACGGGACATGTGGCTCAACTGGAACCGCGACTGGGCACGTCGGCCCGCCCCTCGGAAATGAGCGCGAAAAAACATTTCCGCCGACTCGCGGAAACATACATTCCGGTTTGCCTCCGCAGAGCCTCGGGTAGGAAAACCACATGGCCGGCAAATAGAAAGTCGGCCGCGGTTCTCCCTGCCCAATCCGAGAGACAACGGGCCGCAATCCCATGGTGCGACATTCCACCTGCCAATCGCCCGCTGAATGCTCCTGGGAAGACATCTTCCAGCACCAGGACCGCCTCATGCGATTGGTTCGACGAAGACTGCCGAGTTTTCAGGACGCCGAGGACTGCGTTCAGGAGACCATGGCCCGCGCAGCCGCTCACGCCGCGTTGGACAGGAATCGGCTCGGTTCCTTTCTGACGTCCGTGGCGCTCCGCCTCTGCATCGACTTCTACCGTGACATGGAGCGCCGCAGCAGACTTCTGCAGCGCGCAGCGCTCGTGGACACCTTCGGCACGACCGAGGACGACGTCTGCGACCAGGACTTCGGCCGTTGGCTGCTGAGCCAGGTGCAACACCTGCGGGGACGGGAACAGGAGGTCATACTCGCCCGGTCCAAGGGAATTTCCACCGCGGAATTCGCTCGCATGCACAACATTTCCGTCAAGGCGGCCGAAGCCGCTTTCACCAGGGGGCGCGCCCGATTGAAAAGCGCGTGCGCAAAAGCCTTGGAAGGCTGCCCCGGGTAACAGCCGGACCCCTCACCTCTCCCATCACAGAGAAACGGAAAGGGACCACACTCATGGGCAACAGCAAGAACATCCAGGACATCTTCAAGGATTTGGTGGGCGATATGACCGACAGCTGGAAGGAGGCCTTCGACGACCTCCTGAACCGAGACGACTCGGACTCGTCGCGCCGCTCCCGCAACGCCGTCGACACGCTGGCCGGGCTGCCCCCGAGCGCCCTCGGCGCGCTGGCCGGTGCCGTCAACCCGGCGACCGCGCTGGCCGGTGTCGCCAACCCGCTGGCCGCCCTCGGCGGGATCGGCGGAGCCGGCGGGTTCGGCGGAGCCGGCAACCCCCTGGCCGCACTCACCGGCGCCGCGGGCGGCGCCAACCCGCTCGCGGCGGCACTGGGCGGGGCGGGCAACCCCCTGGCCGCGATGGGCGGTGCGGCCAACCCGCTCGCCGCGGTCGGCGGCGCGGCCGGCGCGCTCGGCGGACTCGGTCAGCTCGCCGGAGGCCTCGGCCACGCGGCGAGCGGGGCGGGTGACCTGATGGCGCTGCCGTCCCAGCTCACCCAGCTGCTCCAGGTGCTCCCCAAGCTCCTCGACGCGGTCCAGGGCCTGCAGAACATGGCCAACCTCCCCGCCCAGGCCGGACAGCAGGGCCTGGCCGCGCTGCAGGGCCTGACCGGGCAGGGCGGAGGCGACCGGCCCCCGGGCGGACAGTCCTCGACCTCGAGCTGACCGGCAGCACCACCGTCCCGCCGGCCGGCTCCACGCGGTACGCCGGCCGACGTTCGTACGCGCGTCGCACCTGAGGAGGATCACACACGATGACGTCTGTCGTCGGCGACCGGCTGCGTCTCGTGGTCAAGGTCCTGGGCAGCCTCGTGGCCGACGAGGTGGGGCTGACGGCCCGGCTGCGCGGGCGTACGAAGCGGGACGCGCGGTCCCCGGCTGGGGGCACCGACGCCTCCGCCGGGGACGACCGCCGCCGCGCCAAGGCGGTGCGGACCGCCCTGGAGAGCCTCGGGCCCTTCTACGTGAAGCTCGGTCAGATCCTGTCCACCAGACCGGACATGGTCCCCGAGTCCATCCGGGACGAACTCCAGAACCTGCACGACGAGGTCGACGTGCAGCCGTTCTCTGAGTTCGAACCGGTGCTGGCCCGGGACCTGGGGCCGGACTGGAAACTGCGCTTCGACGACGTCGAGACCGCCGCCCCGCTGGGGGCGGCGTCCCTCGCCCAGGTCTACCGGGTGACGCTGCCCGGCGGACGTGCCGCCGTGGTGAAGATCCAGCGGCCCGGCATCCGCGAGGGTGTACTCGCGGACATGGCCCTGATGCGCCGGGCGGCGCGCATCGTGGCCCGGGTCGCTCCTCGGTTCAACGAGGTCATCGACATCGAGGCGATGCTCGGCTCGGTCTTCGACGCCATGGAACCGGAGCTGGACTTCACCGGCGAGGCCCGCAACATGGACGAGGCGCGTGAACACGTCCGGCCGTTCCGTTCCCTGGAGGTGCCCCGGGTCCTGCACGCCAGTCCCCGGGTCCTCGTCCAGTCGCTGGCGGACGGGAAGTCCGTGCGGCACCTCGACCGCGCGCACTTCACGGACGGCGAGCGCGTGGAGATCGGCAAGGACCTGCTGCGCTTCATGTACCACGGGTACTTCGTCCACCGCTTCTTCCACGCCGACCCGCACGCGGGCAACGTGTTCGCCGCCCCCGGGGGCCCGGCGACCCTGATCGACTGGGGCATGGTCGGACGGCTGGACCGGCGGACCAGCCTGCAGTTGCTGCCGCTGTTCATGACGCTGGCGCAGAACGACGGCGCGGGCCTGGCGCAGCACTGGGCCGAGATGGGCCGGATGACGCCGTGGGCCAACATGCCCGCGTTCGCCGCCGACATGGCGGCCTTCGTGCCCAAGGTCTCCCATCTGGCCCTGGAGGACATGAACTTCGGCGTCTCGCTCACCACGGTGCTGGCCAAGGCGACCAAACGGGGCATCGGTTCGCCGCCGGCGGTGTCGCTGCTCGGCAAGTCGTTCGCGAACCTGGACGGTTCGGTGCGCTGTCTGGCACCCGAGATCACCCTGCCGGAGGTGTTCCAGGGGGAGGTACCGAAGATCCTTTTCGCCCTCGGCCGCGAGTTCCTCGGGCGCAACCAGTTCGCCCGGAACTCCATGGAGCTGCTGCTGGCCGCCGTCACCGGCCCCGACCAGGTCCGGGGCGTCCTGTCCGACGTGGCCAACCGCCAGTTCGCGCTGAACGTCCACGAGCCTCGCACCCCGGCCGCGATGGGCGGCCAACGGCCCACCCGTCCTTCCAAGGGCATGCTCGCGCTGGGTGCCGCCGCCTACCTGCTGGGCCGCCGCCGCTCCGGCTGACCGGGGGCCGTCCACGCCGCCGCGCGCGGTCGCCCTCCGTCCGGCCCCTCACCGTTCCGTCACGCTCCGCCCGTCTGCACGCTCCGCCCGTCTCCAGGAGGTCCCCATGCCGGAATCCACCCGTCCACAGCAGGTCGCCGGGCCGCGGTCACCGTCGGTACCGGCTGCCGCCCGAGCCCCCGAGGGCCTCTCGCACGCGGCGCTCTGGACCACCGCCGCCCACGCGGCGGAGGCCCTGCGGCCCACGCCGTGCGTCCTCGACCCGTGGGCCGCCGACTTCCTGCACGCGGCCCGCTTCCAGGGGGGCCCGCCCGGTGACGGGCCGATGCAGCGCCTGCTGCCCGACTGGCAGGTGGTGCGCTCCCGCTTCTTCGACGACCACCTGCTGACCGCGGCCCGTTCGGGCTGCCGTCAGGTGGTCGTCCTCGGTGCCGGCCTGGACACCCGCGCCTTCCGGCTCCCGTGGCCGACCGGCGTGCACCTCTTCGAGGTCGAGGTCCCCTCCGTCCTGGCCTTCAAGGACCGCGTGCTGGACGGCAGCCCGGTCACCTGCGGACGCCGCACCACCGTCGGAGCCGGCCTCACCGGGGCGTGGGGCGGGGAACTCGTCGCGGCGGGGTTCGATCCCGGCAGGCCCACCGCCTGGCTCTGCGAGGCACCGCTGTACTTCCTGCATCCCGACCGGGTGGCGGCCGTCGTCGCCACGATGACCGGACTGTCCGCCGACGGCAGCACCTTCGGCGCCGAGTGTGTGAACTCCCGGGCGGTGGACTCGCCCCTCGTGGCGCCCTTCCTCCATGCCCTCGCCACGATCGGGGCGGCCTGGAACTGGCGGCTCGCCGAGCCCGGGGAGTGGTGGGCGGAGCACGGCTGGGACGCGCGGGTCGCCGACCTGTTCACCCTGCCGTACGCGATGGAGCGGCTGTCCCCGTACCTGCCGCTGGTCGGCGAGGCAGCCGCCGAGTGCGCCTTCCTGACGACCGGGACGCTGCGCGGCACGCGCTGACCAGCCGTGCCACGTACGAAGCCCCGGGCGCCTGCCCGGGGCTTCGTCGCGGCCCACGCGCGGATCGCGCGCACCTCACCGGCGTTCCAGCTCCAGCAGCGCCGCGAGCCACAGGCCGGGGAGTTCGTCGGCGGTGCGCAGCGCCTCGTCGTGCACGACGGTCAGGCAGGCGGTGTCGTGCTGGCCGGTCAACGTCACCACGCTGCGGATTCCGGAGGCGACGCTCGTGTAGACAGCCGCCCGCCTGGCAGAAAGCCCCCGGTGGACCAGCGCCGTACCGAAGTTCACGCTGCTGACCGGCCCCGCGACGAGCCTGCCGTGCACCAGCCGGACGCCGACCCGGGCACCGACGGACCGCGGGGTGGCCGCCAGCAGCACGCGCATGGAATCACGCCGCCGGCCGGCCCGCAGCCCGTTCATCGCGGCCACGACCCGGGCCAGCGCCCGTCGCGGCGACTCCTCGTCGCACGGCAGCAGGATCCGTGCGGTGATCATGCGGTTGCCCGGTGCCCGCTCCTCGCCACGGGCCCGCACGGACATCGGGATCGCCACGGGCAACGGCGGGTGGACCGTGCCCGTGTCCTTCAGGTGCCAGGTACGGACGGCGTGGGACAGGGCGGCGAGGTAGACGTCGGTCACCGTCGCCCCGTACGTGCGGCCGACGGCGCGGAGCCGGGCGAGCGAGGTCTCCGCGTGGCACACGTCGACGCGTCCGGTGCACGCGCCGTCGAAGGCCGGTTTCGCCGTGGCCGCGCCGAACGCCCCGGCCAGGTCCCCCAGCGTGCCCGCGAGGCCGGCGGCGGTGGGCAGCCGGCGGGGCTGCGGCGCCGGTCCGCCCTCCGGGTCGTCGCCGAGCAGGGCGCGGGCGGTGTAGGCGGCGCCAACGCCGTCCTGGAACGCGTGGTCGGTGCGGTAGCAGAGGGTGTGGCGGCCCGCCGGTCCGTGCACCAGCCACACGTCCCAGGGCGGCCGGCCGTCGGCGTCCATGGGACGGGAGAGCATCAGCCGCCCGGTCGCCGACCCGTCGGTGTCGTCGGGCAGCCACGCCTCGTGCACGTGCCGGTCCGCCGCGATCCGGTCCACCCGCCGGAACCTGCGGCGCTCCCGTGCGATGCGGTAGTGCAACGCCGGGATGCGGTGGGCGCGTTCGGCCACCCGCGCCCGCAGGGAGTCCAGGGTCGGGGCCGCGCCGTCGAACGCGAACGCGAACACGACGGGGAGCGGCCTGCCCCGCGCGGCCAGGTGAAAGGCGACGTCGACGGTGCCCATCGGCACGGACGGCGGCAGACGGCCGTCCCTGCCCCGGCTGGGTCGCAGCATGTGAACCTCCCGGTCGGTCTCAGGAACTGGAATGGGACACCACCCCGCGGCGGCCGTCAGCAGACACGCCGCACGGCCCACCCCTGTGCGCCCACGCCGGCGCGGAGCAGGGGGCGCACGGGTCCGCCAAGGGGCAGACGGGGGGCGCGCGAGCGGTGCCAGGGCAGCGGGTCGCCGGGATCCGGCTCGCCGAGCAGTGCGCCGGCCACGTACGCGCCGTGCGCCACGGAGAGCGCGAGACCGTGGCCGCCGCAGCCGCCGATGTACCAGACCTCGGAGTGGCCCCGCACCGGCCCGACCACCGGAAGACCGTCGCCGGTCATGCCGATCCGGCCGGACCAGCGGTGGGTGACCTGGACCCGGGCCAGGTCGGGGTGCAGGTCCCGCACCCAGCGCGCCAGCCGGGCCCAGGCGCGCTCGCGCACCGCCTGGAGCCGGGGTGCGGCGAGCCCGGCGGGAACCGCCGCGGTGCCGCCGCCCGCGACCAGGCCCCCGTCCGGGAGCAGGCGGAAGTACGGCGCCAGCGGCACGGCGTCGATCACGGCGGGTCCGGCGCCTCCGCCCAGCAGCTCGTACGCCGCGGGGCCCAGCGGTTCGGTGGCGACGGCGTACACCTCCAGCGGGAGCACCGTGCCGACCGGCAGGTCCAGCGCCTGTGCGGCGGAGTTGACGGCCAGCACCGCCTGCCCGGCGTACAGCCGTCCGTGCGGGAGGACCAGCTCGGGGCCGACGAGGTCGCCGGGGCGCAGGGCGAGGAGCGGGCTGCGGCCGTAGAACCGCACGCCCTTGTCGGCGCAGGCGCGGGCCAGGGCGCAGGTCAGAGCGGCCGGGTCGAGGGTGGCGGCCGGGCGGTGCAGGAGCGCGGCCCGGTAGGACACCGCGACGCGTTCGCGGATGCCGGCCGGGGAGAGGACGGGGACGTCCAGGCCCAGTTCGCGCCCGGCGCGGGCCTGGCGGGCGAGTGCGACCAGGCCCGCGGGCGAGCGGGTGGCCATGAGCTGCTCACCGGGCCGCAGGCCGCAGGGCAGGTCGAGCCGGGAGCACAGGTCGAGCACGTCCCGTACCGCCTGCTGACTGGCCCGGTGCATCCGGCGTGCCGTCCCGGCGCCGAAGCGGCGCATCGCGCGGTCGAGGGCGGGTCCGGCGCGGGGGCCCAGCAGGCCGGTGCCCCGGCCGCTGGCCCCGGCGGCCGGGTGCTGCGCGTCGATCACGGCGATGTCGAGCCCGGGGGCGCGTTCCGCGAGGTGGTAGGCGCAGGACAGCCCGGCCAGACCGGCCCCGACGACGGCCACGTCCGCGGTGACCACGCCGTGCAGTTGGGGCTGGGGCGGGAGTTCCGCCCGGTCCCAGCACGGCGTTCCGGCCGGCTGCCCACTCATCCGACGGCGTCCGGCACCGGCTCGGTCAGCGCGCCGAACCTGCGGTCGTGCCACAGCAGCGGCCGGCCGGCGCCCACGTGCACCGCGGCCACCCGGCCGACGACGAGGTGGTGGTCGCCGTAGCGGCGCACGTCCTCGGTGAGGCACACCGACCAGGCGAGCGCCCCGGCCAGCACGGGCACGCCCAGCACCTGCCGGGTGTCCGTGCCCGCGAACCGTTCGGCCGCGGTCGTCGTGGGGGACGCGAACCGGCCGGCCAGTTCCTGCTGTTCCTCGCGCAGCAGGTGCACGGCGAAGGTCCGGCGGGAGCGGACGGCGGCGAGGGTGCGGGAGCCGTCCCGCAGACAGGCCAGGAGCAGCGGCGGCCGGGCGGAGAGCGAGGTGACGGCGGAGACGGTCATGCCGAGCGGGCCGTCCTCGCCGCGGGCGGTCACGACGGTCACGCCGGCGGCCAGCTTGGCGTAGAGGCCGAGGCAGCGGGCGGCGCCCGGCCCGGGTTCCTCGTGCAGGGGCTCCGCGTGGGGTGGGCCGGCGGCCGGGGGCGGAATTTCGGCGTGCGCCGTCGTCCGGTCAGCCACGAGCCGCAGTCGCGTGTTCATCGATCACCTCCGCGTCCGCCAGGCCGCGCAGCACACGGGCGATGTTGGTGGTCACCGTCGACTCCGCCACCGGGTCGAGGATCTCGGCCAGGGAGGGGATGCCGAGGTCGAACGCGGCGGTGAAGACGACGAGAGTGCCCCCGTCCTGCGGCTCGCACCGCCAACCGCCCTCGAAGGTCTGGAAGTCGCCGCTGAGCTGCTCGAAGGCGAGGGAATGGGTCTCGGGCGAGTAGGTGTCGCGCTCCCGCCAGCGCATCAGGCCGCCCCGGAACTCGACGGTCCAGTCCGAGAGGGTGGAGCCGTCGGGCAGCGGCGGTTCGACGCGCACCTCGTGGAAGACGTCGCTGTACTGGGGGTAGCGGCCGAAGTCGCTGATGCGGCGGTAGACGTCGGCGGGTGTGAGGCCCTTGGCGAGGGCGTGCAGGACCACGTGGCGCATGGGGCGTTCGGTTCCTTCCGGGTGGTTGTGCGGGCGGGTGCCGGCCGGGCGGTCAGCGCGGCGGCCGGCCGGACATGCGGCCGGCCGTACTGTGCAGGGCCTGGGCGAGGGTGGTGAGGAACAGGTCCAGCTCGCCGTCCCCGACCACGGCGGGTGGAGTCAGCCGCAGCACCCGGGTGGAGTTGAGGGAGTGGTTGACGAGGACGCCGCGGGCGATCAGCTCCAGCAGCAGTTCGCCGACGGCCTGTTCCTCGGCGAACTCGATGCCGATCAGCAGCCCCCGGCCGCGTACCTCGCTGACCAGGCCACCCCCGTACGGCGCGCACACCTCCCGTACGGCGGCCAGGAGGCGCAGGCCGAGCGCGGCGGCCCGGGCCACGGTGTTCTCCGCCTCCATCGCCCGTACGGTGGCCAGTGCGGCGGCACAGGCGATCGGGGAGGCGCCGAAGGTGGAGGTGTGCAGGTAGGGGTCGCGGCTGAACGGCCCGTAGGCCTCCGCGGTGGCGGCCATGGCGGCGACGGGTACGACGCCGCCGCTGAGCCCCTTGCCGGCCAGCAGCACGTCCGGGCGCACCGATTCGGCGTCGACGCCCCACCAGGTGCCGAGGCGCCCCATGCCGGTCTGGATCTCGTCGACCACCAGCAGGGCGCCGTAGGCAGTGCACAGGGCGCGCACCTGCCTCAGGTAGCCGCGGCGGGGGATGCGGACGCCGCCCTCGCCCTGGACGGGTTCGACGATGACGCAGGCACGGTCGCGCCGGGCCGCCAGCGCCTGTTCGAGGGCGGCCGGGTCGTCGTGGTCGACCTGGGTGACGTCGGGGAGCAACGGCTGGAAGGGCGTCTGGTAGGTGGCGTTGGCGGTGACGCTCAGGGCGCCGAGCGTCTTGCCGTGGAAGCCGCGCCGGGTCGTGATCACCGAGGTGCGCCCGTGGGCGCGGGCGAGTTTCAGAGCGGCCTCGGTGGCCTCGGCACCCGAGTTGACGAAGTGGACGTAGTCGACACCGGGCGGGGTGTGGGCGGCGAGGGCCTGGGCGGCGCGGGCGGCCACGGGTTCGAGGAAGACACGGCTGGCCAGCGGGTGGGTGTCGATCTGCCGGTGCACGGCCTCGACGACGGCCGGGTGGCGGTGGCCGAGGATGAAGACGCCGTAGCCGCCGAAGTCCAGGAAGCGGCGGCCGTCGTCGGCGTGGATCCAGGTGCCCTCGGAGCGGACCTCGGCCATGCCGCCCATGACCCGGCCCATGACGGCGCGGCCCGAGCCGATGTGCTTGAGGTAGAGGCCGACGACGTCGGTCCGGTCGGCGGATTCGGTGGGTTCGGCTGGTTCGGCGGGGTCGGCGGCCCTGGCGGCTTCCGCGGAGGGGGGCGACACGGTCATCACGCCACCTCCGTGCCGGCTGCCGCGGCCGCGGGCTCACGGCGCCGCCCGGACAGGCCGGTCCGGCCCGCCGCCCAGCTCTCCAGGTTGCGTACGAGTGCGGCGTGGATGTCGGCATGGGTGACGCGGGTGCCGCAGTGGGGTGTGCCGAGGGAGGTGTCGAACGGCAGCTCGCGCTGGAAGACCAGCAGCAGTTCGGCGTAGTGCCGGAACCGCTGCCGCACCGAGGCGGGCAGTGAGGTGCCCTCCAGCATGGGCAACAGCAGCCGGTGGACGGCCTCGACGGGGATGAGCCGGGGCCGCGGAGGCCGGGGCAGGCCGTGGCGGACGGCGAACTCGGCGCAGGTGTCGGCGATCTCGCTCAGGGCGGGGGCCTGACTGCCCGCGGTGAGCCAGTACTCGCCGCCGCCCACGCCGCCGCGGATGAGGGCGCCGACGGCGCGGGTGACGTAGTCCTGCGGGACCATGTCGATGCGCGCCTCGGGAGCGCCGGGCAGTACCGGCACTTGGCCGAGGACCATCGCGCCGATCGTCTTGGTGAGGCCCTGCTGTCCGGCGATGCGGCCGGTGGCGGAGTGGCCCATGACGACGGAGGGCCGCACGATGGCACCGGGCAGCCCCGCCTCGCGCGTCAGTTGCTCGGCCCTGCTCTTGGAGTCGAGGTAGGCGGCGGCGCCCGGGAAGCGCTCTCGGTCCTCCTCACCCGGCGTGTTGGCGACGAAAGCGGTGCTGACCAGGTAGAAGGGGGCGTTCGCACGGGTGGCGAGGTCGAGCATCGTCTCGGCGCCGAGGGTGTTGGTGCGGACGATCTCCTCGGGCCGGGTGCGCCAGTTGGTCTGGGCGGCGGAGTGCAGCACCACGTCGACGCGCAGGGCCAGTTCGTACCATTCGCCGGCGCCGAGTCCGAGACGCGGGGCGAGGAGGTCCCCCTCGACCTCGCGCACCCGCGGATCGTTCAGGGGCCTCCTGCGGCGCAGGCAGATCAGGTCGTAGTCGGGCGCCAGTTCGTCGATCAGGGCCCGGCCGAGGACCCCGGAACCGCCGGTCAGCAGGAGGGTGGGACGCTCGCGCACGGTGGCGCGGGGCGGGGCGGGAAGGACGGTGGGACGTGTGGCGTTCGGCGGCATGGTGGGCTCCCCTCGACTGGTTTCGGCTGCCGTGGAACGCGGGACGGCGGGACGGCGGCCGATATCGGGTTGGTTGGGACGACGGCCGGCACGATCCGGGCGGAACGAAGCCGGGAGCGGGCCGGCCGCGCAGACGGACGGACCGGGCTCGGGTGGGTCGGCGGAGGCAGTGGTGTCAGGGTCCGGGCGACGGCCTACTCGCCGCCCACTGGGGCGGTTGAGGCGGATACGGGGTCCGGTAGGGACGGCACCGGCTCGAACCGTGGCGTGTGGACGCCCCGTCCCCGGCCGGACGGAACATCTGCCGGCCTGCCTCCACACGGGACGACGGGGGTTCGGGGCCGAACGACACCACGGCCGGGGCGAGGTGCAGGCGGACGACGACCGGGCTCTGGACGGACGGACCACGGCCGGCCTGAACGGGACCGGACGACGGCCGGAACCGGCCCGAACGGGACCGGACGGGACCGGACGGGACCGGACGGGGCCGCGGCCAGGGCAAGGGTGCAGGCGGACGACGACCGGGCTCTGGACGGACGGAACACGGCCGGCCGGAACGAGGTCGGGCGGTGCCGGGGCGGTGGTCGATGGGAGGCGGCCGGTGTTCGAGCGGGGTCGGAGTCCGGGCGGACGGAACACGGCCGGCCGGAACAGGACCGGACGTGACCACGGCCGGGGCAAGGGGCAGGCGGACGACGACCGGAGTCTGGGCGGCAGACGGAACACGGCCGGCCGGAACGAGGTCGGGCGGTGCGGGGCGGATGGTCGATGGGAGGCGGCCGGTGTTCGGGCGGGCGCGGGGGCGGCCGAGGGACGGGCGGCGGACGGGACACGGCCTCTCGCGGTCACGCGACGGCGAGCGGGCCGTCGGCCAGGTACGTCGACAGCGGGCCCGTCATGCGGGAGCGCGACGGCGGGTGCAGGGACAGCCCGTTGGCGCAGGCGGCCAGGTGTCCCACCTCGTCGGAGGTCATGAAGTTCAGCCCGCCGAGCAGTTCGACCGCGCGGGGCACGATGCGGGCGAGGGCGTCCTGGACGCCGTAGCGCACGCACAGCGACTGGGCGAGGGCCGACTCGTCCAGTTCCCCGGCGTCCACCCGGCGGGCGACGCCCTCGGCGGTGGCCGTGGCGGCCTCGGTCTCGACGAAGAGGCGCACGCGCTCGTGCTCGGGGATGCGCTCGTTCGACAGCACCCGTTCCACCAGGGCGGACGCGGCACCGAGGTAACTGCCCGTCATCAGCACCTGGAACCAGACCAGACCCGCGGTCTGGAGCTCGTCCAGGCGGTCCCCCGAGGTGGCCCCGGTGCGCAGGACGAGTTCCGGCGGGACGAGGACGTCGGTGAGCGTGACCTGTTCGCTCTCCGCGCCCGCGAGGAAGGCGCTGGACCAGAAGCCGCTGACGCTCAGGCCCTCGCTGTCGGCCGGCACGAGGGCGACGGCGAGTTCGTCGCCCCGACCGTCCTCGCGCGGGATCACCACGCCCGCGGTGAGCACGTCCATCGAGTGGGCCAGACTGCACGGCCGTTTGACGCCGTTGATGCGGATGCCGTCGGCGGTCACGGCGGCGGTCATCGACGGGTCCAGGATGCCGGCGCCGGGCCGGCCCTCCGCGAAGCCGGAGGCGATGACGCGGTTGCCCGTCGCGACGCCCTCGACGAGCATCCATTCCAGGCCGTCGCCGAGGCCGCCGAGACCGACCAGGGTGGCCATGGAGAAGTGGTGCATGGTGGTGGCCACCGCCAGGGACGGTGACCGGCTGCCGATGGCCCGCTGCACCCGCAACGCGTCCAGCGCGGTGGCGCCGCGCCCCTGGTGGGACTCGGGAACGAGGAGTCCGGGACCGCCGCTGTCCCGGAAGTGCCGGATGCCCGGGCTGCCCGGCCGTTCCAGTTCCATCAGGGGGATCTCGCGCAGGGCGGGGTCCAGGTCGGGCAGCAGCTTGGCGAGGATGGTGCGTTCACGCTCGAGGAATCTCATGGGCGTGCGGTCCTCCTGGGTGGATGGCACGGGGCTGCGGTGCGGACGTGGTCGGTGCGTGGGCCGGACGCGAGCCTGAAGGCAGCTGTTCTCACACGGCGTTGGTGGCGCGCAGCAGCTGCCAGACGGCGCCGGGGCGTGGTCTGCCGCGGAAGGCGATGTACTCGGGAAGCACCGCGTGCGGGGCCCACTTCTGCTTGTACTCGAGCTGGGACGCCGCGGGGTAGACCGCGTCGCCGTGCTCGGCCAGCAGCCGGGCGAAGCGCGTGAACAGGCGGCTGGCGCCCGGTAGTTCGTGACTCGGGTCCAGTCCGGTGAACGGGGTGAACCCGAAGTGCAGCCAGCCGGCTCCGTCGGCGGTCAGCCGTTCCATGACGGTGGCGTTGAGCGCCTCCATCACGCCTGGCGGGGCGTCGGGACGGCGGCGACTGAGGTCGTGCAGCATGCCGGGGCGGCTGCCGTAGACCGGCGAGTAGTTGACGTAGCCGACCGCCTCGCCGTCGATCCGGCCGACGAACAGGCGCCGGTGCCGCTGCAGGCTGCCGGTCCGCTGGCCGACCAGGAACCGCAGCTCCTTGACGTGCCGCCCCTTGTCCCGCAGCCAGCGCCGGTCGAGCCGGTCGAGCTCGGCGCAGTCGTCGCCGTCCCGCACTTCGGTGATCTCCAGGCCGGCCCGCCGGGCGCGCGAGATCTTGTTCCGCAGGCGCACGAACCGGGAGCCGCGCAGCGTGAAGCGGCTCAGGTCCACGGCGTACGAGGCGCCGATCTGGTTGACCGTGAACCCGCGCGCCGCGTACAGGTCGGCGTCCGCCCGTTGCAGCTGTACCGCGACCAGGCGGCGCCCGGTGCGGGCGGCGAAGGCTTCCAGCAGGCGCGCGCGGTGCTCGGGGGCCGTGAAGGGGCCGCCGAATTGCAGGACGTAGCGGCCGGAGGTGCGGTAGGCGCACGCGCCGTCGAACCGGTCGTCCCGGAAGTAGGAGTTCCCGCTGTTGAGGGCGAGGAAGGAACTGGGGTTGTCGCTGTGCGCGGCGAGCGTGTCAAGTACGGACGGCATCGGTGTCCTCCACGGAATCCGGCGCCGCACCGCTCGCACCGAGTGTGCGAGGGCCTCGGGAATCGCTTTCCGGCCGGTACTTCTGCTCGAAATACCGGAACGCCGGGCTGGTTTCCGGTTCGAAGGCGACTCCGAAGGGTTTCAGGGAGTTCCCGAAGAGCGCCCGGTCGCCCATGAGGTGGATCGGGAGGGCCAGCAGTGCCCATTCCGGCCGGACGAACAGGGCCCAGGTCCCGGCCAGGACACCCGCGGTGACCAGGCTGTGCATCGTGTTGTAGGCCACGTAGTAGCCACGCGGAACCGGTCGGTCCGGGCGACGCCGGAAGGCGATCGCGCCGGGAATGTATCCGATGGCGTCGATCACGGTGAACAGCAGCACGAAAACGCCCCAGCGGATTTCCGTACGGTGCTGGACCGCAAGCACGAGCGATACGGCGAGAAAGCCCAGCCATTCGAGTCGGGAGAGAGCGAAGGTGACCTTCGTCTCGAAACGGTTCTTGGCGTCCACGGGCGCTCCTGAATTGCGCGTACGATTCCGGGGCCCGGCGGCGGCCTGCCCCCTCGCTGTGGTCTGTCACTCGGGTTTACGCACGGACGGCTCCAACCCCTCGTAAAGTGGGGGCGTTTGGGACGTGTGATCCTCGGGGGGCCGTTTTCATGACGTCGGCGTGGGAGTTGCTGCTGCCCGCGGCATCGGCACCGGCACGCGCCCGTGGCCGCGCACTGCGGGAGGCACTGCGGGACGCGGTCCGCTCGGGCCGGCTCGCGGCGGGCACCCGTCTGCCGTCGAGCCGGGACCTCGCGGCCGATCTCCGCGTGTCGCGGGGGCTGGTCACGGAGGCGTACGAGCAGCTGACGGCCGAGGGCTATCTGCGCAGCGGGCGGGGGGCGGGTACCTGGGTGGGTGACGCCGTACGGGCCGCCCGGCCCCGCGCGCGGGATCTGGCCCCGCGCTCCCGGGGCGACCTGGCGGACTTCGTGCCGGGTACACCTGACCTGTCGCTCTTCCCCCGTTCGGCGTGGGCCGCGGCGCAGCGGGGCGTGCTGGCGGACCTGCCGCACGAGAGCCTCGGCTATCCCGACCCGCGGGGGCTGCCCCGGCTGCGGACCGCCCTGGCCGAGCTGCTCGCGCGCCGCCGGGGCGTGGTGGCGGACCCCGAGCGGATCGTGGTGGTCTCGGGGGTGGCACAGGCGACCGCGCTGCTGGCGGGCGTGCTCCACGCGCGCGGCACGCGCACCGCCGGTGTCGAGGATCCCGGCAGCCCTCAGCACAGCGCCCTGTACGCCTCGGCGGGTGTCGGCACGGTCCCGCTGCCCCTGGACGACGAGGGACTCGCCCTGGGCCCGCTGCACGCCTCGGGTGTACGCGCCGTGGTGACGACACCGGCCCACCAGTTCCCCACCGGGATCGCCTACTCGGCGCGGCGCCGTGCCGAACTGCTCGCCTGGGCGCGGTCCGTGGACGGCCTCGTCCTGGAGGACGACTACGACGGCGACTTCCGGTACGACCGTGCTCCCGTGGGCGCGCTCCAGGGGCTCGATCCGGAACGCGTCGCCTATACGGGCTCGGTCAGCAAGTCCCTCGCCCCGGGGCTGCGGCTGGGCTGGCTGCTGGTGCCGGACTGGCTGGCGGACGACGTCGTCGAGCGCAAGCGCACCACCGACCTCGGTCACCCCACCCTCGACCAGGCCCTCTTCGCCCGCTTCGTCGAGCGCGGAGACTACGACCGCCAGCTCCGTGTCTGCCAGCGCGCCTACCGGGAGCGCCGCGACGCCCTGGTCGCGGCGCTGGCCGAGCACTTCCCCGGCGCACGGGTCACCGGCATCGCCGCCGGTCTGCACGCCATCGCCACGCTGCCCCAGCACCACGGGCCCGAGGAGCGCTTCCTGGCGCGCGTGACGGAGGCGGGCGTCGTGGTGCGCCCACTGACGGCGTACGGGCACGGCGGGGCGGCGGGTGATCAGGCGGCAGGTGCGGCGCGGGCTCCGGAGGGGGTCCGGCTGGTGCTGGGGTACGCGCATCTGACGCCGGGACGGATCCGGGCCGGGGTGGCGAGGATGGCAGAGGCCGTGTGAAGCCGGCGGCCCGGCTCGCGCGGACGGCGGACCGCTCGCCCGTCCCGGTTGTTCACCCGCCATTTCCGTGGGCGCCGCGCCGTGCCAGTAGGTCTGGCTGCGCACAGTGGCCCGAACACCACCCGAGAGCGGGCCGGATCCCGTCCCTGGAGGCACGTCCATGTCACCACGTCCGTTACCCGGCCGCCGCAGCGTGCTGCGCGGTTCGCTCGCCGCGTCGGCGGCCCTGTCCCTGCCCACCGCGCTCGGAGCGGCGCCGGCGTTCGCCCGGTCCGGGCGGCCGGGGGCGGGCTGGGGCGTGCAGACGGGAGACGTGACCTCCCACTCCGGCCTGGTGTGGGTGCGGTCCGACCGGCCGGCCCGGATGGTCGTCGAGACGTCCGCGACCGAGTCGTTCCGCCGCCCGCACCGCTGGCACGGTCCGCTGCTCGGACGCGACACCGACTTCACCGGCACCACACGGCTGCACGGCCTGCCGCCGGGCGAGCAGATCCACTACCGCGTGCTCCTCGCCGACCCGGACGACCCGCGGCGCACCGGTGAGCCGGTCACCGGCACCTTCCGTACCGTGCCGGTCCGCCGGCGCGACGGCGTGCGCTTCGTGTGGTCCGGCGACCTCGCGGGGCAGGGCTGGGGCATCAACCCCGACCTCGGCGGCTACCGCATCTACGACGCCATGGGTGCCCTGGATCCGGACTTCTTCCTGTGCAGCGGCGACAGCATCTACGCCGACGGCCCCATCACCGAGACCGCCGCCCTGCCCGACGGCGGCACCTGGCGGAACATCACGACCGAGGAGAAGTCCAAGGTCGCCGAGACCCTCGCCGAGTTCCGCGGCAACTTCCGCTACAACCTGCTCGACGAGAACCTGCGGCGCTTCAACGCCCAGGTTCCGTCGATCGTCCAGTGGGACGACCACGAGGTGCGCAACAACTGGTACCCGGGTCAGGTGATCGCGGACACGGACGACCGGTACACCGAGAAGAGCGTCGACGTACTGGCCGCCCGCGCCCGGCGCGCGTTCGGCGAGTACTTCCCGGTCTCCACCCTGCGCCCCGGCGCGCGCGAGGGGCGTGTGCACCGGGTGCTGCGCCAGGGACCGCTGCTCGACGTCTTCCTGCTGGACATGCGGACGTACCGCAACGCCAACTCCCCCGGCGGCCAGGGCGTGGACCCGCAGGGCATCCTGGGCCGCGAGCAGTTGGAGTGGCTGAAGCGGGAGCTGGCGCGGTCGCGTGCGGTGTGGAAGGTGATCGCGGCGGACATGCCCATCGGGCTGGTCGTGCCGGACGCCACCGAGGGCGCACCCAACATCGAGGCGATCGCGCAGGGCGACCCCGGCGCACCCCTGGGGCGCGAGCTGCAGATCGCGGAGCTGCTGCGCTTCGTCAAGCACCGGCGGATCACGGGCACGGTGTGGCTGACGGCCGACGTGCACCACACCTCGGCCCAGCACTACCAGCCGTCGCGGGCCGCGTTCGGTGACTTCGAACCGTTCTGGGAGTTCGTTTCGGGGCCGCTCAACGCGGGCGCGTTCCCGGCCGGCGAGCTGGACGGCACCTTCGGTCCCGAACGGGTCTTCGTGAAGGCGCCGACCGCCTCGAACGTCTCGCCCGCGGGCGGCTACCAGTTCTTCGGGGAGGTCGACATCGACGGCGACAGCGCCGAGATGACGGTGCGGCTGCGCGAGCGGGACGGCACGGTGCTGTTCACCAAGGTGCTGCGGCCGGGCCGGGTCGGCCAGTAGTCCCGTAGCCTGTCGGATGTGCCGCGCACCGGCGTCATCCCCCGGTGCGCGGTCCGGTTGGTGCGGCCCCGGCGCGCGCCGGCTCCGCCCGAATCTCCCGGAATCCCTCTTTACCCACCGGTCACAGAGCGTTCGCGATCACGCAACACCGTTCCTTCACAGTGGATGCATGAATCGAGACATGTCTGATGTGACGGACGCCGTGGCACGTCTCGCCGGCCACGGCACCGCGGTGCCCGCCATGGTGCTGGCCTCGGTGGCGGTACTGATCGCCACGGCGGGGTTCCACACCCGGCGGTCACGACGCCACGGTCACGCGCCGCCCGCGGACGATACCGGCGCCCGGCCGCCGACCGGGGAGCGGCCGGCCGGGCCGGGGCCGGCCGAACACGAAGCCGGTACCGACGCGTTGTGGCGGATGCGGACGACGGTGCGGGACGCGCCGGGATCACTGGCCGTGCTGTGCGCGGCCCTCGCCGACCGGCGGATCGACATCCTGAGCCTGCAGACGCATCCGCTCGCCGAGGGCACGATGGACGAGTTCCTGCTCCGTGTCCCGGGCGAACTGAGCGGGACCGAACTGGCCGAGGCGGTGACGTCGGCGGGCGGTACCCGGACCTGGACCGAGCGGGCGGACGCCCACGACCTGGTGGACGCGCCGACCCGGATACTGGGCCTGGCCGCCCGGACGGCTCTGGACGCGTCCGAACTCCCACTGGCCCTCAGGCAGTTGCTGGGCAGGTGCACCATCCGGTCCCTGCCCGCCGGCACAGGGGTGAAAGGCGCCGAGACCGTACCGCCGGAGGGTGCCCTCGAAGACACCGTGCTGCGGCTGCGCGCTCCGGAGGGCGGGGTGGTCAGCGTGGAGCGCCCCCATCTCCCCTTCACCCCCGCGGAGTTCGCACGGGCGCGCGCCCTGGTCGAGCTGGACGCCCTGCTCGGTCCGCGGATCCCGCGCGGCCGGGACGTGCTGACGCTTCCCGAGGGCAGCGACATCACCGTCCGCCGGGCCGACACGCGTGACCTCCCCGCCGCAAAGGCGATGCACGAGCGCTGCTCGGCGCGGACCCTCGGGATGCGGTACCACGGCCCGGTCGGGGACGCCGACCGGTATCTCGGCCACCTGCTCAGTCCGCGCTTCGGCCGCACCCTCGCCGTGCAGACCGCCTCGGGGCGGATCGTCGGGCTCGGGCATCTGCTGTGGGACGGGGAGGAGACGGAGGTCGCGCTGCTCGTCGAGGACGCGTGGCAGCGTCGCGGCATCGGCGGCGAACTCCTCGGCCGGCTCGTCGCGATGGCCGCGGAGACGGACTGCGAGAGCGTGTACGCGGTCACGCAGGCGTCCAACACCGGCATGGTCGCCGCGATGCGCGGCCTGGGCCTCCCCCTCGACTACCAGATCGAGGAGGGGACCCTGGTCGTCACGGCCCGCCTGGATCCGTCCGCCCGCTCCGCGGCACACCTGCCGCACGGGGAGCGGATCGGCCAGGACTGACCGGCAGGACCGGCAGGACCGGCAGGACCGGCAGGACCGGCAGGCAAGCGTGTGGGGTGGAACGGGTGCGACGGGCGTGACGGGCGGTCACTCGGCCGGCGACAGGGCCTCCCGCAGCGGCACCGCCCCGGCCGCCCGCTCCCCGAGCGCCCGGTCCAGGTCGGCCCACAGGTCGTCGACGTCCTCGAGACCGACCGACAGCCGCAGCAGCCGGTCGCCGACCCCGGCGCCCCGCCGGTCGTCCGCGTCCACGATGCGGTGGCTGATCGACGCCGGGTGCTGGATGAGCGTGTCGACGCTGCCGAGGCTCACCGCCGGGGTGATCAGGCGGACGCCGCCGATGACCTCGTGCGGATCGCCGTGGACCTCGAAGGAGACCATGGCTCCGCCGATGCGCGGGTAGTGGACGCGGGCCACCCGCGGGTCGGCGGCCAGCCGTCCGGCCAGCTCGGCGGCGTTGGCGGAGGCGGCGCGTACTCGGACGGGCAGGGTGGACAGTCCCCGCAGCAGCAGGTAGCCGGCCAGCGGGTGCAGCACCCCGCCCGTGGCGAAGCGGACCTGCCGCAGCCGTCCCGCGAGCTCCTCGTCGCAGGCGACCACGCCGGCCAGCACGTCGCCGTGCCCGCCGAGGTACTTGGTCGCGCTGTGCAGCACCAGCCGGGCACCGTGTTCGGCGGGACGCTGGAGCACGGGCGTGGCGAAGGTGTTGTCCACGAGCAGCGGCACCGATCCGCAGGCGTGGGCGACGGCGCGCAGGTCGACCTCGGCCAGCGTCGGGTTGGCCGGCGACTCCACGAGCACCAGGCCGGTGTCCGGGCGCAGCGCGTCCGCGACGCCCGCCGGGTCGGTCCAGGTGACCTCGGACCCGAGCAGCCCGGCGGTCAGCAGGTGGTCGCTGCACCCGTACAGGGGCCGTACGGCGACCACGTGCCGCAGCCCCGTCGAACCGCGGACCAGCAGGACCGCGCTCAGCGCCGCCATGCCGCTGGCGAAGGCGACGGCGGCCTCGGTCCCCTCCAGCCGGGCCAGCGCCGTCTCGAAGCGGGCGACGGTCGGGTTGCCGAGGCGGCCGTAGACCGGCGGCCCGTCCGGCTCGGCGCCGTTGGCGGCGAACGCGTCGATGCGGGCGGCCTCGCCGCGGCTGTCGTACGACGGGTAGGTCGTGGACAGGTCGATGGGCGGGGCGTGCAGTCCCCGGCCGGCGAGGTCGTCGCGGCCGGCGTGCACGGCTTCGGTGGCCAGTGCCCTGCCCGAGGGTGCGGTGGTGCGTACGTCGTCGAAGGGTGACGTGTGCGTGCGCGCTGAGTCCATGCCCGAAGAGTGAACACCGACCGGGCCGACGGGACTGTTCTCCGTGCTACGTTCGGTTCATGCCCGATTCTGTCGCCCTGGATCCGGTGGACCTTCATCTGCTGCGGTTGCTGCAGAACGACGCCCGGACCACCTACCGCGATCTCGCCGCCCAGGTCGGAGTCGCCCCGTCGACCTGTCTGGACCGGGTGGCCCGGCTGCGGCGGGCCGGGGTGATCCTCGGTCATCGGCTCGAACTGGACCCGGCGAAGATGGGGCGCGGTCTGCAGGCCCTGCTGCTGGTGCAGGTGCGCCCGCACCGGCGGGAGCTGGTCGGCCCGTTCGTGGACCGGATCCGGGCGCTGCCGGAGTCGCGCACCGTCTTCCACCTCACCGGCCCGGACGACTACCTCGTGCATGTGGCGGTCGCGGACATGACGGACCTGCAGCGGCTGGTCCTGGACGAGTTCACGTCGCAGCGGGAGGTGGCCCGGGTCGAGACCCGGCTGATCTTCCAGCAGTGGGAGTGCGGCCCCCTGCTGCCTCCGGCCGCGCCGGCACCCTCCCCGGCGGCGGCCCGCGCGGCCACGCCCTGAGCGAAATCCGGCCGCCCGTGCCCTCGGGGCGGGCCCGACGGGCTGACGCGACACCGGTATCCGTATGAGGATGTCCGCATGTCAGAGACCAACAGCCCGCTGCCCCGCGAGGTCGCCGACGCCTACGTCGACGAGCTCATCGCCCTCGACCCGGTCACCGGTACGTACCTCGGTGTCGCGGAGAGTTCCAGCCGTCTGCCCGACTTCTCCCCCGCCGGGCAGGAGGCCCTCGCGGAACTGGCCCGCAGCACCCTTGCCCGGCTGGACGAGGCCGAGCGCAGGCCGGGCGGCGACAGCGACGTGGAGCGGCGCTGCGCGCGGCTGCTGCGCGAGCGCCTCACGGCCGAACTCGCGGTGCACGAGGCCGACGAGGGCCTGCGCTCGGTCGGCAACATGGGCACCGCCGCCCATTCGGTGCGCGAGGTGTTCACCCTCACCCCGACCGAGACCGACGAGGACTGGGCCCGGATCACCGAGCGCCTGCGCGCGGTGCCGGCGGCGTTCGCGGGGTACCGCGAGTCCCTGTCGCTGGGCCTGGAGCGGAAGCTGTACGCGGCGCCGCGTCCGACCGCCACCTTCGTCGGGCAGCTCGGCGAGTGGGCGGACACGGGCGAGGGGCGCGGCTGGTTCGAGGACTTCGCGGCGGACGGCCCCGAGGCGCTGCGCGCCGAGCTGGACGAGGCCGCGCGGGGTGCGACCGCCGCCGTGGCGGAGCTGCGGGACTGGATGCGCGACGTGTACGCCCCGGCGATCGAGGGCGCCCCGAACACGGTCGGCCGCGAGCGCTACGCCCGCTGGTCGCGCTACTACAACGGCACGGACCTGGACCTGGACGAGGCGTACGCGTACGGCTGGGCCGAGTACCACCGCTTGCTGGCCGAGATGAAGGCGGAGGCGGAGAAGATCCTGCCGGGCGCCGAGACGCCGTGGGTGGCCCTCGCGCACCTGGACGAGCACGGCAAGCACATCGAGGGCGTCGACGAGGTCCGCGACTGGCTGCAGGGCCTGATGGACCAGGCGATCGAGCAGCTGGACGGCACCCACTTCGAACTCGCCGAGCGGGTACGGAGGGTGGAGTCGCGCATCGCCCCGCCCGGCAGCGCGGCCGCGCCCTACTACACCTCCCCGTCGGAGGACTTCTCCCGCCCCGGCCGCACCTGGCTGCCGACGATGGGCCAGACCCGCTTCCCCGTGTACGACCTGGTGTCGACCTGGTACCACGAGGGCGTCCCGGGCCACCACCTCCAGCTCGCCCAGTGGACGCACGTAGCGGAGGACCTCTCCCGTTACCAGGCCTCCGTGGGCATGGTCAGCGCCAACGCCGAGGGCTGGGCGCTGTACGCAGAGCGGCTGATGGACGAGCTGGGCTACCTCACCGACGCGGAGCAGCGCCTCGGCTACCTGGACGCGCAGATGATGCGGGCCGCCCGGGTCATCGTGGACATCGGCATGCACCTGGAGCTGGAGATCCCGGCGGACTCGCCCTTCCACCCGGGTGAGCGCTGGACGCCGAAGCTGGCGCAGGAGTTCTTCGGGGCGCACAGCAGCCGGCCGGCGGACTTCGTGGAGAGCGAGCTGACCCGGTACCTGACGATCCCGGGCCAGGCGATCGGCTACAAGCTCGGCGAGCGGGCGTGGCTCCTCGGCCGGGAGAAGGCCCGCGAGCGGCACGGCGACACCTTCGACCCGAAGGCCTGGCACATGGCGGCCCTCTCCCAGGGTTCGCTGGGCCTGGACGACCTGGTGGACGAACTGTCGCGCCTGTGACGCCCCTTCACACCGACGCTCAGCGCCGGAAGCCGCCCTCGGAGTCGATCACCTGACCAGTGATCCAGTCTGCCTCGTCCGTGGCCAGCCACGCGACGAGGCGGGCCGGGTCGTCGGGCATGCCCCACCGCCCGGCGGGGAAGAGCGCGGCGACGGCTTCGTAGTCCTCGCCGGTCAGGTAGTCGGTGTCCACGGGACCGGGGTTGACCGCGTTCACGGTGACGGCGTACTCGGCGAGGGTCGTCGACAGGGAGCGCGTGACGGAGGCGAGTGCGCCCTTCTGCAGCGCGTAGGCGATCTCGCCGGGCATGCCGCCCGCGATGTCCTGACCGGAGGTCATCATCACGACCCGTCCGCCGGGCGTGCGGGGCGGCAGCGCGGCACGGCGACGGGCGTAGGCCTGGATCAGCAGCAGCACGGAACGGGTGTCGACCTGCCAGTGCGCGTCGAGCATGGCGGCGTCGACGGTGTCGAGGGTGCCGTCGGACCCGCTGAGGGCGTGGTTGGCGACGAGGACGTCCAGTCGCCCGCCGAGCGCCTCGGCGGCGGTGGCGACGAGTGCGCCGGGCGCGTCGGGTCGGGTGAGGTCGCCGGGGCCCGCGTGCACGGCGGCCTCCGGGTCGCCGAGCGCGGCGCGTACGGAGTCGGCCACGTCCTCGGGACGGTCGGCGCCCCAGGGCATGGCGGCGTCGTGCGGCACGTGGTGGTGCAGGTACACGCTCGCGCCGTACGCGGCGAGCCGCCGCGCCACGGCGTGGCCGATGCCGCCGCGCCGGCTGGCCCCGGTGACGAGGGCCGTCCGGCCGCGCAGGGGCAGCGGGTCGCGGCGCAGGTCTTCGGGTGCGGGGTGGGGAAGTCGTGGCATGGGCACCCATGATGGGTGGGACACGGGCCGCCCCGCACGTCAAAATCGTCCCCGGCTACCGGTCGGCGAGCCGCCGCAGGTGTACGAGGCTCAGCCAGGTCTCCGGCCCGGGGCGCACCTCCGCCGCGCGCACCGCGTACCGGCCCGACTCCAGCACGACCCGCGCCCGGCCGGCGCGGTCCGACGCGCTGCCCGGCCAGGCGGCGTCGAACAGGAGCACGGGGCCGGACACGTTCCAGGACACCTCGGGCTCCCACTCGGCCGTGTCGAGCGCGGCGGGGACACCGGCCAGCACCTCCTCCTCGGAGTCCGCGGCGCACCAGCGGACGAAGGTGCCGTGGTCGGGGAGGTAGGCGGTGGCGGCGGGTTCGTCGCCGAGCACCAGGGCGGTGGAGTCGCCGACGGGAAGGAGTCCGACGTAGCCGTCGACCTCGCAGGCCCGGTCGTAGTCGGAGTCCGTCTCCTCGCCGTCGGCTCCGGTCCAGAACGGCAGGACCGTCTCCGGGACCGCGATGAGCGGCCCTCCGCCCGACTCGACCCACTCCACCCGGCCCGGCTCCGCGTATCGCACCATGCGGCAGAACCTACACGCCGCTCAGCAGCCGCAGTCGTCCGCGTCCACCGGAACGGTAAGGGGGTCGGCGGCGGGCCGCTCGGTGCCCTGCCGCGTCTCGAACTCCAAGCCCTCGCGCACCCAGTACTCGAAGCCGCCGAGCATCTCCTTGACCCGGTAACCGAGTTCGGCGAGGGCGAGGGCGGCGCGTGCCGCGCCGTTGCAGGCGGGGCCCCAGCAGTACGTGACGACCGGCACCGCCGGATCGAGGAGTTGAGCGGCCCGCTCGGCGACGAGCGCGGTGGGCAGGTGGACGGCGCCGGGGGCGTGGCCCTGGTCCCAGGACTCGGTGGACCGGCAGTCGACGAGCACGAACCCCGGCTCGCGGCCGGCCGCCAGCGCGGCGGCGACGTCGGAGACGTCGGTGTGGAAGGCGAGGCTCGCCCGGAAGTACCCGGCGGCCTCGGCGGGCGGTGCGGGGGCGACGCGCAGGACGGGGTTGTCGTGCGAAACGGCGTGGGTGGCGGCGCTCATGGTCCGGCCTCTCCTCGGTGCGGTCCCGGTGGGGATTCCGGTCAGGAATCTACGGTTCGCACCACCCCGCCATGAAGGGGGATTCCCCGGCCCCTGCCTTGCCTCACCGGGGATTCCCTGTTATCCATCCCGGATGACCGAGTATTCCCCGGACACCACCGACTGGCTCATCCTCGACGCCCTCCAGCGGAACGGCCGGGCCGGCTTCGCCGAGCTGGCCCGTGCCGTGTCGATGTCCGCGAGTGCGGTGACGGAGCGCGTGCGGCGGCTGGAGGAGGCCGGGATCATCCAGGGGTACGCGGCGGTCGTCGACCCGGAGCGGCTGGGGCTGCCGATCCTGGCGTTCGTGCGGCTGCGCTACCCGGTCGCCAACTACAAGCCGTTCCACGACCTGGTCGCGGTCACGCCGGAAATCCTGGAGGCGCACCACGTCACGGGCGACGACTGCTTCGTCATCAAGGTCGCGGCCCGTTCGATGCGGCATCTGGAAGAGGTGTCCGGCCGGATCAGCGCCCTGGGTTCGGTCACCACGAGCGTCGTCTACTCCTCACCGCTCCCCCGCCGCCCCCTGGGCCGCTGAGACACGCGTGCCGACGGGGACGGGGGCGCTCAGTCGGCGCCGCGCTGCCGCAGCACCGACCCCGAACGCCCCTTCACGACCTCGAGCTGTGCGTGGATGCGGCGCCTCAGGTCGGCGACGTGGCTGACGATGCCGACGCTGCGGTCCCGCTCGCGCAGCGCGTCGAGGACGTCGAGGACCTCGTCGAGGGTCTGGTCGTCGAGGCTGCCGAAACCCTCGTCGATGAAGAGGGTGTCCAGGCGGACACCGCCCGCCTCGTCGGTGACGACGTCGGCGAGGCCGAGCGCGAGGGCGAGCGAGGCGAAGAAAGTCTCGCCGCCGGACAGCGTGGCGGCGTCGCGCTCGCGGCCGGTCCAGGCGTCGACGACGTGCAGCCCCAGGCCGCTGCGTCCGCGGCCGGCGCGGTCGTCGGAGTGGACGAGGGTGTAGCGGCCGGAGGACATGCGCAGCAGCCGGGCGGTGGCGGCGGCGGCGACCTGCTCGAGCCGGGCGGCCAGGACGTACGCCTCCAGGCGCATCCGGCGTTCGTTGTCCGCGGAGGTGCCCGCGGCGAGGGAGGCGAGCCGGGCGACCCGGGTGTGCTCCTCGCGCAGCGGGGCGAGCCGGCGCACGGAGGTGGTGGCCTGCGCGGACAGCCGGTCCAGCTCTGCGCAGCACCGGGCGGCGGCGTCGCGGGCCGAGGACGCCTCGCGCAGCCACCGGCCCGTCTCGGCGGCCGCCCGTTCCGCCTCGGCGAGGCCGGCGGGCGGTCGCCGGGCGGCGTCGGCGGTGTCGGCCTCGGCGAGGACCGAGCGGACGGCGGTGTCCTCCGACTGCCAGGCGTCGAGCCGTCGTTGCAGCTCACGGTGGGCGGTGTCGTCGAGCAGGGCGGCGGCCGCGTCCCCGGGGGTGTCGAAGCCGGCCCGGAAGGCGGCGTCGGCGAGCCGGGCGTCGGCGTCCTTGAGCCGCTGGGCGGCGTCCGCGGCGACGCGGGCGGCGTCCGCGGCCTCCGTGAGCCGCGCGGCCTGTCGCTCCAGCTGCGCCGCCCGCTCCGCCACGCTCGCGGCGGCGCCGCAAGCCCGCGTCAACTCCTCCTCCAGCGCGATCTGTTCGCGCTCCAGCCGCTCGCGTCCCGCGACCCGAGAGGCGGACCGGACGGCGGCCTGCTGCTGGGCGGCGACGCGCTCCTCGCGTTCGTGCTCCGCCCGCCGCAGCTCCTCCTGCGCGGCGTGCAGCCCGGAGGCCACCGCCCGCGCCCGTGTGAACTCCCCCTCGATCTCCCCGGCCTCCTCGGCCAGCCGGGCCGTGGACGCGTCGCCGGCTTCCGCCGCCGCGGCGGCCAGTGCCTCCCGTAGGGTGCCCAGGTGCCGTTCGGCGTCCGCGCGCCGCTCGTCGGCGGCCTGGTAGGCGGCGAGGGCGCGCTCCTCCGCCTCGCGGTCGACATGGCCGGCGCTCTTGCGCGCCGGGGCGGGGTGCTCGGTGGCGCCGCACACCGCGCAGGGTGCGCCGTCGGTGAGGCTCGCGGCGAGTTCGGCGGCGATGCCGTGCAGGCGCTGTTCCTTGAGGTCCAGCCAGTGGGCGCGGGCCTCGACGGCCTGTTCGGCCGAGGCGAGCGCCTGCCGCCGCGCCGCTCCCGTGTCGTCGGTGAGCCGGTCACGCTGCCGGGCGGCGTCGAGCCGCCGCCGTGCCGGGTCGCGTTGTACGGCGAGCTGTTCGGCGCGGGTCGCGGCCTCCTGCGCGGAGTCGACGCGGCCCTGGAGTGCGGCGCGGGTGGTCTCCCAGTCGGCGAGCCAGGTCTCCGCCTCCTGCCGGACGTCGTCGTCGGCGCGTTCCTGGCGGTCGAGGCCGGCCCGCTCCTCGACCAGTTCGGTGAGGCGTCGTTCGGCGCGGCGGGCCGACTCGAGGCCGCCCAGTTCCTCCGTGGCCCGGCGTGCGGCGGCGGCGAGCCCGGCCGCACCCGCGCCGGCGAGCGCCTGCGGCAGCTGGCCACGGGCGCGTGCTTCCGCGGCGGCCGCCCTCCGGTGTTCCGTGTCGGCGGCCTCCCGCAGTTCCAGCGCGGGTGCCACCGCCTCGGCCTTGCGGCCTCGCTCCATGCGCTCCTTCGCGGCGCGGTGGGCGTCGGCCCGCTCCGCCAGCCGGGCGGCACGCTCCCGTGCCTCGGCGAACCGGCGTTGCAGCCGGTCGAGTTCGCGGGTGTCGGCCAGGTGGCGTTCGGCGGCGGCCTGGGCGGACTCGGTGGCCGCGAGCCGGCAGTCGGCGACCGCGAGCAGCTCGCGTGCGGTGCCGCGGGCGACGGCTGCGGCACGCAGGACCGCGTCGGCCAGGCCCGGCTCGCCCGGCGCCAGCTCGGGCAGTTCCATGGCGCTGCCCGCGGCCTGCTGCATCCGGTGCGCGTCGGCCAGCAGCGCGGCGTCCCCTTCGCGTACCCGGGCCTCCGTCGTCCGGCGCCGTTCGGCGAGGTGCTTCTCGACCTCGGCGAACCGCCGGGTGTCGAAGAGCCGCCCGAGCAGCTTGCCGCGTGCCTCCGCGTCGGCACGCAGAAAGCGCGCGAAGTCGCCCTGGGGCAGCAGCACGACCTGGCAGAACTGCTCGCGGCTCATGCCGAGCAGCTGCGTGACCTCCTCGCCGATCTCCTGGTGGGACCGGCTGAGGTCCTTCCAGACCCGGGTCTTCGCGTCGTACTCGCGCAGCCAGGTCTGCGCCTTGTCGACGGTCGTGCCCTTGCCGCGGAGCTTGGGGCGTTCCCAGGGCGGTTGCCGGGTGATCTCCAGCCGGCGTCCCGCGACGGTCAGTTCGAGGCACACCTCGGTGCGGGTGCCGACGGCCGCGTGATCGCTGCGCAGCGTCATGCCCTGACCGCTGCCGCTCTGCCGGGCGCCCGGCACCGAGCCGTACAGGGCGTAGCAGACGGCGTCGAGTACGGAGGTCTTGCCCGCGCCGGTGGGGCCGTGCAGCAGGAACAGCCCGGCGGCGGAGAGCTCGTCGAAGTCCACGCTCTGGGAGGCGCCGAAGGGGCCGAAGGCGGTGATGTCCAGCCGGTGCAGCCTCACCGGGCCACCTCCCGCACGGTGTCGTCCGCGCGCACCGCGTCGAAGGCGTCCCGCAGCACGCCCTGTTCGTGGTCGTCGGGCCCGGCGCCGCGCACGTGGGCCACGAAGTCCTCCGCGATCTGCTCGTCGCTGCGGTCCGCGAGCCGCCGGGCGTAGGACACGCCCGGCTCGTCGGGTGCCCGCTCGGGGTCGAAGACGAGGCTGAGCGTGTGCGGGAACCGCTCCGTGAGCCGGGCCATGGGCTCGTCGGGGCGGACCGGGTCGGTGAGGGTCGCCTCGACCCACGCGTCCTCGTGCTCGGTCAGCTCCGGGTCGGCGAGCAGGTCCGCCAGCGTCCCGCGCAGCCGGGCCAGCGAGCGCGGCACCGGGCAGTCGAGGCGCTCGGCGGTGACCGACCCGCCGGCGTCGAGATCGACGAGCCACATGCTCTTGCGGTGCCGGTGCTCGGAGAAGGAGTACGGCAGCGGGGAGCCGGAGTAGCGGACTCGCTCGGTGAGGGTCTGGCAGCCGTGCAGGTGCCCCAGTGCGACGTAGTCCACGCCGTCGAAGACACCGCAGGGCACGGCGGCGACTCCGCCGACGGTGATGTCCCGCTCACTGTCGCTCTGCTCGCCGCCGGTGACGAAGGCGTGTGCGAGCACGACGGAACGGGTGCCCCGCGCGCGTGCGGCGAGGTCGGCGCGCACCCGGTCCATGGCGGCGGCGAGCACGGCCTCGTGGCCCGCCTTGTCGACACCGAACTCGGTCTTCACGAGAGCCGGTTCGAGATACGGCAGCCCGTAGAAGGCCACGTCCCCGTGGGCGTCGGCCAGCACGACGGGGGTGCCGCAGCCCGCCGGGTCGGTGCGCAGGTGGATGCCGGCCCGGTCGATGAGCCCGGCACCGACCCCGAGACGGCGGGCCGAGTCGTGGTTGCCGGAGATCATCACCGTCGGCACGCCGAGGTCGGCGAGGCGGTGCAGGGCTTCGTCGAACAGCTCGACGGCGGCGAGCGGCGCCACCGCCCGGTCGTACACGTCTCCCGACACGACCACGGCGTCGACGGCGTGCTCGCGCACGGTCTCGACGAGGTGACCGATGAACCCGGCCTGGGCGCCGAGCATGTTCACCCGGTGGAACGCCCGGCCGAGGTGCCAGTCGGAAGTGTGCAGCAGTCGCATGGTCCCCGAGACTAACGGGAGGGTCCGACAGTCCTGGCGGTAACTCCCGTTTCGCCCTGGACCGCGGCGCCGTCAAGGGTAGTTACGCCCCTTTTGCCCGCTTTGTCTGCCATTGTCCGCCTTGTCTGCGCCTTGCCTATGCGTCCCCGTACGCCTCTCCGCCCAGTTCGAGGCCGGCCGATCCCGCGGTGGCGTCCGCGAGCCAGGAGCGGAAGGTGTCCACGTCGGCCTCCGGCAGGCCGACCTCGATGGTGACGGCCTCGCCGTACCGCACGTCGCGTACCGCGCGGCCCGCGGTACGCAGGTCGTTCTGGAGCCTGCCGGCCCGCTGGTGGTCGACGGTCACCGTGGCCAGGCGGAACCGTCGGCGAGTGAGGGTGCCGAGGTCGTCCAGGGCTTCGCCGACCGCGCCGCCGTAGGCGCGGATGAGTCCGCCCGCGCCGAGCTTGACGCCGCCGTAGTAGCGGGTGACGACGGCGACGACGTACCGCATGTCGCGGCGCAGCAGCATCTGGAGCATCGGGACGCCGGCGGTGCCGCCCGGTTCGCCGTCGTCGCTCGCCTTCTGGACGGCGGCGTCCGCGCCGATGACGTACGCCCAGCAGTTGTGGCTGGCGTCCGCGTGCTCCTTGCGCACGCCGGCGACGAACGCCTGGGCGTCCTGTTCGGTGGCGGCCGGGGCGAGGGCGCACAGGAAGCGCGAGCGGTTGATCTCGGTTTCGTGCACACCCGCGCGGGCGACCGTGCGGTACTCGTCCTGCATCAGGCCAGCCTATGCGCTCGGCGTGCCGCGTCCTTCGGGCCGGTCGTCCCGGCCGGGCGGAGCCGCGGTCAGTACGCGGTGCCGACGTCCCGGGTGAGCTGGAGGCCGAGGAACCGGTCGGCGTACGCGCAGATCTCGAACCGGGCTCCGTCAGCGAGGTCCGGGGCGGTCTCCACCTGGCGCAGGACGCCCAGTACCGCAGGGGCGTCCAGGTCGTCCTCCCACGCGGCCCGCAGCCGGTCCCTCACCTCGCCCGGGACCGGACGCGAGGGGTGCCGGGCCCAGTCGGCGACCGACCGGCGCCACCGGGCGAGGGTGCCCCGGGCCTCGTCCAGCGCTGCGGCGTCGAGCCCCACGCGCGCGTGGTGGTGCCGTTCCAGCAGGGCGAGGCGTACGGCGTCGGGGTCGGTGAGGTCGGAGACGGCCGGGCGCACGGGGGCGACGGAGACGATCGCCGCGTCCGGGGCTGCTTCCCCGCTCCCGCCCTCGCCCACGACGCGGACGCTCTGCCCGGTGCCCGCTCCGTGGGCGTCGCCGTCCTCGAAGGGCCGGATGCCGAGGGCGGCGGCGTCCTTCCGCAGCCGTCCCCCCTTCTCCGCCCCCGTGAGCACGCCCCACGCCGGGGTGCCGTCGAGTTCCAGGACGCGCACCAGGAGGTCCGCGACGAGCACGACCCGCAGGGCGGTGGCGTCGCACCCCGGCGCGTGCGCCTCGACCCGCGTCGGGGCCCGTCGGGCGGCGGGGGCGGGTTCTCCGGTCCGGGCGTCGATGATGCGCAGCACGAGGCGAGCGTAGGCGGCGTGGCTCGACGACGCACAGGGGCGCGCTCGGGGCATCGCTCCCGGCGCACCGGGAATCCCGGCGCGCCGCCGTCCGTTGTCCCGACCGGGCGGCGCGACCCGCGGGCCGCCCGGGAGCACGAGGAGGCCGCCGGTGTACGGCGACGAGGCAACCGTCCGCAAGATCCTCACCGAGCTGGGCGACACCTGGGCCGTGGTGGGTCTGTCGTCCAACCGGCAGCGCGCGGCGTACGGCGTCGCCGAGGTGCTGCGGCGCTTCGGCAAGCGCGTCGTGCCCGTACATCCGAAGGCGGAGACGGTGCACGGCGAGCAGGGGTACGCCTCGCTGGCGGACATCCCGTTCGACGTGGACGTCGTCGACGTCTTCGTCAACAGCGACCTGGCCGGCCCGGTCGCCGACGAGGCGGTCGCCAAGGGTGCCGGTGCGGTCTGGTTCCAGCTCGGCGTGGTCGACGAGGCGGCGTACGAGCGGACCCGGGCCGCGGGCCTGGAGATGGTGATGGACCGCTGCCCGGCGATCGAGATTCCGCGGCTCGGCTGACCGTGCCGGTACCGGCCGCGCCCCGGCTCAACCGCCCGGTCCGGACTCGATGAGCACCACGCGGGCCCAGTCGGGCGGTGCGTCGGGAACGTAGTCGGGGTCGTCCTCGTCGTAGGCACCGCTCCGTTCCCGGGGGAACAGGCCCACCACCGTCCGGCACGCGGGCCGCGTGTCCGGCCAGGGTGTCTGGCCGTCGGTCAGCACCACGACGGCGTCCGGCGCGGGCCGTGAGCGGAGTGCCTTCGCGAAGCCGGTACGCAGGTCCGTACCGCCGCCGCCCACCAGCGCAATGCCCTCGGCCCGGCACAGGGAGTGTGTGACCCGGGCCGCCGCGTCGCACGGCACCACGGTGACCAGGTCGCGTCGGCCGCCGACGGCGCGGGCGATCGCGGCGACCTCCAGGAGCGCGCTGCCCAGTTCGGCGTCGCTGACCGATCCCGAGGTGTCGATGACCACGGCGACCCGGGGCGGTCTGCGCCGCAGGCTGGGCAGCACCACGCCGGGTGTTCCGGCCGAGCGGCGCGACGGCCTGCCGTACGTGTAGTCCTCGCCCGCGCCGCCCGACGAGGTGGCCGAGCGGACCGCCGCACCCAGCAACTCGCGCCAGGGCTGCGGTGGATGGAACACCTGCTCGGCCCACCGGCGCCAGCCCTCGGGGGCCTTTCCCGGGCGGGCGCTGATGCCCCGTGCCACCCGGAAGCGCACGGCGTCGCGTTCCTGCTCGCTGAGTCCGTCCGCGCCGTCGGGCCCCAGGTCCCACTCCCGGTCGAGTCCGTCGGCGCCGCTGCCGCAGTCCAGCCAGGCCAGGCTCTCGGTGAGCCGCCCCAGCCGGAACTGGCGCAGGTAGTCCTCCATGAGCTGCCCTTCGGGCAGTTGCAGGAATCTCGGATCGACCGCGCCCTCGGGGCGGACCAGCCCGTCGCCGAACACGTCGTCGTTGATCTCGCAGTCCGCGGCGATGTTCATCCGCAGCCGTTCCGCCGGGCCGGTCAGCCCGCGCTCGCGCGCCACCCGGTCACTGCGCCCGTGGTGGTCGCGCAGCAGGTGCGAGACCTCGTGCACCCAGACGCCGGCCAGCTCCTCCACGGGCGTACGGTCCACGAAAACGGGCGAGACGTAGCACCGCCAGTGCCGGTCGACGGCCATCGTCGGCACCCTGCGCGACGGGACGACGTGCAGGGCGAACAGCGCCGTCGCCAGGTAGGGCCGGGCCCGGGCGGCCTGCAACCGGGCGGCGAAGAGCTTGTCGAGGTCCGCCTTCACCCGGCCCGGCCCGGCCGTCTCCGTGCCGGACGCCGAAACCCCCGAGGCGGTCCCGCTCGGCGCCGGCGGGCCCGGCTCGGCCGCGCCGGATCCGGCCGTCGCCGGCCGAACCGCGCTCGACCCGCCGCCGGCCCCACCCCCGTCCGGCGCGCCGACGCCCGCTCCGGCCGAGCCGGACGCACCGCCGTACGCCCCGTCCGGTCCCGGCACACCCGGAGGCGGCGCCGCCCCGGCCGGGCGCCCCGGGTTCCTCGGCTTCCCCGGGTCCCTGGACGTCCTCGGTCCCCACGGCCTCCCCGGCTTCATCGGCTTCATCGGCCCGCCTTCGCCGTTCCCGCGACGCGTGCGGCCGCCCGGTCGGCCGCTCGGTCCGCGCGGCGGGACAGGGTCATGGCTCCGGCCAGCCGCTCGATCGAGACGGGGACGTCCCAGTCCTGCTGCCGCAGCGTCGCGAGTGTCGTCGCCGGGACGACCACGACGTCCGGCGCGCCGGTCTCCGTCGCCCGGGCCAGCAGCGCCCACGCCGCGTCCCACCGGGACTTGTCCGGCCGCTTGCGTACGGCGGCCACCACCCCGTCCAGCACGGCCTGACGCAGGTCTCCCCGTTCGGGCAGCACCGCACCCATCGGGTCGGCGAGCAGCGTCTCGGGGTCCGGGAGGTCCATCCGGTCCAGGCCCGCCATGAGTTCGAGGCCGGGGCCGTCCCCGACGGTCCCCCGCACCAGCAGGGAGAGCACCTCCCTGGAGGAGCCGGCCGCAGTCGCGAAGGCGATCAGGCACAGGGTCATCTCCCAGCTACGGGGCGACGGCCAGGCGCCGCCCCGGCGTGTCTCGCCGCCGGGCAGCCGGTGGACGAGCCCGGGGCGGGCGGTGAGGAACTCGCACACCGCGCGGCGCGCGTACCGCACCGCCTTCTCCAGCCCTGCCGGGTCGAGGCTCGGCAGCGTCGCCCGGGGCCAGGTTCCGCCGAGGCCGCGTACGACGACGTCCTGGTCGTGGGTCCACTGGAGATGGACGAACCGGTTGGCCAGGGGCGGGCTCAGCTCCCAGCCGTCGGCCGCCGAGGACCGCGGGTTGGCGGCGGCCACGATCCTTACTCCGGGCGGCAGGCGCAGCGCGCCGATCCGCCGTTCGAGGACGAGGCGGAGGAGTGCGGCCTGCACGGCGGGCGGCGCGGTGGACAGTTCGTCGAGGAACAGCAGTCCCCGGCCCGCCCGCACCAGGCGCACGGCCCAGTCCGGCGGGGCCATCGGAACGCCCTGTTCGGCCGGGTCGTCGCCGACGACGGGCAGCCCGGAGAAGTCGGACGGCTCGTGCACGCTGGCGATCACCGTGGTCAGCGGGAGGCCCAGGGCGGCGGCGAGCTGTGTGAGCGCCGCGGTCTTGCCGATCCCGGGCTCTCCCCACAGCAGCACGGGGAGGTCGGCGGTCACGGCCAGGGTGAGGGCCTCCAGTTGGGTGTCGGGCCGCGGTTCGGTGGTCGTGGCGCGCAGGAGGGTCAGGAGTTCACCGGCCACGTCGAGCTGCGAGGGCGCGGTGGGGTCACATGTCATCTTTTTTCATCACCATGGTGTCAGTCGTGGGCGGGGTGCGGCGCGGAGATGTCCGGCGAAGACGTCCGCGGGCCCCGGGTCAGTCGAAGGTCGCGTGACGCGGGCGGGAGCGGCCCTCCCGTGGCCGGTTCCGGTCCGGGCGGACGCGTCTCGCGGTGGGCTCGTCCAGGCCCGCGCGGAACATGCCGTGGGCGATCCGCCGCCGCGCGGCGGCCTCCAGGTCGTCCCGCAGGGCGCCGTCGCGCAGGCGTGCGGCGGGGCCCAGCAGGCTTCGACGACGGCGAGGGCACCGGCGGTGTCCCCGTGGTTGAGGCGTTCGCGGATGTCGGGGAGGCACTCCGGACGCCGGTGTGCCTCGTCGACGGCCTGGAAGCAGGGCAGCGGCGTACCGGTCAGCGCGGCGAGAAGTTCCTCGCGGCGGGTCTCGGCCGGATCGTGGTCCAGGGCCGCGAGGGCTCCGTCGACGAGACCGATCCGGTGCCGGGCTCCCCGGCAGTCCACGATCCGCGGGCCCGCAGCCGGGTCCCAGGCCCGGGGCGGGGCGGCCGGTGCCGGAGCCGGGCCCGGTGACAGTGCCGGGGCGACCAGCGGATGCAGCCGGCCCGCATCGATCGCTCCGGCGCGGATCAGCTCCAGGTCGGGCAGCACCCAGGTGGCAGCGTCGGGGAGCACCGGCAGCGCGGACGGGACTCCGCCCGTGGGCAGCGCGGCCACCCGCGGTGGCGCGGACACGTCGCGTTCGTCGGCGCCCGTCTCCAGGGCAAGCCTCCGTCCGGCCCCGACCCGCACGACGACCGTCGTGGAACCGGTGTCCTCGGCCCGGAGCAGCATCCGCGCCTCGGCCGCCCACCGGCCGGCGGCGCAGCGCCGTCCCGGCGGCACCGTCCCCAGTGCGTCCGCGAGTTCGGGCGGTGCGTCGGCCGACGCCGGCAGGCCGGCACCCGAGCGGACGCGCAGTTCACCGGTTCTGCGCGCGTCCCACAGGTGGCGGTGCAGGTCGAGCCGGAAGCGCCGGCTGGGCCGGGGGTGCGGGTGCCGTGCGGTGCCAGGGCCCGAACCGTCCCACAGGGCCAGGCTGATGCGCTGACCGCCGTCCGCCCAGGCGGGCGGGGTGCGAACGACGAGGTGCACCGGACGTGCGCCGTCGCGGTCGTCGGTGTCGTACCGGGCCAGGGTGAGGGTGAGGCCCGGGCGGAGCAGTCCGTCCGGGGCGATTCTCGGCATGTGCCAGCGCAGCAGGTCGGGAGCGAGGTGACGCAGGTCGGCCCGGAGCCGGGAGGCGAGAGCTTGGCCGTGGGCGCGCGCCACGGAACGCAGGTCGAGGTCGACGTCGACGGCCGCGGCGGCGCACGCGCCCGCCCAGTCCCCGGCCCGGCGGCGGGTGGTCGCGGTCTCGATCATGGAGGGCGGCACGGCGAACTCGCGCACGCGCTGCCAGAGGGAAATGCGGGAGCAGGAGTCCCCGTTCACGAGGTGAGTGGCCATCAGCACTCACCTTGCGCGGACGGGTCCCCCAATCTGCCGAGTGGAGGAGTAGTCATCGCGGGGAGCATAGCTTCGCCGGTCGTGACCCGCCAGGCCTTTTCCCGGAGTGAGGCCACCGCGGCCGTTCCCGGAGCTGATGGAGCGTCAATGTCGTGGCCACTCAGAGCAGTTCCCAGTGACGGACCTGCTCCGCGAGTACGCGGACGTGGGGGGCGGGAGATCCGGTTCGGCGTGCGGGACGTGTGCCCGCACGGGACCGGGTCCCGCTCAGTCGTGCAGTGGCCGGTCGCCGAGCCGGTGGTCGGCCACGTTCAGCGCCTCGTCGACCAGGCGGCGCAGGTGTCCGTCGCGCAGGGAGTACACGACGCGGCGCCCCTCCTTGCGGGTGCTCACCAGCCCCGCGAGCCGCAGCCGGGCCAGGTGCTGACTGACCGCCGGGCGGGCCGCCCCGCAGGCCTCGGTGAGGGTGGTGACGTCGGCTTCTTCGGCAGTCAGGGAGTGCAGCAGAGTGAGGCGGGTGCGGTCGCCGAGCAGGGCGAGGACCTCGGCGGCGAGCGCGAACTGCTCCTCGCCCGGTGTGCGCGGGTGCGCATCGTCCGCAGGTGATAGGTGCATGCGTGCGCTCATACGCACATAATGGCGTCGTGGACGGCGCGCGTCCACCCCGACCGCACCGGCACACAGGAACACCGGCCGCCGGAAGACCAGAACACCCGAACACCGGAAGGGGCACCCATGAGCGACCCGCACCGGCATCACCACCACGACGGTCAACCCCGCCACGACCACCGCTCCCCCGCCGGCCGGTGGCACCGCGTCACGCACCGCCTCGCCCACCGGCTCACCCCCCATTCGCACGAGAGCGCCGACAAGCTGGATTCGGCCCTGGAGTCCTCGGCCCGCGGGCTGCGCGCGCTGTGGGTGTCGCTGGCGGTGCTGGGCGCGACGGCGCTCGCGCAGGCGGCCGTGGTGGTGGTCTCCGGCTCGGTGGCGCTGCTCGGCGACACGGTGCACAACACCGCGGACGCGCTGACCGCCGTACCGCTGGGCATCGCCTTCGTCCTGGGCCGGCGCGCCGCCACCCGGCGCTTCACGTACGGCTACGGACGGGCGGAGGACCTGGCCGGCGTCGTGATCGTCCTGACCATCGCCGCGTCCGCGGTGCTCGCGGCGTGGACGGCGGTGGACCGGCTGCTCGACCCGCGCCCGATGGCACACGTCCCGGCGGTCGCCGCGGCCGCCCTGGTCGGCTTCGCCGGCAACGAGTGGGTCGCCCGCCACCGGATCCGCGTGGGCCGGGAGATCGGCTCGGCCGCGCTGGTCGCCGACGGCCTGCACGCCCGCACCGACGGCTACACGTCACTGGCGGTACTGCTGGGCGCGGGAGGTGCCGCGCTCGGCCGGCAGCTCGCCGACCCGGTCGTGGGACTGGCGATCACGGCCGCGATCGTCCTGGTCCTGCGGGACGCGGCCCGCGAGGTGTTCCGGCGGCTGATGGACGCCGTCGACCCGGCACTGGTGGACCGGGCCGAGCGGGTGCTTGGCGAGATCCCGGGCGTGCGCGGGGTGGGCGAGCTGCGGCTGCGCTGGATCGGGCACCGGCTGCGCGCCGAGGTCGCCCTGGTGGTGGACGGCGAGGCGACCGTGCGCGAGGCGCACCGCATCGCCGTGGCGGCCGAGCACGCCCTGCTGCACGCCGTGCCGCGGCTCACCGCGGCCCTGGTCCACGCCGACCCGGCGCCCTCCCCCGGCGAGGCGGATCCGCATCTGGCGATCGCCCACCACGCCACCGCATGACGGCTCAGGCGGTGCCGAGCCCGTCCAGCACCTCGGCGCCGGGCAGCTCGGCGAACGCCTTGCCCGGCACGAGCAGCTTGCCGCGCCGGCGTCCGCTGCCGACCAGGACGTACGGCAGGTCGACGACGGCCGAGTCGACCAGCACGGGCCAGTCGCCGGGCAGGCCGACCGGCGTGATGCCGCCGTACTCCATGCCGGTCTCGCCGGTGGCGGCGTCCATCGGGGCGAACGACGCCTTGCGCGCCCCGAGGTGACGGCGTACGACGCCGTTGACGTCGACGCGGGTGGTGGAGAGCACGACACAGGCGGCCGGCGTCGTGCCGCCGCCCCGCTTGCCGGTGACCACCACGCAGTTGGCGGACTGTTCGAGCAGCTCACGGCCGTAGTGCTCGACGAAGGTGGCGGTGTCGGCCCATTCCGGTTCGGTGTCGACGTAGAGGATCTGGTCGGCGGGGACGCTGCCGCTCCACAGGCGTACGGCGTCGGCGACCGGGCGGATCAGTTCGTCGAGGCATTCCGGGGCGGGTGTGGCCCGGTCGAAGTTCCCGATGGGTGCGTGCATGGCGGCACGCTAACAACTGCCGATGCCGCGGAGAACGGCCGTCTCAGCGGACGGGCGGCACCGAGACCGCCATGATCATCTCCATCGGGGCGTCGCCCTCGTTGCCGTACGTGTGCGGGGTGTCGGACTCGAAGGAGGCGCTCGCGCCCGTCGGGACGCGGTGGGCCGCTCCGTCCACGGTGAGGGTCAGCTCCCCCGCCGTCACGTGCACCAGCTCGACCGTGCCGGTGGGGTGCGGGTCGGAGGGGCTGCTCTCGCCCGGCATCAGCCGCCACTCCCACATCTCCAGCGGCCCGGGCGCCTCCGCTCCGGCGAGGAGCCGGCTGAAGCTGCCGGCGTCGGTGTGCCAGAGGCGTACGGCCTGCTCGGCGGGGACGACCCGGACCGTGGGCCCCTGCTCCCAGTCGAGCAGGGTGGTGATGCTGACGCCGAGCGCGTCGCCGATCTTCACGACGGTGCCGAGGCTGGGGTTGGTGCGGGCCTGTTCGATCTGGATGAGCATGCCGCGGCTGACACCGGCACGCGCCGCCAGCGCCTCCAGGGTGAAGCCGCGCTCGGTACGCCAGCGCTTGACGTTGCGCGCGAGGGACTGGGTCAGCAGGTCGAGGTCCGCCACGTTCCGTCCGGTAACTAGTGCGTCGGCGTGCAGGACAGGGTGCACTTCGCTGGACCACGGTCCGCTGCACCCGAAGGTCCACCGAACTGTACTGCGGGGCGCGCCGGCGGTGCCGTTCGCCTCGGCTCCCGCTCAGCTCTCCGCGGCCGGTTCGGCGAGCCTGCCCGCCGCGTCCCCCGGGGCGTCCAGCTCGGCGAGACGGGCCACCGCCTCGTCGTCCAGCTCGGACAACTCCCGCAGCTGACCCGGCGTGATCCCGTCGGGGATCGGCACCGGGGCCGGCGTCCTGAGCGGCGGCTGCCAGCCCTCGGCGGGGGTCCAGCGGCGTACGACGCGGGCGGGGGCGCCCGCCACCACGGCGTGGTCGGGGACCTCGCCCCGGACCACTGCACCGGCGGCCACGACCACGTTCCGCCCGATCCGGGCACCCGGCAGGATCACCGCGCCGGTGCCGATCCAGCAGCCGGGGCCGATCTCCACCGGGTCCATCCGGGGCCACTGCTTGCCGATGGGCTGGTGGGGGTCGTCGTAGGAGTGGTTGGTGGAGGTGACGTAGACGTACGGGCCGAAGTAGCAGTCGCCGCCGATGGTGACGGTGGTGTCCGCGATGACGTGGCTGCCCCGGCCGAGGACGACTCCGTCGCCGATGCGCAGGATCGGCTCCGGACCCAGGTCCAGGTCGGGCATCAGCCCGGCGGTCAGCGTGACCTGCTCGCCGATGATGCAGTGGGCGCCCACATGGATCCAGGGCTCGCCGAAGACCGTGCCGAGCGGGAAGGCCAGCCGGGTGCCCGTGCCCAGCGCGCCGAAGCGGAAGCGCCCGGGGTGCGCGGCGGTGACGGAACCGGTGCGCTGCACCCAGGCCCAGCCCGCGTGGACGGCCCGCTGCGCGAGGCGGCTCCGCCAGGACGAGAACGTGTTCTTGCGGTGGGGCACCCGCTCACGGTAGTCCGCGCGAGGTACGGCCAGGCCCGAACCGGGCTGTGATCTTCACCCCACCGGGTGGCGTACGGTGCCGTACAACACCCGAGCAGGAGGCGAAGATGACGCAGAAGGCGCTGATCACGGGCATCGGCGGCAAGGACCCGAAGGTGGACGCCGGGACCTTCGTGGCGCCGACGGCCTCGGTCGTCGGGGACGTGACCCTGCACGCGGGGGCGAGCGTCTGGTACGGCGCGGTGCTGCGCGGCGACGTCGAGCGGATCTCCGTCGGCGCGGACAGCAACGTCCAGGACAACTGCACCCTCCACGCCGACCCCGGCTTCCCCGTCACCGTCGGCGAGCGGGTCTCCATCGGGCACAACGCCGTGGTGCACGGCGCCACCGTCGAGGACGACTGCCTGATCGGCATGGGTGCCACGGTGCTCAACGGCGCGGTGATCGGCGCCGGTTCACTGGTCGCCGCCCAGGCCCTGGTCCCGCAGGGCATGGTGGTGCCGCCGGGGTCACTGGTCGCGGGGGTGCCGGCCAAGGTGAAGCGGGAGCTGACGGAGGAGGAGCGTCAGGGGGTCACGCTGAACGGCACGATGTACGCGGCGCTGGCCGGGCAGCATCGGGATGCGATGGGTGAGGTTCTGTAGTCGGCCGGCCGCGGCTTCGTCGTGGTTGCTCGCGCAGTTCCCCGCGCCCCTTGATCGGGGCGCGTTTCATTCCCCGGCGACGACCGGCTCGGGGTCCGGCTGGGCCTTGCTCGCCCTGCGCCTGACGATCAGCATCGAGGCGACGCCGATCACGACGGCCAGGACCAGGCCCAGCCACGAGAAGCGCTTGAGCCAGTCCTCCGCGACGACGCCGACGTAGTAGATGACGGCGGTGGTACCACCCGCCCAGACGATGCCGCCGAGGACGTTGGCGATCAGGAACTTCCAGTACGGCATCCGCAGCACACCGGCCAGCGGGCCCGCGAAGATGCGCAGCAGGGCGACGAAGCGGCCGAAGAACACGGCCCACATGCCCCACTTCTGGAAGGACCGCTCGGCGGTGGCGACGTGCCCCTCGCTGAAGTGCTTGGGGAACTTTCTGCCCAGCCAGGCCAGCAGGGGCCGGCCACCCTTGCGGCCGATGGCGTATCCGATGGAGTCGCCGATCACCGCGCCCGCGCTGGCACAGGCGCCGAGGACCACGGGGTCGATCCCGCCGTGCTGCGACGACAGCAGGGCCGCCGACACCAGGACGATCTCGCCGGGCAACGGAATGCCGAGGCTCTCCAGACCGATGACCAGCGCCACGACGGCGTAGACGGCCGCCGCGGGCACCGTGTCGAGCCATTCCTGGACGTGCAACGCCCCACCCTCCGCTTCGGACACCTTTTCCCGGTGCGCCTCGAACGAGGCGCACCGGGAAGCGTACCGGGTCGGCGGAGGTCAGCTGTTGGGGCGCAGGGTCCATATGACGGTCATCTCACCGGTGACGGCTCCGTCCTCGCGCCGGATGGCGACGCTCACCGGGAATTCGGGGCGGCTGCCGGCGTCCAGTTCGGCGACGACCTCCGCTGCGGGCCGGCCGAGCGTCGCGGTGGCGGTGACCGGGCCGAGGGCGATCTTCTTGAAGGCGATCTCCGCGGTGACCGGCAGCGGCACCGCCCGGGAGAGCTGGTCGCCGAAGGCGGCGAGGACGATCGCGCCACTGGCCGACTCGCCCAGCGTGAACATGGCTCCGGCGTGCGGTCCGCCGACGTGGTTGCGGTACTCGCTCTGGTCCGGAAGGGCCAGGACGGCCTTCTCGGGGGTGGTTTCCCGGTACTCGAGGTTCAGGGTCCGGACCATCGGCACCGTGGCGGCGAGCAACTCGCCGATCGACATCTGATCTGCGCTCATGGCGGTAGGTTACCCATGAGTAGCTTCCGGGGCCAGGCACCGGCCAAGATCGCCGTATGCTGTGCGCCCATGTGGCCAGGAGAGCAGTCGTCCACCGGCGGACCGGACCCGCGGCAGCCCAACCCGTACCGGCAGCCCGGTTACCAGCAGCAGCCCGCGCCCTGGAACGTCCCCACCGTCACCTCCGGCGGGCCGGCCGGCGGACCGCCAGGACGGGGACCCGGCAACGGCCGTACGAGGACGGTCGCGATCGTCGCCGCCGCGGTAGTCGTGGTCGCCGCCGCCGTGACCGGGGTGGTCCTCCTGGGCGGCGGTGAGGACGAGGAAGCCCGGCCCGGCCCGACCACCGCCTCCCCGTCCGCCTCCTCCCCCGCCGACGACCCGCGCGGCGGTGACGACTCCCCGGAGGCCACCGTCGAGGGCTGGACCGTCGTGGCCAACCCCGACCACGGCCTCGCCTTCGACGTGCCGGCCTCCTGGGCACTCCGGTCGCGCGGCTGGACCACCTACGTCGCCGAGGACGACGACCCCGAGGAGAAGCCCCTGGTCGCCATGAAGGGCCCCGCCGTCCTGAAGGAGAAGTGGTGCGGGTCGGACGGCGACCGGGACGGCTCGGTCGACTACAAGCCCCTGGCCAGTGCGGGCACCCGCGGCAACAACGGCGCGCGGAGCACCGAGGAGATCGCCAGGAACGACTCGGCGGCCTGGGTCTACGGAGTCTTCACCCAGCCGGACCGGGACAAGGTCTCGACGGGACCGGTGACGTCCTTCACCACCGCCTCCGGCATCGAGGGCAGCGTGGCCACCTCACGGTCGTCCGGAGTGGCGAAGAAGGACAAGTGCGACGTGAACGGGAAGGCGACCACCTTCGCCTTCGAGTCCGCCGACGGCGACTTCGTCTCCTGGTCGTTCTTCGGCGCCGCGGACGTCGCCGACGAGGTGCCCGAGGCCACCGTCCGCGGGATTCTGGCCACCGTCAGGGAATACACCCCTTCGGAATCCTGAGGCTTCGGGGTTTCGGTACGTCCCTGACAAGGGCCGGTGACCGAATCGTGTCCTGGGCGGCATTAGGGTGACTGCTCATGTGGCCAGGACAGCAGCCGCCCGGGGGCGAGCAGAACCCGCAGAACGAGAACAATCCGTACCAGCAGCCGGGGTACCAGCAGCCGAATCCGTACCAGCAGCCCGGCTACCAGCAGCAGCCCGGCGCGTACGGGCAGCAGCAGTGGAGCGCTCCGCAGCCGCCCACCGCCGTGCAGTCGGCGGGCGGTGGCGGCGGTGGCGGGAACCGGACGAAGCTGGTCGCGATCATCGCGTCCCTCGCCGTGGTGGTGGCCGCCGGCGTCACCGGGTTCCTGGTGCTCGGAGGTGACGAGGACGACCAGGCGGACGCGGGCAAGGACAAGAAGGTGTCGGCGAGCCCGACCGAGAAGAAGTCCGAATCCCCCACCGCCGACCCGACCGGGTCCGGTTCCGACGACAACCCGCGCGGCGGCGAGGGGGCGAAGGCCACCGTCGACGGCTGGAAGGTCGTCGCCAACCCGCGCTTCGGCACCATGTTCGACGTGCCCGCCGACTGGGAGATCGAGAGCACCGACACCAGCGTCGGCTTCGAGTGGGAGGAGAAGGACGGCAAGATCGAGCGCACCACCGTCACCGCCCCGGCCTACCTGAAGTCCGAGTGGTGCACGGCCGACGAGAACAAGGACGGCCGCAAGGAGACCACCTCGCTCGCCACCGCCGGCACCCGGGGCGAGAGCGGCGCCAAGGACACGGACACGGCGGCCGAGACCCGGGTGCCGTGGTGGATCTACGGCGGGTACACCGAGCCGGACAAGAAGGCCGTGAAGTACGGCAAGCCGAAGCCGTACACGACCGCGGCCGGCATCAAGGGCAGCGTCATCACTGCGCACTCGGAGGGCGCGCCCAAGAAGGGGAAGTGCGACACCGAGGGCAAGGCGATCACCTTCGCCTTCAAGAACGGCGCGGGCGATTTCGTCACCTGGAACCTGTACGGTCCCAAGGGCGTCAAGGACGAGATCCCGGAGGCGACGGTCCAGAAGATCCTCAGCACCGTGCGCCTCACCGAGGAACCGCCGACCGAGTCGTAGGCGTGCCGGGCCGGACGGGGCCGCTCAGCCGATGCCGAACGCCCCGGCGGGCGGCTCGGGCGACGGCACGGCGTCCTCGTCGCGCACCGGCCCGGCGTCGCCGGTGAAGTCCCGCAGGGCGGCCCCGTGCTCGACCCTGGCCGGGAAGGCGTCGGCGGCGGTGCGCCGGGCCAGGGCCGCGGTGTCCAGAGGCCGGTGCGCGGCGACGAGCACCGCGTTGCCGAAGCGGCGCCCGCGCAGCACGCCCGGTTCCGCGATCAGCGCCAGCTCCTCGAAGAACAGGGCGAATCCGGCCAGTTGGCCGCGCAGGAACCCGAACGGCGCCCCGTCGGCCAGGTTGGCCACGTACACCCCGTCGGCGCGCAGCACCCGGGCCGCCTCGCGCACGTAGCCGACGGAGGTCAGGTGCGCGGGCACGCGCGAGCCCCCGAAGACGTCGGCGACCAGGACGTCGGCCGAGTCCGCGGGGGCGGCCGCCAGCCAGGCGCGGGCATCGGCCCCGTGGGCGGTGATGCCCGCGTCCGGCGGCAGCGGCAGGTGCTCGGCGACCAGGTCGAGCAGCCCCCGGTCGGCCTCCACGACGTCCTGCCGCGAGCCGGCCCTGGTCGCGGCCAGGTACCGGGGCAGGGTGAACGCGCCGCCGCCCAGGTGCACCACGTCCAGCGGGCGCCCCGGCTCGGCGACCGTGTCCAGGACGTGGCCGAGCCGGCGCGTGTACTCGAACTCCAGGTGCGCCGGCTCGTCCAGGTCGACGTACGACTGCGGCGCCCCGTCCACGGTGAGCAGCCAGGCCCGTTCCCGGTCGACGTCGGGCATGAGCTTGGCGGTGCCGTGGTCGGTGGCGCGGCTGACGGGTATGGCTTCGTTCACCTGCCCATTGTGCCGGTGCCCGGCGGGGCACTCACCCCACCGCGGTCACCGTCCCCGCGCCCACCGTGCGGCCGCCCTCGCGGATCGCGAAGCCGAGCCCCGTCTCCAGCGGCACGTCCCGCCCCAGTTCGACCGTCATGGTGACGGTGTCGCCGGGCCGGGCCACGGCCGCTTCGCCGAGGTCGACGTCGCCGACGACGTCCGCGGTCCGGATGTAGAACTGCGGCCGGTAGCCGGTGGTGAGGGGCGTCGAGCGCCCGCCCTCGCGGGTTGACAGGACGTACACCCGCGCCGTGAAGCGACGCGAGGGCACGACGCTGCCGGGCGCGGCCACCACGTGCCCCCGGCGCACGGTGTCGCGGGCGACCCCGCGCAGCAGCAGCGCCACGTTGTCCCCGGCCTGCGCCTCCTCCATCGGCTTGCCGAAGGTCTCCAGGCCGGTGACGACCGTCTCGACGGATGCGCCGAGCACCTCGACCCGGTCGCCGACGCGCACGGTGCCTCGCTCGACGGCCCCGGTGACGACGGTGCCGCGGCCGGTGATGGTGAGCACGTTCTCCACCGGCAGCAGGAACGGCGCGTCCAGGTACCGCTCGGGCATGGGCACGTACGTGTCCACGGCGTCGAGCAGCGCCTCGACGGACGCCGTCCACCTCGGGTCGCCCTCCAGGGCCTTCAGCCCGGAGACCCGCACGACCGGAGCGGCGTCGCCGCCGTAGCCGTGCGCGGAGAGCAGTTCGCGGACCTCCAGCTCGACCAGGTCGGTCAGTTCCTCGTCACCCGCGTCCGCCTTGTTGAGCGCGACCACGATGTGGTCGACGCCCACCTGCCGGGCGAGCAGCACGTGTTCGGCGGTCTGCGGCATGATCCCGTCCAGCGCGGAGACGACGAGGATCGCCCCGTCGAGCTGGGCGGCGCCGGTGACCATGTTCTTGACGTAGTCGGCGTGGCCGGGCATGTCGACGTGCGCGTAGTGCCGGGTGTCGGTCTCGTACTCGACGTGCGCGATGTTGATGGTGATGCCGCGCGCGGCCTCCTCCGGGGCGCGGTCGATGCGGTCGAACGCGACGTATTGGGTGGTGCTGCCGGCCCCGCGCTCGGCGAGGACCTTGGTGATGGCGGCGGTCAGGGTGGTCTTGCCGTGGTCGACATGGCCCATCGTGCCGATGTTCAGATGCGGTTTGGTGCGGACGTACGCCGTCTTGGACATGGCGGTACCTCGAAGCCTCGTGGCGGTGGTGGGGACCCCTGGGGCCGGCCGACCCTCCCCCTGCGGGGTCCGCCGGACGATCCGGGGAGGGTCAGCTTCGGGCGCCGTCGACTGCGGCGGTGAAGTGGGCGACGGCAGCCTTCGGGGCATCCGCGACCGCGGATGCTGCGAGGTGGAAGGCGTACCGGAACATGACGCCGATCATTGCCGACGCGTCGTCGCACGTCGAATGGTTTTTGAGGGAACGGCAGTTCGACCGGCGGCGCCGCCGGTATTAGCGACCGATGGTCCGAAGCGCCTCCCGCACGGACAGCGGTGCGAGCCGGTCCCGGTGCCCGGCCACGAAGGCGCGTACGGCGTCCGGGTCGGTCTTGGCGTACTCGCGCAGGCACCAGCCGACGGCCTTGCGGACGAAGAAGTCGCCGTGGCCCGACTGGCGCAGGCAGTAGCCGAAGAGCCGGTCGGTGTCGGTGCGTTCCTTGTGGCGCAGCTGGTGGAGGAGGGCCGTGCGGACCAGCCAGCGGTCCTCGTCCCCGATCCAGGCGTCCATGTCGGCCGCGAGGCCGCGGTCGGCGGTGACCAGGCCTCCGACGACGTGCGCGGCGAGCAGGTCGACGGTGTCCCACCAGGGCACCGTGGTGAGCAGGTGCCGGACCACGGGCAGGAATCCGGACGAGCAGTGCGTCACATACCGGCGCAGGTAGTCGACGGCGAAGTAGTGGTACTCGCGCTCGGGCAGCCGCCAGCAGCGCAGCGCGACCGCGGCGCAGTCCGACTCGTCCGGGCGGGGCACGCCCGCCAGCACCGTGCGGGAGAGGGAGCGGCGAACGGGCGAGGTCATGCCCAGGAACGGTGCCGCGTTCTTCATGTACGCCCGCAGCCCGACGGCCCGCTCGGGGTCGGCCGCGGTGGGGTACTCGGCGGTGAGCCGCTCCAGCACGGTGTCGGCGAGAGCGCTCCTCGGTGCGTCCGGAACCGGCCGGGCTGTGACGCTCATGAGACGCACCATACGGCGATCACACACATTTGTCGGTTAGTGTCACCGGATGCTCGATGCCACCACCCGCTCTGGGGGCACCGCCACGGTCTCTCCCCGGACCGCCGCCGCCGAACTCGCCGGTGCCACCGCCGGACCGGCCGCTCCGACCGGTCTCAGCGCCCGTGTGACGAGAGTGCTGCTGTCCCCGTGGTCGCGGCTCTCCCTGCTCGTCGCCCTGCTGGCCTCGGCCGCGACGGCGGTGGTGCTGTTCCAGCCGCAGGAGTTGCTGACCAACGGCTGGCCGCCGCAGCTCGGGGGTGCCGCGGCGGCCCTCGCCTACGCCGTGGCGTACGGGCTGTGCACGGTCGCCTTCGTGCCGCGTCCGCTGCTCAACCTGGCGGCCGGCGCGCTGTTCGGCTCGCAGTTCGGGCTCGCCTCCGCGCTGGCGGGAACGGTGCTCGGCGCCGGGATCGCCTTCTGCCTGGGCCGGGTCCTCGGCCAGGAGGCGCTGCGTCCGCTGCTGCGGGGCAAGTGGCTGAAGGCCGCCGACGGGCAGCTCAGCCGGCACGGTTTCCGCTCGATGCTGGCGGCGCGGCTGTTCCCCGGGGTGCCGTTCGCCGCCGCCAACTACTGCGCCGCGGTGTCCCGCATGGGCCTCCTGCCCTTCCTGCTGGCGACGGCTCTCGGTTCGATCCCCAACACCGCCGCCTACGTCGTCGCCGGCGCCCGCGCCTCGACGCCCACCTCGCCCGCCTTCCTCATCGCGCTGGCCTGCATCGCCCTGCCGGGGCTCGCGGGTGCGGTGGTGGCCTGGCGCAAGCGGCACCGGCTGCGCGGGCACTGACGGGGCGTTACACCGCTTCCAGGATCATGGCGTTGGCGAGACCGCCCGCCTCGCACATGGTCTGCCGGCCGTAACGGGCCCCGCGTTGGCGCAGGGCGTGGACGAGGGTGGTGGTCAGGCGGGTGCCGCCGGCGCCGAGGGGATGGCCGAGCGCGACGGCCCCGCCGTGCACGTTGACCTTGTCCAGGTCGGCGCCGGTCTCCTGCTGCCAGGCCAGCACGACGCTCGCGAACGCCTCGTTGACCTCGAACAGGTCGATGTCGCCGAGGGACAGCGACGCCCTGCGCAGCACCTTCTCGGTGGCCGGGACGACGCCGGTGAGCAAGAGCAGCGGGTCGGAGCCGGTGACGGCGAAGCTGTGCAGCCGGGCGAGCGGGCGCAGGCCGAGGCGGGCCGCGGTTTCGCCGGAAGTGATCAGCACCGCCGAGGCGCCGTCGTTGACCGGGCTGGCGTTGCCCGCGGTGATGTTCCACTCGATCCGCGGGAACCGTTCGGCGAAGGCCGGGTCGTGGTAGGCGGGCCCGAGACCGGCGAGGACCTCGACGCTGCTGTCGGGGCGGACGCACTCGTCGCGCGACACCCCGTCCAGGGGCGCGGTCTCGGCGTCGAAGCGGCCGGTGTCCCAGGCGGTGGCGGCCTTCCGGTGCGAGGAGACGGCGAAGGCGTCCATGCGCTCCCTGCTCAGCGACCACTTGGCGGCGATCAGTTCGGCACTGATGCCCTGCGTGACCAGCCCCTGCGGGTAGCGGGCTGCGACGCCGGGGCCGAAGGGGTCGGCGCCGGGCGGCACGTTCGACCACATCGGCACGCGGCTCATGGACTCGACGCCGCAGGCGACCACGAGGTCGTACGCCCCGGCCATGACGCCCTGTGCGGCAAAGTGGACGGCCTGCTGGGAGGAGCCGCACTGGCGGTCCACGGTGGTCGCGGGCACGGACTCGGGGAAGCCCGCCGACAGCAGCGCGTAGCGGGTGGTGTTCATGGCCTGTTCGCCGACCTGGTCCACGGTGCCGCCGATGACGTCGTCGATGAGCGCCGGATCGACCCCGGAGCGCTCGACGAGGGCGCGCAGCATGTGCGCGAGGAGTTCCACGGGATGGACGTGGGCGAGGGCTCCGTTCGGTCTGCCCTTGCCCATCGGGGTGCGTACGGCTTCCACGACGACTGCGTCACGCATGGTGCGGGCCTCCGGTGGCCGGTGAAGTGCCAGTGGGGAACTACCGGTGAATGGGGAACTACCAGTGAGTAGGAAATCCGGACCCACCATGGCCCTGCTAGTTTGAAATTCAAACCCATACCCGCTCCTCGCCTAGACTGGCCGTCATGGCCGCCGCTCCCAAGAACCCGCGCCCCTGCTCGATCGCCGACACCCTCGCGCTCGTCGGCGAGAAGTACTCCCTGCTCGTCCTGCGCGAGGTCTGCCTTGGCAACGGCCGCTTCGACCGGCTGGTGCGCAACACCGGCGCCCCGCGCGACGTCCTCGCCACCCGGCTGCGGCGACTCGTGGACGCCGGCATCGTGACCAGGGAGCCGTACAGCGAGCGTCCGCAGCGCTTCGAGTACCGGCCGACCCGGGCGGGTCTCGAACTGGAGCCCGTCCTCATGACGCTCATGGCGTGGGGCGACCGGCACCTGCACCCGGACGGCGACCGGCCCATGGTGATCGAGCACGCCTGCGGCCACGAGCTGGTCCCCCAGGTCACCTGCCCGGCCTGCGGCGACGCCGTCCGCCACGAGGATCTGACCGCCCATCCACAGGTCCCGGGCTGGACGGTGACGGGCCCCGCGGTGGCGTAGGGCCCCGTTCACCCCCGTCGCCCGGGGTTCATTTCGGGGCGCTACGCTGCCCCTCGGCACGCCAGGTCCCGATCACCGCACGCGACGGTTCGGCGTGTCCGCCGACCGTTTCTCGCCGTTCCCCGATCGCCGCTTGGACTGACGCAACTCCATGTCTTGGTTTGAATCCCTCGTCCTCGGACTCGTCCAGGGACTGACCGAGTTCCTCCCCGTCTCATCCAGCGCGCACCTGCGGCTGACCGCGGCGTTCTCCGGCTGGCACGACCCGGGCGCGGCCTTCACGGCGATCACGCAGATCGGCACCGAGGCCGCGGTGCTCATCTACTTCCGCAAGGACATCGGGCGGATCATCTCGGCGTGGACGCGCTCCCTCGCCGACAAGTCGATGCGCCACGATCCCGACGCACGCATGGGCTGGCTGGTGATCGTCGGCTCGATCCCGATCGGTGTGCTCGGCCTGACCCTCAAGGACCAGATCGAGGGCCCCTTCCGTGACCTGCGGATCACCGCGACGATGCTGATCGTCGTCGGCGTGGTCATCGGTGTCGCCGACCGGATGGCCGCCCGGGACGAGAAGGGCGGCCGGCACCGCGCGCCGCAGCAGCGCAAGGAGCTCAGGGACCTGGGCGTGCGGGACGGCCTGATCTACGGCCTGTGCCAGGCGGCGGCACTGATCCCCGGCGTCTCCCGCTCCGGCGCGACCATCAGCGGCGGCCTGTTCATGGGCTACCGGCGCGAGGCCGCCGCCAGGTACTCGTTCCTGCTCGCGGTCCCGGCGGTGCTCGCCTCCGGCGTGTTCGAGCTGAAGGACGCGATGGAGAGCGACCACGTCGCCTGGGGACCGACGCTCTTCGCGACGGTCATCGCCTTCGCCTCCGGGTACGTGGTCATCGCCTGGTTCATGAAGTTCATTTCCACCAAGAGTTTCATGCCGTTCGTCTGGTACCGCATCGCGCTCGGCATCGTCATCATCGCGCTGGTCGCGGCCGGTGTCCTCAGCCCGCACGCCGCGGAGTCCGCCGGCTGACCGCGCCCGCTTCTGTAGCCGTCCGGTAGCGCAGCGTCAGTGCTTGCCCCTAGGCTTGTCCGCATGTCCCCCGATTACGTGACCCCTGGTTCCGTGCGGTCCGCCGCGGAACTGAACGATCAGATCCGTGCGCTGTGGCGGCGCGCGGGCGGGACCCTGTCCGCGCAGGAGCGGGTGGAGTACGAGTTGCTGGTGGTCCAGTGGGCGACCGCGATCCGCGGCGAGGTCATGGAGGCGGCCTGAGCGCAGGCGGCTCGCGCGCCGGGACGGCCCGGGCCGAGGGGACCGCACCGCTGCGCAGCCGGTCCCGCTGCGCAGTCGGTCCCCCTTCCTACGGCCCTCGGTCAGCGTCCGCCCGCCACCCGGAGCACCGTCCCCGTCGCGTACGACGCGTCGGGCGACAGCAGCCAGGCGATGGCCGCGGCGATCTCCTCCGCCCGGCCCGCTCGTCCCATCGGCACCGCCGCCCCCATCCGCGCCGCCCGGCCGGCGTCGCCCGCCGCCGCGTGCATCTCGGTGTCGATCACCCCGGGCGCGACGCCGTTGACCCGGATCCCGTCCGGGCCCAGCTCCTTGGCCAGGCCCAGCGTCAGCGCGTCGACACCCGCCTTGCTCGCCGCGTAGTGCACATACTCGCCGGGGCTGCCGAGGGTCGCGGCGCCGGACGACACGTTCACGATCGCGCCGCTGCCCCGCGGTGCCATCAGCCGCGCGGCCCGCCGGGCGCACAGCAGCACGCCCAGCAGGTTGACGTCGAGGACCCGGCGCAGGTCGGCGGTGTCGCTGTCGGCCAGCCGCCCCAGCGGTCCGGTCACGGCCGCGTTGTTCACCAGCCCCGTCACCGGGCCCAGCCGCCGCTCCGCCGTCTCGAAGAGGCGCTCGACGTCGGACTCGACGGACGTGTCCGCCCGCACCGCTTCGCCGCGGCCGCCCGCCTCGCGCACCCCCGCCACGACCGCCTCCGCGGCCGCCGAGTCGCGTGCGTAGCCCACGACGACGTCGTGTCCGTCGGCCGCGAGACGCAGACAGGTCGCCGCTCCGATCCCCCGGCTGCCGCCGGTGACCACCGTGATGGGTCGCGCCATTGATACCTCCACGTTTTGATCGATCATCTTAGGGAAAGCCGCGCGCGCCGCACAGTCCTCGGTGTGATCAACTGAATTCGCCCTCGTCGCGGGCGCACACTGTACGGATCACCGGGTAGGCACCCTCGGTAAGGAGGCGCCCATGAAGCAGCTCGACCACTGGCTCGCCTCCCGGTGGCGGCGCTCGGTCCTCGCCGTGTTGGCCGGGGCCCTGCCCGTGCTCGCCTTCCCGGGGCCGGCCCTGTGGTGGTGGGCGTGGTTCGCGCTGGTCCCCTGGATCCTGCTGGCCCGTACCGCGCAGGACGGCAGGCGGGCGACGTACGACGGGTGGTGCGGGGGGTTCGGCTTCGTGCTGGCCATGCACCACTGGCTGCTGCCGAACCTGCACGTGTTCACGTTCGTCATCGCCGCCCTGCTCGGCGCGCTGTGGATCCCGTGGGGCCGGCTGGTCCGCCGGACGCTGGGCGGGGCGCCGTCCGCCGGCCGGGTCGCGGCGGCCCTCGTGGTGCTGCCCTCGGGCTGGCTGCTCGCGGAACTGGTCCGCTCCTGGCAGGGGCTCGGCGGCCCCTGGGGGATGCTGGGCGCCAGCCAGTGGCAGGTGGCTCCGGCGCTGCGGCTCGCCTCGGTGGGCGGGGTGTGGCTGCTGAGCTTCCTGGTGGTGGCCGTCAACGTCGCCGTCGCCGTTCTCCTCGCCGTCCGCCGGGCGAGGGTGCCGGCGCTGGCCGGGCTGGTCGCCACGGCCGCGGCCACCTCGGCGGCCTGGGTCTGGTCACCGCGCCCCGACACCGACGAGCGGGCCGCGGTCGCCGTGGTGCAGCCGGGCATCGTCGCCGGGGCCGGGAGCGCCGACCGGCGGTTCGACCGCGAGGAGGAGCTGACCCGGCGACTGGCGGACCGGAACCTCGACCTGATCGTCTGGGGCGAGAGCAGCGTCGGCTACGACCTGGACGACCGGCCGGACCTCGCCCGTCGGCTGGCCGCGCTGTCCCGGGACACCGGCGCGGACATCCTGGTCAACGTGGACGCGCGGCGCTCCGACAAACCCGGTATCTACAAGAGTTCGGTGCTCGTCGGCCCCGAGGGCCCGACCGGCGACCGGTACGACAAGATGCGGCTGGTCCCCTTCGGCGAGTACGTGCCGTTCCGCTCACTGCTCGGCTGGGCCACCTCCGTCGGCAAGGCGGCCGGCGAGGACCGCAGGCAGGGCACCGAGCAGGTGGTGATGGACGTCGGCGACGGCCTGCGGGTCGGGCCGATGGTCTGCTTCGAGAGCGCGTTCCCGGACATGAGCCGCAGTCTCGTCGCCGACGGTGCCGAGGTGCTGGTCGCCCAGTCCTCGACATCGACCTTCCAGCACACCTGGGCCCCCGAGCAGCACGCCTCGCTCGCCGCCCTGCGCGCCGCCGAGACCGGCCGGCCCATGGTGCATGCGACGCTGACCGGCGTCTCCGCCGTCTACGACGCGAACGGTGCGCGGATCGGCTCCTGGCTCGGCACCGACGCGAGCGCGTCACGGGTGTACGAGGTGCCCGTCACCCACGGCACCACCCCGTACGTCCGCTACGGCGACTGGACGGTGTACGCGGCACTGCTGGCCCTCGTGGCCTGGGGCGCCGCCGAGGGCGTACGGACCGGGCGGCTCAGGCGGAGCCGTCCCGCACGGCCCGGACCACGCGCTCGCACAGCTCATGGGTCTCCAGCGCGTCCCGGGCACTGAGCACCTCGCCGTTTCGCACCGCCTCAAGGAAGGCGAGCACCGCCTGCTCGATGCCGCGCTGGCGGGCCACCGGGACCCAGTCGCCGCGCCGCCGCACGGTGGGCTGGCCCTTGTGGTCGATCACCTCGGCGAGGTTGACGACCTGGCGCTTGGTGTCCTGGCCGGAGACCTCCAGGATCTCCTCCGCCGAGCCGCTGAGCCGGTTCATCACGCCGAGCGCGGAGAAGCCGTCCCCGGCGAGCTGAAGCACGACGTGGTGCAGCAGACCGTCGACGGCCCGGGCGCGCACGGTCACGTCGTCGACCGGCCCGGGCACCAGGAACCTGAGCGTGTCGACGACGTGGATGAAGTCGTCGAGGATCATCGTGCGCGGGTCCTCGGGCAGCCCGGTGCGGTTCTTCTGCATCAGGATCAGCTCGCGCGGGTGCTCGGCGCACTGCGCGTACCCGGGCGCGTGGCGGCGGTTGAAGCCGACGGCGAGGCTTGTGCGCCGTTCCTCGGCGAGGGCCACCAGGCGCTCGGAGTCGGCGAGTTCGTAGGCGAGGGGCTTGTCCACGTAGGTGGGGACGCCGGCTTCGAGGAGCCGGGTCACGATCTCGGGGTGGGCGGCGGTCGGCGCGTGCACGAAGGCGGCGTCGAGCCCTTGGGCGAGGAGCGCGTCGAGGTCGGCGTGGCGCCGCGCCGGCGGGATGCGCAGCTTCTCCGCGACCCGGGTGAGGGTGGCGGGGGTCCGGGTCTGCAGGTGCAGTTCGATCCCGGGGAGGGCGGCGAGCACCGGCAGGTAGGCCTTCTGCGCGATGTCGCCGAGTCCGATGCAGCCGACCTTCACGGGATGTGCTCCTCTAACGCTCGTTCCGCTCTCCGACCTGGGTCCGCCGGGAAGCATACGGGGGCTGCGGGGGCCGCCAGTCGGCGATGCCGTCGAAGCCGCGCAGGAACAGCGCCGGTCCGGCCTTGGACAGGGCGAGGATCGCGGCGTCGCGGACGGCGATCCCGGCACGGTTGCTCATCAGGTTGAGGCGGGCGACCTTGACGGCCTTGCCGGCGATCGCGGTCGTGCGGGGCAGCCGGGCGGCCGTGTAGGCGGCCAGGTCCTGGCTGTGGTGGGCGAGCACGACCGCGTCCTCGACGGCCTGGTTGCCGCCCTGGCCGAGGTTGGGCGGCATGGCGTGCGCGGCGTCCCCGAGGAGGGCGACCCGGCCGCGGTGGTGGGCCGGAAGCGGTTCGGCGATGTGGTGGACGTCGTGGCGCAGGACGTCCTCGGGTCCGGCGGCGGCGAGGACGGCGGGGATCGGGTCGTGCCAGTCGCCGTAGCGGTGCAGCAGTTCCGCCTTCTCGTCGGCCGCGTGCCCTCCGGCCGGCGCGACGGCGGCGGCGTACGCGTAGACCCGGCCGTCCTTGAGCGGATGCGTGCCCCAGATGCGGCCCCGGCCCCACGTCTCGTGGGAGGCGAAGTCGGCGCCCGGGACCGGGATCACGACCCGCCAGGTGGTGAAGCCGGAGTAGACGGTGCCGGGGTGCTCCGGGAACAGCGTGCGGCGTACGGCGGACCGGATGCCGTCGGCCCCGACGACCAGGTCGGCCTCCAGCTCGCCGTCCGGCGTGCGGACCCTGGCCGGACGGCCTTGGTCGCCGGGGTCGGCGAGCGTCGCGTCGGCGCCGGTGCGGACGGCATCCGGCGGCAGCAGCGCGGACAGCCGGTCGACGAGGGTCGACCGGTGCAGCAGCACCAGCGGACCGCCGAAGCGAGCCTCGGCGGCCTCGGCGCTGGACCGGGAGAGCCAGCGCCCGCCGGGGGTGCGCAGTCCCCCGTCGCCCTGCCAGGCGGCGAGGTCGCGGATCTCGTCGCCGAGGCCGATCACGTCCAGGGCGCGCAGGGCGTTGGGCGACAACGAGATGGCCGCGCCGACCGGCCGCAGCGAGGGGGAGCGCTCCAGCACGGTGACCCGCAGGCCGCTCTGGTGCAGGGCGGCCGCCGCGGTGAGGCCGCCGATGCCGCCGCCGATCACGACGGCCGTCTTCGTCCTTGCCATGACTCTCCTCGACGCTTCCCTCGGCATGACGCTCACTACAGATGTAGTAACTCCTGCCGCCGACTGTACTACAGCCGTAGTGCGACGGGTAGATTGATCTCCATGTCCGCACCTGCCGCGCCCTCCGGCTCCCCGTCCGGCGCCTCCCGCGCCGACCTCGTCGCCGACGCCGCTCTGGCGCTGCTCGCCGAGCGCGGCATGCGCGGGCTCACCCACCGGGCGGTCGACGAGGCGGCCCGGCTCCCCCAGGGCTCCACCTCCAACGTCGCGCGGACCCGGCAGGCGCTGCTGGAGATGGCGGTGCGGCGCCTGGCCGACCGGGAGGCGCGGGTGCTGGCCCTGCACGAGATGCCGGACCCGCGCGCCGGCCTCGGCGCCCTGGTCGACGCGCTGGCCCTGGCGACGCACCGCGCCCTGACCCGCAACCGCTCGCTGACGCTGGCCCGGTACGAACTGGCCCTGGAGGCCACGCGCCGCCCGGAGTTGCGGGCGCACTTCGACGCGGCGGGCGCCCGATTCCGGGAGCAACTGGGCACCCTCGTCACGGCGATGGGCTCGGCCGACCCGGCCCGGCACGTGCTCTCACTGGTCGCCTGGGCGGACGGCCTGATGTTCAGCTGCGTGGCCGGGACCTTCCACGCCGAGGTGCCGGGCCTCCAGGACGTGCGGTCGGGGCTGCGGGAGCTCCTGGACGGCATGCTGGACGACCTGCCGGACAGCTGAAACCTCCTGGTGGTACCGGCCGGTCTGGGCGAGGATGCCGCCATGACCACCGAACGCAGTGAACCCCCCGTCGACGCCGGCGAACGCGCCATGCTGGAGGGCTGGCTCGAGTACCACCGGCAGACCCTCGCCTGGAAGTGCGAAGGACTCACCGACGAGCAGTTGAGGACGGCCGCCGTGGCCCCCTCCACGCTGTCCCTCATGGGACTCGTCCGGCACATGGCGGAGGTGGAGCGCAGCTGGTACCGCAGGGTGCTGGCGGCCGAGGACGCGGGCCCGATCTACTACTCCGACCAGGACCCGGACGGCGACTTCCGGCTCACCGATTCGGACACCTTCGCCGAGGCGCACGCCACCTGGCAGGCGGAGATCGAGGCGGCCCGGCGCAACGCGGCCGGCGTCCCCCTGGGCGAACCGACCCGGGGCAAGCACCTGCGCACCGGTGAGCGCTACACCCTGCGCTGGATCCACACCCACATGATCGAGGAGTACGCGCGTCACAACGGGCACGCGGACCTGATCCGCGAGCGCCTGGACGGAGCCACCGGCGACTGACGTCACCTCCGGTCGCCCACGGCCCTCCGTACGGGGCCGGAGATCACCCTTGCGGGGCAACCTCCGCTCGTCCGGCGCCGCTTGAGGCACCGGAAGCAGCAGAGTGGCGCGGGTGCATCGAACGACGACCACCGCAACGCTCGTGCTGACCGTGGCTGTCTCGGCCGCGGCCGCCCTGACCGGCTGTACGACCGTCCGGGGCCCGGCCGAGGCCCACCCACCCGCGGCCGGCGCCCGCTCGTCCGCGCCGCGCCCGGACGGCCCGGCCGCGCCACGGGTCGTCCAGGCCCCGGCCCGGGAGGCGCTGGAGATGATCAGTCCCTCTCCCTCCCCTTCGCCGGAGCGCACCACCGCAGCACCACGCCGTACGGAGCCCCAGGCACCCCCGGCCGCGCCACGTGATCGGCCGGCCGACCCTGCCCCCGAACCGCGGTCCGCGCGCCCGGCGGCACCCGATCACACCCGCGCCCCCGCGTCGCCCCGGCCCGGGGTGCCCGACACGTCCCGCAGCGGCACCGGCGGGACGGCGGACGTATGCACCCTCGGCAAGCAGTACGGCGGCTGGCGGCCGGGCAGCCCCGAGGCACGCATCTGCGAACAGGCGTACGGCCGCTGAGGGCGGCCGTACGCCCGGGAAGCCGGCCTGCGTCACGGCCGCTGCCGCGGCGGTCGGCCCCACCCCTCGGGCCCGTCGGGCCGGTCGGGGCCGTCCGCGCGGGGTCCGGCGCCGTCCAGGCGCAGCTCCAGCCGGTCGATCGAGGCGCGTACGTCCTCTCCGTAGCGGCCGGGAGCGAGGGCCTCGGCCGCGGTGCGGGCGCGCCGCAGGTGCACACGGGCCGCCTCGTGGTGACCGAGCCGGTCGTAGTCCGCGGCCAGGTCCAGGTGGAGCGAGGGGTACAGGGCGCGGGCGGCGGGCGTGCCCTCGTGCCGGTCGGCGAGCCGGTCCTCCGTCAGCTCCTCGGCGGCCGCCAGCGCCCGCAGGTCCCAGGCCAGCTCCTCCGCCGGGTCGTCCTGGGTGTCGGCGAGGTAGTGGGCCAGCGTGCAGCGGTGCAGGGGGTCACCGCGCTCGCCGATCTCGGCCCACAGGGCGAGGTAGCGGTGCCGGGCCTCCTCGCGGTCGCCCGCGTGGTGCAGCATGGCGACCTGCCCGATCCGTGTCAGCACGGCGTCCGGCGCCGCCTGCTCCTGTCCCTTCGCCACCACGTCCTCCGTGCCCTCGTCGGCTGTCCCGACGACGCTAACCGCACGCTCCCGCTTTCCCCGTCAGGCGGCACCGGGCCGTGCGCGGGCCGGCCGGGCGACGGGCCGGCCCGGGCAACGGGATCAGCCCAGGTTGGGGATGGTCCAGTCGATCGGTTCGTGGCCCTGCCCGGCGACCGCCTCGTTGATCCGGGTGAAGGGGCGGGAGCCGAAGAACTTCTTCGCGGACAGCGGAGAGGGGTGGGCGCCCTTGACCACGACGTGCCGTTCCCCGTCGATCAGCGGCAGCTTCTTCTGGGCGTAGTTGCCCCACAGCACGAAGACCGCCGGGTCGCTCCGGCGGGCCACGGCGCGGATCACCGCGTCGGTGAACAGCTCCCAGCCACGGGCCTTGTGCGAGTTCGCCTCACCGGCGCGGACCGTGAGCACCGCGTTGAGCAGCAGGACGCCCTGCTTCGCCCACGGCATCAGATAGCCGTTGTCCGGGATCGGGGTGTCCAGCTCCGCGTGCATCTCCTTGTAGATGTTCCGCAGGGACGGCGGGACCTTCACGCCGGGCCGCACCGAGAAGCACAGGCCGTGTCCCTGGCCCTCGCCGTGGTACGGGTCCTGGCCGAGGACCAGGACCTTCACCCGGTCGAAGGGGGTGGCCTCCAGCGCGGCGAAGACCTCCTCGCGCGGCGGGTAGACGGGGCCGTTCGCCCGCTCCTCCTCGACGAACTGCATCAGCTCCTTGAAGTAGGGCTCTTGCAGTTCGCCGCCCAGCACCTCGCGCCAGGACTCGGGCAGCATGGCGATGTCGGTCACGTCAACTTCCTTACGCTGTGCGGTCGCTTCCACTTCTGTAGAACCTACCGGCGACCACTGACAACGGAGGCCGGCCGGCGCCCGAAAAGCGTTGTCCGGCGGTGGAGCGGCGCTGGTAGGAAGTGGGGATGACCGCTGACGCGATGAGCCCCATGGACCGCCTGCTCGCGGAGCGGGCCTGCGAACGCCTGATCGTCGACCTGGTCCGCCGTCTCGATCTCGGCGATCCCGCGTCGGCGGCCGACCTGTTCACCGCCGACGGGGTCTGGGAGTGGCCCCACGGCGACCGCCGTGTCGAGGGCCGGGAAGCGCTGCGGACGTACTTCGGCTCCCGGCCTGCGGACCGGCTGTCTCGCCGCGTGATGACGAACATCCTCGTCACCGTGGACTCCGCGACGACGGCGACCGCGACCTCCTACCTGGCGACCTACCGCGTCGACGGATACGTCGACGGGATGATTCCGCCGCGGCTGCCCGCGAACGTCGGCCACTACGAGGACACGTTCCGCAAGGTCGACGACGAGTGGCTGCTGGCCGCGCGGACCCTGTTCCTTCCCTTCGGCGGCGCGACGGAAAGGCTGTCCGCCCCGGCGCGCGGCGGCGCATGACGACGGACGGGCCGCGGGACAGCGCCAGTGCGGACGCCGTGCCGGCATCGGGTCCCGGCAGCCCGCTACCAGCTCGTCTTCCGTTGGAACTGCCACATCATCATGATCGTCGACGGGTCCAGGGACTGCTCCGCGCCCGAGATGTCCGTGCTGGCGGCGACGTACTGCTTGCCCTGCCACAGCGGGAGCAGCCGTGCGTCGTTCACCATGATCTGCTGCGCCCGCTCGAAGTCCCTCTCCACGTTGCCGCGGTCGCTCTCCCGGCGTGAGCGCGGCAGCAGTTCGCCGGTGATCTCCGGGGTGAGGTAGGGCGTACCGAGCGCGTTCTGCTTGCCGACGAAGGGGGCGATGAAGTTCTCCGCGTCGGGGAAGTCCGGGGACCAGCCGCGGCCGAACACCGGGTACTCGCCCTTCTGGTAGCCGGTGACGTACGTCTTCCAGGGGCGGCTCTTGAGCGTGACCTCGAACAGGCCCGAGGCGTCGAGCTGCCGCTTGATCTCCTTGAACTCCGTGCCCGTCTCGGAGCCGTAGCGGTCGGTGGTGTACCAGAGGGTGAGCGGGACCGGCTCGGTGATGTCGGCGTCCTCGAGGATCTCGCGGGCCTTGGGGACGCTGGGGTCGCCGTAGTCGTCGAAGAAGCCCGTGGTGTGACCGGTGAGGCCCTTGGGGACCATCGAGTACAGCGGGTCGACGGTGTCCTGGTAGATCTTGTGGGCGATCGCCACCCGGTCGATCACCTGGGCGACGGCCTGGCGCACTTCCTTGCGTCCCGCCCACGGGTCCTCGGGGTTGAAGACGAGATAGCTGATCTCCGTACCGCTGCCCTCGACCAGCTGGAGGTTCTCCTCCTTGCCCGCCTTGCCCTGGAGCGTGATGACGTCATCGGCGGCCAGACCGCGGTAGGTCACCTGGATGTCGCCGCCGCGCAGCGCCTCCACCATGCCGGCGGAGTCCTTGAAGTAGCGGACGGTCACCGCCTTGTTGTGCCGTTCGGCGAAACCCTTGTAGCGGTCGTTGCGGACGAGTTCGGCCCGCGCACCGTCCTCGTACGACTGGAGCGTGTACGGGCCGGATCCCACGACCCCGCTGCCTTCGCGCAGGGCGTCCGCGGGGTAGTCGTCGGGGTCGACGATCGACATGGCGGGGGTGGCGAGCACGAACGGGAAGGTGGCGTCGGGCTTGTTGAGGTGGAAGACCACCTCGCGCTCGCTCGGTGCCTGGACCCGGTCGAGGCTGCCGAGCAGGCCGGCCGGGCCTCCGTTGACGTTGATGTCCTTGATCCGGTCGATCGAGTACTTGACGGCCTGGGCGTCGAGGGCGTCACCGTTGGAGAAGGTCAGGCCCTCGCGCAGCCGACAGCGGTACACCTGGTTCGTGGTGTCCGTGAACGAGCACTGCTCGGCGGCGTCGGGCTGGGGCGCGGTGGCACCGCTGGGGTAACTGAGCAGCGTCTGGTAGATGTTCCGGAACAACTCCCAGGAGCCGTCCCAGGAAGCGGCCGGATCGAGGGTGCTGGGGGCGCTGGTCGTCCCGACGACGATCGGCTCCTCGTCCTGCGAATCGTCGGACGACAGCATGCCGCATCCGGTGACCAGTGACGATATGGACACGATGGCCGCGACCCGCCGCAGGCCCCGCTTCCGGTTGAACACGCGCACGCTCCTCGATCCGCCGTACCAAGGGTCGGCAGACCTTACCGCAGCGCCACGTCACCTGAACCCCCTTCTGAACAGGGGTTTTGATCATTCTGCGATGACTACGTTGTCATCGTGCACGGGGTTCCGATACGCGGACACGGGCGCCGCTTTCGTCAACGGCGCCCGTGTCGGGGGGCGGTCCTGCGGGGTCCCGGTGGGCGAGATCAGGCCACGCCGGCGTTGAGGAAGATGCCGCCGTCGACGACGAGCGTCTGGCCGGTGACCCAGGCGGACTGCTCCGAGGTGAGGAAGGCGGCGGCGCCCCCGATGTCGGAGGGCACGCCGAGCCGGCCCAGCGGGTAGCCGGAGGCGGCCTCCTCCTCGCGGCCCTCGTACAGGGCGGCGGCGAACTTGGTCTTCACGACCGCCGGGGCGATCGCGTTGACCCGCACCCCGGGCGCGAACTCGTGCGCCAGCTGCGCGGTGAGGTTGATCAGCGCGGCCTTGCTGACGCCGTACGCGGCGATGAAGGGCGAGGGCGAGAGGCCCGCGACCGAGGCGATGTTGACGATCGCGCCGCCGTTGTCCTTCTGCCAGGCGTGCCAGGTGCGCTGGGCGAAGCCGAGCGCCGAGATCACGTTGGTCTCGAAGACCTTGCGCGCGACGTTCAGGTCCATGTCGGCGATCGGCCCGAACACCGGGTTGGTGCCGGCGTTGTTGACCAGGTAGTCGACGCGTCCGAAGGTCTCCATCACCCGCTCGACGGCGACGGCCTGGTGGGCCTCGTCGTGCGCCTTGCCGGCGACGCCGACGACCCGGTCGGCGCCGAGCCTCTCGACGGCTTCCTTCAGGGCGTCCTCGTTGCGGCCGGTGATGCAGACCCGGTCGCCGCGCGCGACCAGCGCCTCGGCGACGCCGTAGCCGATGCCGCGGCTGGCGCCCGTGACGAGCGCGACCTTGCCGGAGAGTGCGGGCAGTTCAGTCATGTCAGTGTTCCCCAACCGTTCCTGGTCTCCGTGTTCCCTAGTCGAGCGGCCCGCCGGCCACGTACAGCACCTGGCCGGAGACGAAGCCGGCCGCCTCGCCGGTGAAGAAGGCGATGGCGTTGGCGATGTCGTCGGGCTCGCCGACGCGCGCGACCGGGATCTGGGTGGCCGCGGCGGCCTTGAAGTCCTCGAAGCCCATGCCGACGCGGTCGGCGGTGGCCTTGGTCATCTCGGTGGCGATGAAGCCGGGGGCGACGGCGTTGGCGGTGACGCCGAACTTGCCCAGCTCCTTGGCGAGGGTCTTGGTGAAGCCCTGGAGACCGGCCTTGGCGGCGGAGTAGTTGACCTGCCCGCGGTTGCCGAGCGCGGAGGAGGAGGACAGGTTGACGATGCGGCCGAACTTGGCGTCCACCATGTGCTTCTGGCAGGCCTTGGACATCAGGAAGGCGCCGCGCAGGTGCACGTTCATGACGGTGTCCCAGTCGGAGACGCTCATCTTGAACAGCAGGTTGTCGCGCAGCACGCCCGCGTTGTTGACGAGGATCGTCGGCGCGCCCAGCTCCTCGGCGATCCGCGCGACGGCAGCCTCGACCTGCGCCTCGTCGGACACGTCGCAGCCGATCGCGAGCGCCCTGCCGCCGGCCGCGGTGATCTTCTCCACGGTGTCCTTGCAGGCGGCCTCGTCGAGGTCGATGACGGCGACGGCACGGCCCTCGGCGGCCAGTCGTACGGCGGTGGCGGCACCGATGCCGCGCGCGGCTCCGGTGACTACGGCGACCCGCTGCTCAGTGGTGGACATTCGCTGCTTCTCCTCGTCCTGGGGATGCGGCCCGTGCGGAGCGTGCGCCCTCGGGTGAGCGACCGCTTAGTACCTTCCGCAGACGTGACGCTAGAAGCCCTGGCACCCGGTGTCAACGGGACACCGGGCCGGTGTGATCCATTACCCGGCCCTCCCGGCGCGCCACCGCACCCGGTCCCCCGATCGGCCCAGCGCTGCGGGCCGCCCGGCCGCCGGGCCCATAGCGTCGAAGCGCGAACCCACCCGTGGCCGGAAAGGAGGCGTCCATGCGCCGTCGTACCGGTGCAGCAGGCATAGCCGTCGCGATCGCCGCGATCGTGCCGCTGGCCGACCCCGCACCCGCCCAGGACCTCGACTCGGACCTGGCACAGGACTGCCGGAGCTTCACCTACCAGGAAGCGCTGCCGATCGGGCTGGACGAGGATCCGGGCAACCCGGACCCGTCGTGCCCGGGCGCGCTGTACGAGGATCCGTCCGCCGACGCCCCGCTGGACGGGGGCGGGTCCGACGACGGCCGGCTCGACGGGGGCTGGGTCGGCAACGGGCAAGGGGACGAGGGGCTGCCCGACGGCAGCGGACCGGGCCAGGCCCGACCGGACGAGAACCGCCCTGGCGGGGGCGGCTTCGACGGAGCCGGTCTCGACCCCGCCCGGCCCGGAGACGGCCGCGTCGACGAGGGGCGGCCCGACCAGGACCGGCCCGGGACGTCGCACTCCGGCCAGGGCTCTTTCGGCCAGGACGGAATCCGTGAGATCCGCGAGGCGGACGGCGGCGCGGGCGGCGGCGCGGCGCATCCGCGGGAGCAGGACCCGACGATCTCCGCCACCTCCCTGCCGCGTCCGGCCACGACGGCACCGGCCCCGGCCGTCACCACGCCGGCGCCCGTGGCCTCCCCCGCCGTGACGCCGACGCTCGGCACCCAGGGCGGCCTGGGCGGCGCTTCGGGCACCGGGCCCAGCGACTGGGACATCGGCATCGGCCTGAGCTTCGTCACCGGCGCCGCGCTCGCGACGGGCTACGTGATCCGGCGCCGCCGGCGCGCCTGAGCCGCGGCCCGGACCCGCGCGGGTCCGACCGCCGGGGCCGGTCTCCTCGCCCCTACCGCACCAGCAGGTCGAGCAGCCGTTCCGTCTCGGCGGCCGGGTCGGCCGTGAGGCCGGTGTGGACGGGGCCGGGCTGGACGACGGTCGAGCGGGGCGCGACGAGCCAGCGGAACCGGCGGCCGGGGTCGTCCCCGGCCGCCTGGCCGGCCGCGTCCCCTCCGGCGCACACGCCCTCCACCGCGCGCAGCGCCGCCCGCACGCCGGGCAGGTCCACCCGCGGGTCCAGGGCCAGCAGCCGGCCCTCGTCGAGGTGGGTAAGGGCACCGACGTAGGACCTGGCCCGGCAGTAGACGAGCACGCCGGCGTTGACGCGCTCCCCGCGCTCGACGCGCGGCACGACGCGCAGCAGCGCGTACTCGAAGACGTGGCGGTCGCTCACCGCTCCCCCTTGGCTCACTTGACGCGTTCGTGGATCGTGGCGGCCCGCGCGAGCAGCGGCGCGGCGTAGGCCCTGCGGAGGTCTTCGGGGGTGGCGAAGCCGGGTTCGTCCCGCAGCCAGACGTCCGGGATCTCGGCGGTGACCTCGGCGAGGAGTTCCTCGGTGACCAGCGGTGCGAGCGCGGCGGCGGCCGCGCGGACGTCCGGCGCGAAGCGGGCGAGGGCGTGGTCGGCGGCGTCGTAGGGGCGGGCGGCGGAGGCCTCGGCGCCGGGCCAGTTGTGGTGCCAGATCATGGTGGCGCCGTGGTCGATGAGCCACGTCTCGCCGTGCAGGCGCAGCAGGTTGGGGTTGCGCCAGGAGCGGTCGACGTTGTTGACCAGCGCGTCGAACCAGACGATCCGTCCGGCCTCCTCGGCGCTCACCTCGAAGGCGAGCGGGTCGAAACCGAGCGCGCCGGAGAGGAAGTCCATGCCGAGGTTGGTGCCGCCGCTGGACTTGAGCAGTTCCTGCACCTGCTGGTCCGGCTCGCCGAGCCCGAGCACCGGATCGAGGTCGACCGTGACCAGCCGCGGCACCCGGAACCCGAGCCGGCGGGCGAGTTCGCCGCAGACCACCTCGGCGACGAGCGTCTTGCGGCCCTGTCCCGCGCCGGTGAACTTCAGGACGTAGGTCCCGAGGTCGTCGCCCTCGACGAGCCCCGGCAGCGAGCCGCCCTCACGCAACGGCGTGATGTAGCGGGTCGCGATGACTTCCTTGAGCATCGCCCCAGGTTACCGGCGCGATGCGGGGGCGCCGCACCCGGCGGGGGCGCGGCCGACAGCGAATCGACAGCCGTGTTTTACGTCCGCCCGACCGCCGGCCCGAAAGCATCTCGGCACGGTCTGAACAGCACGTGCCACGGGGCCGTACCTCTCGGCAGATCATCACGCGTCCACCCCGGAAGGGAACCCCAGCATGACCAGCGCATCGTTTCATCCCGCAGCGGGACCGGCCCGTCGCACCGTCGTGGCCGCGGCCGGAGCGGCAGGGCTCGGCGCCGTGCTGGCCGCCTGCTCCGGCTCGGACGACGACGCTTCGGCCGACAACGGCACCGCCCCCTCCGGCTCCGCCTCCCAGGAGGCGGGCAGCAGCGGTTCGGGCGGCGGCGAGAACGCGGGGACGGGGCCGGCGCTCGCGGCGACCGCCGACATCCCGGAGGGCGGCGGGAAGGTCTTCCCCGACCAGAAGGTGGTGGTCACCCAGCCCGCGGCGGGCGAGTTCAAGGCGTTCTCCGCCACCTGCACCCATCAGGGCTGCGCGGTGAAGAGCGTGTCCGACGGGGTCATCAACTGCCCCTGCCACAACAGCAACTTCTCGATCACCGACGGCAGTGTGCAGGGCGGTCCCGCGCCCCAGCCGCTGCCCGCCGTGCAGATCACGGTCAGCGGGGACTCGATCCGGCTGGCCGGATGACCGTGACGCAGCGCCGGGGGCGCCGGATCATGATGACCCCCGGCGAACTGGAGGCGTTCCTCACCACTCAGCGCACCTGCCGGGTCGCCACCGTCTCGGCCGACGGAGCCCCGCACGTGAGCACGCTCTGGTTCGTGTGGGACGGCTCGTCGATGTGGCTGTACTCGGTCGTGCGCAGCAGGCGCTGGACGGATCTGCGGCGCGATCCGCGGGTGGCGATCGTCGTCGACACGGGCGAGGAGTACGACGAGTTGCGGGGCGCGGAGCTGTCCGGCCGGGTGGAGTTCGTGGGCGAGGCCCCGCGCACCGGCGAGCTGTGCGCCGAACTCGACTTCCCGGAGACGCTGTTCGCCCGCAAGAACTTCGGTCTGCAGGAGATGCCGCACGACGGCCGGCACGCCTGGCTGCGGCTGACGCCGGAGAAGGTCGTCTCCTGGGACTTCCGCAAGCTGGCTTCCGCCTAGGCGGGCGCGCGGGGTCGCCGGGTCCGGCTCAGCCGGCCCGGCCCACCTCCCCCGCCGTCGCCCGCAACGCGTGCACCGCCGCCCGGATCGAGGGGCGGCGGTCGGCGTCGGCGCGCCAGACGACGTACACGTGCCGGCGCACCCGCTGCTTCAGCGGCACGGTGACGACCTCGGCGGGCATCGGGTGGCGTCCGAGCAGCGGTGCGATGCACACACCGAGCCCCGCGGCGACCAGCCCGAGCTGGGTGTGGGTCTCGGCGGCGCGGTGGCCGACGATCGGCTCGATGCCCTTCGACCGCAGCGTGAACATCAGCCACTCGTGACAGAACTCGCCCTCGCCCCAGGTGATCCACTCGTCCTCGGCGAACTCGGCGAGGTCCACCTCGTCCCGGCCCGCGAGCCGGTGGCCGACCGGCAGGGCGACGTCGGCGGGGTCGTCGAGCAGGGGCGCCTTGACCAGCCCGTCGGGCAGCGGCATCGGCTTGTTGTACCAGTCGAGTACGACGGCCAGGTCCAGGTCGCCGCGCACCACGCCGCCGATGCCGCGCTCCGGCTCCAGCTCCGAGGAGCGCAGGCGAAGCGCGGGATGCTCGGCGCGCAGGGCGGCCAGCGCGGCGGGGAAGAGTCCGCGGGCGGCCGTGGGGAACGCCGACAGCCTCAGCTCGCCGGCCACCTGTCCGCGCTGCGCCTCCAGGTCGGCCTGGGCCAGCTCGACCTGGGAGAGGATGCGGGCCGCGTGCTCGGCGAGCAGCCGGCCGGCGTCCGTGAGGCGGACGCCGCGCCCGTTCTTGGCGAGTAGCTGCTGACCGGCCTCGCGCTCCAGCTTGGCCAGTTGCTGGGAGACGGCCGAGGTGGTGATGTGCAGGCCGGCGGCGGCGCCGCTGACCGATCCGTGCCGGGCGAGGGCGTCCAGGGTCCGCAGGCGCTCCAGGTTCAACATGTAAGCAATACTACGAGATACTGCGTGCGAAATCTCGATTGTGCTACGAGGACGGCTGCCGCATCGTTGCCGGTATGAGCAGCGTCCCGGTCTCCCCCGCGTCCGTCCCCTCCGCACCCCGCCACGTTCTCGACTGGCGGCTGCGCTTCGGACTCCTCTCCCTCGTGTGGGGGTTCAGCTTCCTCTTCATGAAGGTGGGCACCGAGAGCTTCGCGCCGTTCCAGGTGACGCTCGGGCGGCTGGCGTTCGGTACGGCGGTGGTCGCGGCGGCGATGGCGGTGAAGCGGGAGCGGCTCCCGCGCGGGGCGTGGACGTGGGTGCACCTGGCGGTCGCCGGGTTCCTCCTCAACGCGCTGCCGTTCTCCCTGTTCGCCTTCTCGGAGCTGACGATCCCGTCGTCGCTCGCGGGCATCTGCAACGCGACCTCGCCGCTGTGGGGCATGGCCCTGTCGCTGGTCGCGCTGTCCGAGGACCGGCCCACGCGGCGCCGGGTGGCCGGACTCGGCATCGGCTTCCTCGGCGTCCTGACGGTGCTGGGCGTCTGGCAGGGCTTCCACGGCCTCGACGTCACGGGCACGGCGCTGGCCCTGCTGGCCTCGCTGAGCTACCCGGTCGGCTGGATCTACGTGCGCCGCACCCTGGCCGGCTCCAGCCACTCCCACCTCTCCCTGACGGGCGCCCAGCTGGGCCTGGCCACGCTGCAGCTGGCCGTGGTGACGCCGCTGTTCACGTCGGTCCCGGCCGCCTTCCCGGTGCTCCCGCTGCTGGCGGTCGCGGCCCTCGGCGTCCTGGGCACGGGGCTCGCCTTCCTGATCCAGTACGACCTGGTCGCCGAGGTCGGCCCGACGACGGCCCAGATGGTCACCTACTTCACCCCGGTCATCGCCACGGCCGCGGGCGTCGCGCTCCTCGGCGAGTCGCTGTCCTGGTCGACGCCCGTCGGCGCGGTGATCGTCCTCGCCGGTGCCGCACTGACCCGGTCCCGGCCCGGGACCGGCAACCGGGGCAAGGCCGTGCCCGCGCCGCGGGCACCGTCACCGGTGCGCCGGGAGTCGCGGGTCTGAGGGTGGGGACGACTCAGACGTAGCTCCGCGGCGGCCCGGCCCCCGGCCCCACCGCCGCCGCGACCGCCGCCGCCAACGCCCCGAGGTCGTCCTCGCCCAGCGCCGAGACGGTGATCCTGATGCCGGGCGGGGCGCCCAGGCGGAAGCGTGCACCGGGGGCCACGGCCCAGCCGGCGTGCAGGAGCCGGGCGACGGCGCCGGTCTCGTCCGGCACCGGGACCCACACGTTCATTCCGCTGCGCCCGTATCCGGTGACCCCGTGCTCCGCGAGGGCGCCGAGGAGCGCGTCCCGGCGTCGCCCGTACACCCCCGCCACCGCGCGGGCGTCCACCGTGCCGTCCGTCCACAGCCGGGCCACGGCCCGCTGGGTGATGCGGCTGACCCAGCCGGGGCCGAGCCGCTGCCGCCCCCGGACCCGGTCGAGCGTGACGGGGTCGCCGGTGAGCACGGCGAGCCGCAGGTCGGGGCCGCAGGCCTTGGCGGCCGAGCGGACGAGGGCCCAGCTGCGGGTCGTACCGGCGAGGGGGTGCAGCGGCAGGTCGACGATGCCGTGGCCGTGGTCGTCCTCGATGAGCAGCGTCCCGGGGTGGTCGCGCAGCACCGACCGCAGGGCACGCGCGCGTGCCGCGCCCACCGCCGCGCCGGTCGGGTTCTGCGCGCGGTCGGTGACCACCAGTGCGCGGGCGCCGGCCGCGAGGACCCGGCGCACGTCCTCGGGCAGCGGCCCCTGGTCGTCGACTCCGACGGCGACCGTGCGCAGGCCGAGCGCGGGCACCAGGTCGAGGAGGCTGCCCCAGCCCGGGTCCTCGACGGCGACGGCGTCGCCGGGCTTGAGATGGGCCGCGAGGACCCGCTCCATCGCGTCCAGCGAGCCGGAGGTCACCGCCAGGGGCCCGTCCGGCACGCCGTCGGCGTCCAGCCCGGCGCGGGTGACGCGGGCCAGCTCCGGGTCCACGGGCTCGTGCCCGTACAGCACCGGTTCGCGGTCGCCCTGCTCCGCCGCCGCCGCGAACACCGGGCCGAGGGCGGGCAGGAGCGCCGGGTCCGGATTGCCGTCGGACACGTCGCGCACACCCTCGGGCACCTCGACGCGGATGAACTCGCGTCCGGTGGTGGCCGGCTTCGCGCGCACCCGGCTGCCCCGCCGCCCGGCCGTCTCGATGACCCCGCGCTCGCGCAGGGTGCGGTAGGCGGCGGCGACGGTGTTCGGGTTCACCCCGAGGTGCTGTGCCAACTCCCGCATCGGCGGCAGGGGCTGCCCCGGTTCCAGCTCTCCCGAGCCCACCGCGCGCTCCACGCTCGCGGAAATCTCCGCAGCACCCCGCCCGGTGATCCGATACTCTCCTAGCACAAAGACTATTATGCACTAGTGCAATGGAGGACGCCATGCAGGAGACCACGGAGACGCCGGCGCAGCCCACCGGCACCTATCCGCCCACCGACCGCACCGTCCCCACCCGCTCCCCCGAGCGGGCCGCCTACGACAAGGAACTGGTGCACTCGATACTCGACGAGGGCTACGTGTGCCACCTCGGTTTCGTACGCGACGGCGCCCCGGTGGTCCTGCCGACCCTGTACGGCCGGGTCGGCGAGCGGCTCTACGTGCACGGCTCGACGGGCTCGCGCCCGCTGCGGATGACGGGCGCCGCCGACCCGGGTCTGCCGGTGTGCCTGACGGTGACGCACGTGGACGCGCTGGTGCTGGCCCGCGCCGCCTTCCACCACTCGGTCAACTACCGGTCGGTGGTGGTGCACGGCACGGCGTACGAGGTGACGGACCCGGACGAGCGGCGCACGGCTCTGGACGCCCTGGTCGACCACGTCGTCCCGGGCCGCTCCCGCGACTCGCGGCCGGCCAACAAGAAGGAGCTGGCCGCCACCTCCGTGATCCGCCTCGATCTGACCGAGGTCTCCGCCAAGCTCCGCACCGGCGGGGTGAACGACGAACCGGAGGACCTCGCCCTCCCGCACTGGGCCGGTCTCCTCCCGTTGCGCAAGGGGTACGAGGCCCCCGTCGCCGACCCGGCCCTGGCGTCCGGCACGGCGCTGCCCGACTACCTGTCGGCCCGGTGAGACCGGCCTGGGTGTGAGCCGGGGCCAGGGGAGGTGGCCCCACGGGCCCCCGCCGTCACGCCGGCGTCGCTCGCGTCTCCCTCATCGCCCGCGCCGCCCGCGTCTCCGCCACCGCGAGTCCCGCGACCGAGCCGAGCATCAGCAGCGTGCCGGCCAGGGTCGCCGCCGTGAGGTGCTCGCCGAGCAGCAGGACGGCGAACGCCGCCGCGCTGAACGGCTCCAGGAGCATGACCACCGAGACGGTCGCGGACCGGACGACGGCCGCGCCGGCGAAGTAGAGCCCGTAGGCGAGAGCGGTCGGGACGGCCGCGACGTACGCCAGCAGCCACAGGAGCCGGACCGGCTCCGCGGTGTGCGGCACCAGGCCCTCGGCCAGGGCGAGCGGCAGCAGGCACAGGCTCGTGACGGCGAACGCCCCGACGGACGTGTCGGCGCCGTCCGCCCCGCCGCCCCTCCCCCACCAGCGGGTGAGCAGCGTCATCACCGAGTACCCGGCGGCGGACAGCAGCGCGAGGAGCACGCCCGGCAGGCGGACGGTCGTACTCCCGCCGCCGAGGACGAGCACCGCGAGCCCGGCGAGAGCGCCGACGACGGCCGCGGCGCCGCCCGGCCCCAGGTGTTCCCCGAGGGCCAGTCGCGCGCCGAGTGCGATCAGTACGGGCCCGGCGCCGAGGGTGACGACCGTGGCCACGGCCAGCCCGGTGGACTGGACGGCGGCGAAGTAGGCGGTCTGGAACACCGCGAGCCCGAGACCGGTGACGACGGCCCGAAGCGCCTTGCGGGCCAAGGGTTCGCGGACGGCCGGGCGCACCCGCGGACGCAGCGGACGGGCGGCGAGCAGCAGGACGAGTCCCGCCGCGCAGCGCCAGAACGACAGGGCGACGGGACCCATGTCGCTGGCGCGGTAGACCAGTGAGGCGGCGGCACCGGCGGTGCCCCAGGCGACACCGGCGACGACGAGATACAGGAGGCCTCGCCCGACGGGCAGGCCGGAGACGGCATTCGACACGAGTTCTCTCCGCAGACGCGCACGGGGCGCGGAAGTTCGAGGCGCCCGGAATCACCGGGGCGCGGGGACTCTCGTCTGCGGGCAGCACCACCCGGCCCGGCGACAGCGCGCCGGGCTCGTCACAGGGGCCCGCCTCAGGCGGCCGGAGGCGGGAGGACGCGTGCGTCGGAATGCATGACCGGCACCTTAGGTCGCCGTTCCGCGGCTCGACAACTCCCTTTCGGGGCCGCCCCCGGCGACCGGGGCCGCCGAGCCCTTGGCCGGGGTCGACGACTGGGCGATGAGGGCGCCGGCCAGTACCACGACGCCCCCGACGATCTGCGGGGCGGAGAGGTGCTCGCCGAGCAGCACCCAGGCCAGGACGGTCGCGATGACCGCTTCGAGGCAGGCCACGACTCCGGCGACCTGCGGTGACAGCCGGCGCACGGCGACGATGCCGGTGACGTAGGCGAGCACGGTGGCGATGAGCACGATCCAGGCCAGCAGCAGGTACGCGGCGACGGGTGCGCCGTCCATGGGGGCGGTGCCGCCCAGGACGGACCAGTCCATCGACCAGGGCCGGGCGACGACCGTGAGCACCGCCGCCCCGACGAGCAGGCCGTAGGCGATGACCCCGAGCGGGTCGGGCGCCTCCTCGCCCGCGTCGCTGCCCTGGTCGGACAGGACGAAGTAGCCGACCTGGCAGCAGGCGGCGCCCAGCGCGAGCAGCAGTCCGAGGGCGTCGAAGCCGAGCCCGGCCCAGACCTCGACGACGCAGGCGAGCCCGCCGACCGCCAGGACCACGCCGAGCGCGGCGGCCCGCGTGACCGGCCGTCGCTGCACGAACCGCACCCAGCCGAGGACCAGGGCGGGGGCCAGGTACTCGACGAGCAGCGCGACGCCCACGGGGATGCGCGAGATGGCGGCGAAGTAGCAGGCCTGCACACCGGCCACGGCGAGCAGTCCGTACCCGGCGACCAGTGCGGGCCTGCGGCGCGGCAGCGCACGGTGGCGCACGGCGAGCGGCAGCATCACCAGGGCCGCGCCGGCCACGCGCAGCCAGACCACGTGGAGGGGATCGAGTCCGGCCTCGATCAGCGGTTTGGCCGCGACTCCGGAGCCTCCGAAGGCGACCGCCGAGGCGAGTGCCAGGCCGAGCCCGGTGCCCTTGCCGCGATTGCCGCGGGCGCTGTCAGACGTATGCACCGGCACATGATGACAGGGGTCGACATGACCGTCATCCCCGTTGACACCTGTCTCACCGGCTGGACGGGCGGCGTGACTCCCGCCGGGCACGAGCGGGAGCGCGGGACGGGCTCAGGACGTCGGCTCGAAGTGGCTCGCCACCCGGGCGAGCACGGCGTGCGGTTCGACGGCGGCACGGGCCAGCACCTCGGCGGCGCGGGTGCGCGGGTCCGCGACCAGGGCGGCGAGCAGGTCCACGCCCCCCGTCCGGGCCGCCCCGCGCCGGGCCGCCCGTGCGCAGGCGTCCTCCATGGCCGCCGCGGCCGGCGCGGAGAACCCGGCGACGCCGGTCACGACGGGTACGGCACCGGAGTCCTCGACGGTGCTCTGCCAGCGCAGGCCGTAGCCGATGCTGCGCTGCACGAGGTAACCGAGGACGCGGGCGCCCCGCGGCCCGTCCCCGAGAAGCGCACGGGCCTCGGCGTCGCACTCCAGCAGCGAGTGCAGCAGGTGGGCCGTGTCGACCTGCCGGTCTCCGTCCCGCACCGCCCGGCGGCGGGCACCGGAGACCGCCGAGGCCAGTTCCGCGCTGAACCGGTCGTCGAGGTCGGTGCCGTCCGGCCACCGGCCGCCTTGCTCGCCGGCGGACTGCCGGGGGATACGGGGTTGCACGTATCCCAGCTCACCAGTCCCTCGGGGCCCGGTCATCCCCGGGGGGAAGCATTTCGCCGTCCCACACAGAGTGGACCCGCCCGGACGGAATCTCCTCCTTGCGGATGAGATCAGGCCGTTGCGGCCGACCGGGCGCGCGCCGCCTTGCCAAGCGCCCCCCGGGGCAACCGAAACCCGTCCTCGTGGGTCGAACAGGGGCATGAGGAGCAGGTGCTGGCTGGTGGCGCTGCCTGCCGTCGACGGCAGGCAGTACGTGTACCGGGTGGACGCCCCGGCGGAGGCGCTGCTCGCCGACCTGTTCTGGGAGGCGTGGCACTGCCACGACGAGAGCGCCTTCCCGCGCGCGTGGGACGTCTTCGACGCGGCGGTGATACGGCGCGTGGACTGAGCGCCCTCTCGGACACTCCGCCGCACGCGCCGTCGCACGCGAAGGGGCCCCGCGGATCCTCTCCGCGGGGCCCCTCGTTCCGGCCGGTGTCAGTCCTCGTCGGCGAGGATCAGGTACAGCTTCTTGCGAGCGTCGCCGATGACGGCGAGCGCCTTCTCCCGCTGCTCCTTGCTGCCGGTCTTCCAGACCTGGCCGAAGGCCTCCATCAGCCCGAACCCGGCCTGCCGGATGTCGTTGAGAGCCTCCCAGTCGACGCCCCGCGAGGCCTCCTCCCAGGGCGCCTCCGGCCCTTCCTCGGCCGCGGTGCGGCCCGCCTCGGTGAGCGCGAAGAGCTTCTTGCCGCCCTCGCTCTCGCTGGCGATCAGCCCCTCGTCCTCCAGCAGCTGGAGGGTGGGGTACACCGAACCGGGACTGGGCTTCCACGCCCCGCCGCTGCGCTCGGCGATCTCCTGGATCATCTCGTAGCCGTGCATCGGCCGGTCCTTCAGGAGGGCCAGGATCGACGCCCGTACGTCGCCCCGCCGCGCCCTCCCCCTGGGCCCGCCTCGCCCTCGGCCGCCCCAGGGGCCCCCGTGACCGAAGCCCGGCCCGAAGGGGCCGCCGGGACCTCCGGGGCCACCCGGCCCGAAGGGGCCGAACGCGGCACGCCGGCCGTCGAAGGCGCCTCGGCCGAAAGGTCCGAAGGGGCCGCCCTCCCCGCGGCCGGGGCCGTGCCCACCGTGTCCACGCTCGTATCCGTGGTTGTGCATCGCCATCACTCCATTCAGTTGTTGATCTGTCGCGATGCCTCAACGATATATCGGAAGGTATCGCACGGCAAGCCCCTTCCCGAGACCGGCCCGTCAGGGGGCGGACACCGACAGGCGCAGGCGGCCGTCGTGGACCTCGGCGACCCGGTCGACGGCCGTGAGGTGGGTGCGGTCGTGGGTGACCAGAACGGTGGCGCTCGCCTGCTGGTGGGTGAGGCGGGTGATCAGGTCGATGACGGCGGCGCCGCGTTCGTGGTCGAGGGCGCTGGTGGGTTCGTCGACCAGGAGGACGGTCGGGTCGTTCATCAGGGCGCGCGCGAGGGCGACGCGCTGGCGCTGGCCGCCGGAGAGCTGGTGGGGACGGCGGCCCGCCTGTCCGGCCAGCCCGACCGCGTCGAGGAGCTCCATCGCCCGGCTCCGGGCGGAACGGGGCTTGCGGCCGTCGATCTGTGCCATGACCTGCAGCTGCTCGGCGGCGGTGAGGGAGGGCAGCAGGTTGGGCTGCTGGAAGACGATGCCGATCCTTTCGCGGCGCAGGGCGGTCAGCTCTCCGCGGCTCAGACCGGTGGTGGGGACGCCGTCGACGGTGACGGTCCCGGCGTCGGGGGTGATGAGGGTGGCGGCGACGGCCAGCAGGCTGGACTTGCCGGATCCGGAGGGACCGACCACGGCGGTCAGGCAGCCCCTCGGGACGTCCAGGCCGACCCGGTCGAGCGCGGTCAGGCGGTCCTCGCCGTCGGCGTAGGTGAGGGTGACGTCGGTCAGGTTCAGGCTCATCGGGCGCTCCCCAGGGCGGTCAGCGGGTCGACGGAGGTGATCCGGCGGATGGACAGGGCGGCTCCGAGGGCGCCGAGGACGACGATCACGGCGGCCGGGAGGAGGACGGTGGCGGGAGTCAGGAGGAACGGCACGGCCGAGCCCGCGACGAGCGCTCCCAGGGCGGCGGCGACGCCGGTGCCGATGAGGGTGCCGCCGGCCAGCAGGACGACGGCCTGGCCGAGGGCGTCCCCGAGGAGGCCTGCCGTGGAGGCGCCGAGCGCCTTGAGGACGGCGACGTCCCCGCTGCGCTGGATGGTCCACACGGTGAAAAAGGCGCCGATGACGAGGGCGGAGATGGCGAACAGGAAGCCGCGCATCAGCTGCAGCGAGCCGTTCTCGGAGGCGTAGGAGCCGATGGCGGACAGCGAGTCGTCCTTGGAGAGCGTCCTGGTGCCCGCCGCCTTGTCGGTGGCCGCCACATCGGCGCCGCCGTCGGTGTTCAGGGCGATCACGGTCGCGGCCGGCCCGTCGCTCCCGGCGGCGGGGGGTGCGGTCTTCCGCCAGACCTCGAGGCTGGTCCACACGACCGGGGTGTGGCTGAAGAAGGCGTCGCCCCGGACGGCGGCCACGGTCAGCCGCTGACCGGCCAGGGCCAAGGTGTCGCCCGCCTCGGTGCCGAGGTCGTCGGCGGCCGTCCTGGACAGCACCACCGATCGCCCGTCCAGCCTGCCGCTGTCCGGCGCGAGGCGGGAGCCCGGCCGGACACCGAAGGCGGACACCCCGGTGCTGCGGTCCCCGGCGGTCGCCTTGGTGGTGGTGATTCCCAGCGGTTCGGCGCTGGTGACTCCGGGCGCCTCGGCCCACCGCCGCCACTGCCGCTCGGTGACCGAGGAGTCCGAGTACGACGGGTCCCGTCCGCCGCCGGGCGCCTGGAAGGCGATCCGGTCCGAGGGCAGGCCGGTGACGGCGGAGATGTTCTGCTGCCCCAGTCCCGCCGTGAGTCCGGACAGCAGCCCCACCAGCAGGGTGATCAGCACGATGACGGTCCCCATCAGGGCGAAGCGCCCCTTGGCGAACTTGAGGTCTCTCCAGGCGACGAACACGGTCCCGGCCTGTCCTTTCCGGCGGTGGTATCGGTACGACCCCACCGTCGCCACCGGCCCCCCTCGCACGCGTCCGGCGCAGGACGGCACTTCACGGGCCGGAAGGCGGCGCCCGGGTTGCAACTTTCGATGGAGGCCCCCGGGGCCGGCCTTTCGTAGCCTGGACACACTGTGAACGCCTCCTCCCCCGCCCTGACCCCGACCACCCGGGCCCTGGCCTGGTGCCTGCACCTGCTGGTCGTCGGTCTGCTCGCCCTGGTCGCCGCCCGCGCCGTGACGGACGGCCGGCCCCACTCCGGGCCGATCGTCGCCGTCGCGGTGCTGTGCGGCCTGGTGTACGCGGCCGGGCCCGTCCTGCCCGGGGTCCGTCTCGTCCGGCGGGCCGCCGCCTGGTGGCTGGCCGCCGTGGGGGCCGTGTGGCTGGTGCTGTTGACGCTCTCCCCCGAGGCCGTGTGGGTGGCCTTCCCGCTGTACTTCCTCCAGCTCCACCTGCTCTCGCGCCGGGCCGGCCCGGCCGCCGTGACCGTCACGGCCGTGGCGGCCGTCGCCGGGTACGCCGCCCACACCGGCTCCTTCGGCCCGGCCATGGTGATCGGTCCAGCGCTCGGTGCCGCCGTCGCCGTCGCGGTGGTGTGGGGCTACCAGGCCCTGTACCGCGAGAGCGAGCGGCGCAGGCGGCTGATCGAGGAACTGACCGCCACCCGCGCCGACCTCGCCAGGGCCCAGCACACCGCCGGCGTGCTCGCCGAGCGCGAGCGGCTGGCCCGCGAGATCCACGACACCCTCGCCCAGGGGCTGTCCAGCATCCAGCTGCTGCTGCGGGCCGCCGAGCGCGCCCTGCCCGAGCGTCCGGGGACCGCCGCCGGCCACGTCGTGGCGGCCCGGCAGGCCGCTGTGGACAACCTCGCCGAGGCGCGCCGTTTCGTCGCCGCCCTGACACCGCCCGCCCTGGAGGACACGACCCTGGCCGGCGCCCTGGAACGCCTGTGCGCCACGACCTCCGCCCGGCACCGGGTCACCGCCCGCTTCCACCTCACCGGCGTCCCGGTCCCGCTGCCGACCGCCCACGAGGTCGCCCTGCTGCGCATCGCCCAGTCGGCCCTGGCCAACACGGTCCGCCACGCCGACGCCGCCAAGGCCGAGGTCACCCTCAGCCACCTGGGCGACCACGTCGCCCTGGACGTCGTCGACGACGGCACCGGTTTCGACCCGGACGAGCTGCCTCCCGCCGACCCCGAGGCGGGCGGCTTCGGCCTGGCCGCCATGCGGGCCCGGCTGGACGCCCTCGGCGGCACCCTGACCATCGAGACCGCGCCGGGCCAAGGCACCGCCCTGGCCGCCCGGCTGCCCCTCGCCCCGCCCACCGAACCCGAGGCCCACCCGTGACCGAGACCCCCATCCGCCTGCTGCTGGCCGACGACCACCCCGTGGTACGGGCCGGTCTGCGCGCCGTGCTGGAGACCGAGCCGGGCCTCGTGGTGGTGGCCGAGGCGGCCACCGCGGAGGAGGCCGTCGCCCGCGCCGCGCACGGCGACGTCGACGTCGTGCTGATGGACCTGCAGTTCGGCAGGGGCATGAACGGCGCCGAGGCCACCGCCGCCATCGCCGCCCGCCCCGGGGCCCCGCGCGTCCTGGTCGTCACGACGTACGACTCCGACGCCGACACCCTGCCCGCCATCGAGGCCGGCGCCACCGGCTACCTCCTCAAGGACGCGCCGCCCGAGGACCTGGCCGAGGCCGTGCGCACCGCCGCCGCCGGCCGCACCGCCCTCGCGCCCGCCGTCGCCGACCGGCTCATGAACCGGCTGCGCACCCCCCTCACCACTCTGACCCGCCGGGAGACCGAGGTCCTGGCCCTGGTGGCCGACGGTCTGTCCAACCAGGCCGTCGGGCAGCGGCTGCATCTCACCGAGGGCACCGTGAAGTCCCATCTGGCCCGCATCTACGCCAAGCTCGACGTGGACTCGCGCACCGCCGCCGTGGCCACCGCGACGTCCCTCGGCCTGATCCGCCGCTGACCGGCCACGAGCGCGGGCCGAGGCCCCGAAAAGCGGTCCAGCACTCCGGGATTGGCCTTGGCCCGCGGCTTCTGACGACGTCTAGCGTCGGGGCATGCGCATTCGAATCGTCGACGCCTTCACCGACCGGCCCTTCGCCGGCAACCCCGCCGGGGTCGTGCTCCTCGACGCCTTCCCCGACGACGACCGGCTCCAGCGGATCGCCCTGGAGGTGAACCACTCCGAGACGGCGTTCGCCCACCGGCTGCCCCCGGGCGGCGAGGCCGACTGGGCGCTGCGCTGGTTCACGCCGGCCACCGAGGTGGCGATGTGCGGCCACGCCACGCTCGCCACGGCCCACGTCCTGCACACCACCGGCGCCCACGAGGGACCGGTGCGGTTCGCCACCCGCAGCGGCGTCCTGATCGCGACCTCCGGCGAGGACGGCTCGATCACCCTCGACTTCCCGACGGCGCCGCTCACACCTGCCGAAGCACCGGCGGGCGTCGCCGAAGCCCTGGGCGCGGAGCCCCGCACCGTGGTGGACACCGGGGCGAACACCGGCGACCTCCTGATCGAGGTCGCCGACGAGAAGACGGTCCGCGGCCTGGCGCCGGACCTCAAGGCGCTGGCCGCCTACTCCGAGCGCGGCGTCATCGCCACGGCCCGCGCCCAGGACCCCGCCCGCGGCTACGACTACGTCTCCCGCTGCTTCTTCCCCAACGTCGGCATCGACGAGGACCCGGTCACCGGCAGCGCCCACACGGCCCTCGCGCCCTTCTGGTCCGAGCGTCTCGGCCGCCCCGACCTCACCGGGCTCCAGGCGTCGTCCCGCTCCGGCCGGGTGCGCACGGAACTGCGCGGCGGGCGCACGCTGCTGAGCGGACACGCGGTGACGGTGATCGACGGCGAGCTGCTGGCCTGACCCCCGCGGGGGCGCGGGGTCCGCACGGTCACGCAGTCGGCAGCCAGTCCACCTTCCCGGCGAGCAGGCCGTAGCCGACGAAGGCCCCGATGTCGAGCAGCGAGTGCGCCACCACGAGCGGACCCACGCGCCCCCAACGGCGGTACAGGCAGACGAACACGGCGCCCATCACCATGTTGCCGACGAACCCGCCGATCCCCTGGTAGAGGTGGTACGAACCGCGCAGTACCGAACTGGCCGCCAGCGAGGCACCCGCACCCCAGCCGAGCTGGTCGAGCCGGCGCAGCAGGTAGCCGACGACGACGACCTCCTCCAGGACGGAGTTCTGCACCGCCGAGAGGATCAGGACGGGGTACTTCCACCACACCTCGGGCAGCGCCTCGGGCACCACGGTGAGGTTGAAGCCGAGGCCGCGGGCGGCGAGGTAGAAGGCGATGCCGGTGCTGCCGATGACGGCGGCCACGGCGGCCCCGCGGCCCAGGTCGGGCCAGGGGCGGGTGCGGTCGAAGCCGAGGGTGCGCAGACTGCGCCCCTCACGCAGCAGGAAGTGCGCGACGAGGGCTACCGGGACGAGGGCCGTGGTGATGCCGAAGAGCTGCCAGGCCAGGTCGAGCCAGGGACGGCCGGGCGCCGCGGAGGCGTTGAGGGTGGCCGCCTGGTCCTTGAGCCCGCCGGGTCGGGTGACCGAGCCGATGAAGCTGATGAGGGCGGACACGCCGCTCGCGCCGAGCGAGAGCGCCAGGACGAGCAGCGTCTCGTCCCGCAGGATCCGCCGCGTGAGCCGCTCCTCGGTCAGTGACCGCTCGTCGAGTCGCTTCTGGGGGAACGCATCGTCCACCGGGCCCGCCTCCGCCATGCACACCTGCCTCCAGCTGGGACGTCACAGCTTGCCCGATCAGTATGGGGCGGCGCGCGGCGGGGGGGGGCGGGCCCGGCCGCGGTCAGCGCGGCACCACCGTCTCCGGCAGGCCCACCGGCCACAGGTGCACGGGGTCCCCGTCACGCATCAGCTCGACGTAGCGGCGGGTCGTGGCGGCCAGCGCGGCCTCCCGGGACAGGCCCGCCTCCAGCCCCCGGTGGAAGGTGGCCGCCTGCCAGGAGGCGCCGTTGACCCGGCGCCGGCATCGCTCCTCGATCACGCCGAGGTAGAAGTCCCGGTCGGCCGGTTCCACGCCCCAGGCGTCGAGACCTGCCTCGGCGAGCGGCAGCAGTTCGTCGCGTACGAGGACGGCGGCGTCGACCTCGGTGGTGCCGCCGAGGCGGCCGCGCCGGGGCCACTCGAAGCGGGCCTCGATGCCGTGACGGCACGCGGCCTCGAAGTTGGCGGCGGCGGCCTCGAACGGCAGCCGGGTCCACACCGGCCGGGGCTCCTCGGCGAGCGCGCGCACGACTCCGTAGTAGAAGGCGGCGTTGGCGATGACGTCGGTGACGGTGGGACCGGCGGGCAGGACCCGGTTCTCGACGCGCAGGTGCGGGACGCCGTCGGCGATGTCGTAGACGGGGCGGTTCCAGCGGTAGACGGTCCCGTTGTGCAGGACGAGTTCGGAGAGCGAGGGCACACCGCCCGCGTCGAGGACGTCCAGCGGGTCCTCGTCGTCGCAGATGGGCAGCAGCGCCGGGAAGTAGCGCCGGTTCTCCTCGAAGAGGTCGTACGCAGAGGTCACCCACCGCTCGCCGAACCAGGTGCGCGGCCGCACGCCCTGGGCCTGGAGCTCGGGTGGGCGGGTGTCGGTGGACTGCTGGAACAGCGGGGGCCGCGACTCCCGCCACAGCTCGCGGCCGAAGAGGAAGGGCGCGTTGGCGCCGAGGGCAATCTGCGCGGCGGTGACGGCCTGCGCCGCGTTCCACACGTCGGCGAAGCGGTCGGGGGTGACCTGGAGGTGCAGTTGCACCGAGGTGCAGGCGGCCTCGGGGGCGATGGACTTCGACGTGCAGGTCAGGCGCTCGACGCCCTCGATGTCGAGGGTGAAGTCCTCCCCGCGGGCGGCCACGATCTGTTCGTTGAGCAGGGCGTAGCGGTCGACGGCGGAGAGATTGGACGAGACCAGGTCGTCCCGGTCCAGCGTCGGCAGAATACCGATCATCGCGATTCCGGCGTCGACCTCGCCGGCCTTGCGGTCCGCATATGCCAATGACGTACGGATCTCCTCCGCGAGCCGGTCGAATACCCGCCCGCCCAGGCGGTGCGGAGCTATGTTGACCTCGAGGTTGAACATGGCGAGTTCGGTCTGGAAGTCGCGGCTCGCGATGCGTTCGAGGACTTGCGCATTCAACATTTTCGGCATCCCGTCGGCACCGACGAGATTCAATTCGATCTCCAGCCCCATCAGGTTCTTCGGGCGGTCGAACCGCTTCTCCGCCAGAAGTCGCTCCAGGCCCGTCAGGCACCGCTGGAGCTTCTCGCGGTAGCGCTGGCGATCGGACAGGTCGAACTGACCTGCCGCGACCTTCTCCCCCATGGAAGAGTCCCTTCTCGGAGCGATGTGTGGAAGACCGGCCGCCGTCGGCCGGCCGCCGGTCAGGTGGGATGATGCCCAGCCGAAGCGATCGATAACGTCCCCGCACCGGCCCGGCAGCCGCTACGCTGTGCCGATGTGACCGGTGGCACATTCACCGGGCATGGCGCGTCGAGCAGTTTCCCGGGCCGGCAACTCGTGAAAAACGCCGACGACAATTGGCCGACCGCTCGGTGAACATTCCCCGAGGTCACCGCAGTACACCCGGCCCAGAATCCGGAGGATTCCCGCATATCGACGGCCGAGTTCAACCTTGTACTGCTTACCGGAATCGGCTAGCCGAAACACAGTCTGAACACATGTCGTATAAACTCCGCGGACAGGCAGCGGACCGGCGTCCACGGTCGAAGGATCCTGCCGTCGAGCTGACGCGCGGCAGGCCTCTCCCACTTCTCGTTTCCGGACCCGGTCCCTGCCTCTCCCAGCCCTGTGAGCCGACAGTGTCGTCCGCCCCGCTCCGCCCTCGCGCCACCGTGCCTTCGAATGAGAGGCGACCTATCATGCCCCTGCGTGTCCCCCAGGCCCCCGCGCCCGCCCTGCGCTCCGTCCTCACCGCCCTCTCGTCGCCCACCGCGGTCCGCGAGGCCCGGACCCCCGCCCTGCTCGGCGCCCAGGGACCCGCAACACCGGAGCTGCCGCTTCCCGTGCACGTCCTCGACCGGGTCGCGGCGCAGGGCGTGACGGCGACGCGGCTGACCGGGTGGCGGTTCCACATCCGGTGCGGCGACCGGGCGGTGGCGGCGGCGGAGACGATGCTGACCGCCGACGGCTGGGCGTTCTCGCACTTCTTCGAGGGCCCCTACGTCACCTCGACCGAGCGCGCGTTGCGGCAGGCCGACCTGATGCCCCAGTCGTACCAGCCGCGCCTGCTGTCCGTTCCCGAGCTGTACATGCTCACGCTGTGGCTGCACGGCGACTGCGCCGCGGACGCCGCGGCCGGGCCCGCGGCCACCGATCTCCTGGTGCCGCTGGCACCGGCCCCGCCCGGGATCGCGGCCCACGTGCCGCACCGGGTCGCCGAACTGCTGCCGGTCCTCACGCACCGGATGACACCGACGCGGCTGCTGGGTTCCCCCGCCTGATCCGGCCCCGCGGCCCCGGATCACCGGCCCGTCCCGTTCACCGGCCCGCCGACCTGCCCCGTTCGGCCGGACCGCCGGCCCACCCGCGCGGACTAGCCCCAAACGGCCATGCCGAACCACCCGAAGTGACAGTGCAGTTGGGCTGAACCGTCCGCGCGGGTGACGCGTCATGAACCTGTGAGAAGCGGTGCTGCGAAATACCTGCGGATCGACGCCCGTGGGGCAACACTGGGTTTCGGACCGACTCAAACAACGGGGGGCGGCCATGGACGAGGCTTCACGCCGCGGTACGGCCACGACAGCGAACTCACCCATCATCACAGACCGAGAGACCCCACTCATGTGCCAGCACCAGCCACCGTGCCCGTCAGCCGTCTCCGCCGACCGGGAGTCCGCCCGTCTCGTGGCGCACCACCCGGAGCAGGGGTGGAGCCTGCTGTGCAACGGTGTCGTCCTTTTCGAGGACACCGGTGAGCTACTGCCGGACGGTCAGGCCATCGCCCCGCACCGTCCCGTCGGCGCGGGCCTGACGACCGCCGCCTGACCACGAGCCGGGCAGGGTGACGCCACTGTGCCCGCTGCCTCACGGGGCCGGCCCGCAGCCACGGCTGCGCACCGGCCCTCATGCGTGTCCGGGGCCGGTCACTCCCCGTAGCGTGTCGGCGCGGACGCGGTGACGGCCCGGTTCGCGGGGCCGCTGCGACTTCCCCCGAGGGCCCGGTTTCCGGAAGACTCCTGGCAGTTTCGCGGTCGGTGTCGGCGGAGGTGGGGGAAGTGGCGGTGGACGGGGCCCGGGCCAGAACGGCTTCCGGCGGCCGGGGCAGGGTCACGATCACGGACATCGCCCGCCGCGCGGGGGTCTCGGTGCCGACCGTGTCCCGGGTCGTGAACGGCCGGGCGGACGTGTCGCCGGGGACCAGGGCGCGGGTGGAGGAACTGCTGCGCCGGCACGGGTACCGCAAGCGCGCCGCCGCACCGGGCCGCCAGGCCGCCCTGCTCGACCTGGTCTTCAACGACCTGGACAGTCCCTGGGCCGTGGAGATCGTCCGAGGGGTCGAGGAGGTGGCCCGGGCCGCGGGCGTCGGCACCGTGGTCTCCGCTGTCCACGGCCGCTCGGGCGACGCCCGTCAGTGGATGCGCAATCTGCGGGCCCGGGCCTCGGACGGCGTCGTCCTCGTCACCTCGGCCCTGGACCCCGTGCTCCACCAGGAGCTGCGGATCCTCGGCGTGCCCCTGGTCGTGGTCGACCCGGCGGGCTCCCCCGCCCTGGGTGTGCCCACCGTCGGCGCGGCCAACCGGGCGGGCGCCATGGCGGCCACGGAGCATCTGCTGGCGCTGGGGCATCGCCGGATCGGTCTGATCGCCGGGCCGGCACGGCTGCTGTGCTCGCGCGCCCGCCGCGACGGCTACCGCGCCGCCCTGGAAGACGCCGGCCTCGCCGTGGACGAGTCCCTGATCGTCCCCGGCGACTTCCGCCACGAGTCCGGTTTCGCCGCCTGCGAGGTCCTGCTGGGCCTGCCCGAGCCGCCGACGGCCGTGTTCGCGGCCAGCGACCAGATGGCGCTCGGCGCGATCGAGGCGCTGCGGCGGCGTGGGGCGAGGGTGCCGCAGGACATGAGCGTCGTCGGTTTCGACGACCTTCCGGAGGTCCGCTGGTCGGCGCCGCCCCTGACGACCGTGCGCCAGCCGCTCGCCGACATGGGCAGGGTGGCCGCGCGCACGGTGCTCCGCCCGGCCCGCGACGAACGCCCGGACTCGCCACGGGCCGAGCTGGCCACGGAGCTGATCGTCCGCTCCAGCACGGCGCCCCCTCCGGGCCCCGCCGCGCCGTCCGGGTGAGCCGTCCGGCTACGCCCTGCGCCCGAGCCTGCGGCGCGGCGCACGCACCACGACCTGCCCCCAGCTGATCTCGCCCGTGATCTCCACCCTCAGCTCCACGGGCACCCCGGCGTCGACGGTCCTCGGGATCTTCACCTCGCCGTAGTTCGTCGCGAGTGAGTCGGTGTCCACGACGATGCCGGGCCGGGTCACGATCTTCAGTGCCCCGGCCCGCATGTCGAGGTCGATGCGGAGGGTGTCGTGCGTGATCACCGCCCGGGTGAGATCGAGCGTCACCTCGCCCCAGGCCGAGCGGATCTCCACCCGCCGGGGTACCACCCAGCCCTCCCCCCGCCGGGTGGACGCGCCCTCCTGCTCGATACGGACGACGTCCTTGGCCAAGGGGGGCGCGGTGCCGTCCGCCGGGAGCGGCAGGTCGGCGGTCAGGGCGGCCAGCTCCTCCTGGGTGCGCGCGGTGAGCGCCGCCCCCACCCGCTCGTCCAGTTCGCCGGCGGTCAGTCTGCCGTCGCCGGCGGCGGCGCTCAGTACGTCCACGGCCCGGTCCCGGTCCGCGTGCGAGGCGCGGAGAGCGGGCGCCACTCCGCCCTGTGAAGGCTGCACCGGCATAGCTCGACCCCGATCTTCCCGGGCGCCCTGTGGGCGCCCCGCCACTGCGGCACACTAACGCTATATCGCGTTATACCCCACGACCAACCCCTCGTCCACCGTCCTCTTCCCGCGGACTGTCGTGACCCAGTGACCCGCACGCAGTCCCGCACGGCCCGCCGGGCCGCCCGGCGTCAGCCCGGACACCGTGCACCGCCGGGCCGACGCGGGCCGGACCACCACCCGCCACCACGAGGAGGGGCGGCGCGTCGACGCGACCCGCCCCAGGCCGCGCGCGGTTCCGCCGGGCCGGGCCTCGGGGTTGCGTGGATCGAGTCCTGTCGATGTGTACACGCGTCGACTTCACCCGAGCCGTGGCCGCGCGCCGACCTCGACGCCGAGTTCCTCCACCGTCTCCCTGGCCGGCAGGAGACGAGCCGAGTGAGGACCGTCCCCCCGACCCGGGCCGCGACGTCCCCGGGCCCGGCCGTGGTGACGATCCCAGGGAGGATGCGACACCCACCGTGAGGACGGCCCGGAGAGATCCTCGGCGAGCCGCCCGCCTGGAGCGTCACGGCGACCGGATCCGCGTGCGCCTCACAGCCCGACTCCCGACGCAGACCCTCGCATACCCGGCGCAACGCCCCCGTCGGGCTACGGTGCCCTCATGAGCCTGAGCATCCGCAACCAGCTCCCCGGGACCGTCACCGCCGTCACCCCGGGCGAGGCCATGGCGACGGTCGGGGTACGCCTCTTCGGCGGCCAGGACCTCACCGCCGCGATCACCCGGGAGTCGGCCGAGGACCTCGCACTCGCCCCAGGCACCGCCGTGCGGGCCCTGGTGAAGTCCACGGAGGTCGCCCTGGCCACCGGACGCGTCGAGGGCCTGTCCGTCCGCAACCGCCTGCCGGGCACGGTCACCGCCCTCACCACCGGCGCCGCGATGGCCTCGGTCACGGTCGCCGTCGAGGGCGCCGGGCTGACCGCCGCCATCACCAGGGAGGCCGCCGACGACCTTGGGCTGTCCGTGGGCGTTCCCGTCGTCGCGCTGATCAAGGCGACCGAGGTGTCGCTCGCCACGGCCTGAGAGACGACGAGAGGCCCCGTCCGGACCCTGGCAGCCCGGACGGGGCCTCTCTCACTTCCTCGGCGGGACTCAGTCCTCGTAGGCGTCCAGCGGCGGGCAGGAGCAGACGAGGTTCCGGTCGCCGTAGGCCTGGTCGATGCGGCGCACCGGCGGCCAGTACTTGTCGGCGACGGACACACCGGCCGGGAAGACGGCCTCCTCGCGCGTGTAGGCGTGGTCCCAGTCGCCGCCGAGCGCGCCCGCGGTGTGCGGGGCGCCGCGCAGCGGGTTGTCGTCGGCCGGCCAGTCGCCGGAGCCGACCTTCTCGATCTCCGCGCGGATGGCGATCATCGCCTCGCAGAACCGGTCCAGCTCGGCCAGGTCCTCGGACTCGGTCGGCTCGATCATCAGCGTCCCGGCCACCGGGAAGGACATCGTCGGCGCGTGGAAGCCGTAGTCGATCAGCCGCTTGGCGATGTCGTCGACGCTGACGCCGGTCGCCTTGGTCAGCGGGCGCAGGTCGATGATGCACTCGTGCGCGACCAGCCCGCCGGGGCCGTTGTAGAGCACCGGGAAGTGCGGCTCCAGGCGCTTGGCGATGTAGTTGGCGGACAGCACGGCCACCTGCGTGGCGCGCTTGAGACCCTCGCCGCCCATCAGCCGCACGTACGACCAGGAGATCGGCAGGATGCCGGCCGACCCCCACGGCGCCGCCGAGATCGGACCGACGCCGGTCTGCGGGCCGACCGCGGGCTGCAGCGGGTGGTTGGGCAGGTACGGCGCCAGGTGCGACCGTACGGCCACGGGGCCGACGCCGGGGCCGCCGCCGCCGTGCGGGATGCAGAAGGTCTTGTGCAGGTTCAGGTGGGAAACGTCGCCGCCGAAGTGGCCGGGCTTGGCGAGGCCGACCAGGGCGTTGAGGTTGGCGCCGTCCACGTAGACCTGGCCGCCCGCGTCGTGCACCTGGGCGCAGATGTCGGCCACGTGCTCCTCGAACACGCCGTGCGTGGAGGGGTACGTGATCATCAGCACGGCGAGCTCGTCGCGGTGCTTCTCGATCTTGGCGCGGAGGTCCTCGACGTCGATCTCGCCGTCCTCGGCGGTCTTGACGACGACGACCTTCATGCCGGCCATCACGGCGCTGGCGGCGTTGGTGCCGTGTGCGGAGGACGGGATGAGGCAGACGGTGCGCTGCTCGTCGCCGTTGGCCCGGTGGTAGCCGCGCACGGCGAGCAGGCCCGCGAACTCGCCCTGCGAGCCGGCGTTGGGCTGCAGCGAGACCTTGTCGTATCCCGTGACCTCGGCGAGCCGCTCCTCCAGCTCACGGATGAGCGTCAGGTAGCCCTGCGCCTGCTCGGCGGGCGCGAAGGGGTGCAGCGCGCCGAACTCGGGCCAGGTGACCGGTTCCATCTCGGTGGTCGCGTTCAGCTTCATGGTGCAGGAGCCCAGCGGGATCATGCCGCGGTCCAGCGCGTAGTCCCGGTCGGCGAGGCGGCGCAGGTAGCGCAGCATCGCGGTCTCGGAGCGGTGCTGGTGGAAGACGGGGTGGGTCAGGAAGTCGTCGGTGCGCAGCAGCGCCTCGGGCAGCGCCTGCCCGGTCTCCGCGTCCAGCGCCTCGACGTCGCCCTCCACGCCGAACGCGTTCCACACGCCGCCGACCTGCGTCCGCGTGGTGGTCTCGTCGCAGGCGAAGGACACCTGGTCGGCGTCGACGAGCCGCAGGTTGATGCCGTTCTCGCGGGCGGCGTGCACGATCGCGTCGGCCCTGCCGGGCACCCGCACGGTCACGGTGTCGAAGTAGGCGCCGTGCACGATCTCGACGCCGCCGGCGGCCAGACCGGCCGCGGTGATCGTGGCGTACCGGTGGGTGCGCCGGGCGATGGCCCGCAGCCCCTCGGGGCCGTGATAGACGGCGTACATGCCGGCCATGACGGCGAGCAGCACCTGTGCGGTGCAGATGTTGCTGGTGGCCTTCTCGCGGCGGATGTGCTGCTCACGGGTCTGCAGGGCCAGGCGGTAGGCCTTGTTGCCGTCGGCGTCCACGGAGACGCCGACCAGGCGGCCGGGCAGGCTGCGGGCGAACTTCTCGTGCACGGCCATGTAGCCGGCGTGCGGGCCGCCGAAGCCCATCGGCACGCCGAAGCGCTGGGTGGTGCCCACCGCGATGTCGGCGCCCAGCTCGCCGGGCGAGGTGAGCAGCGTGAGGGCGAGCAGGTCGGCGGCGACGGTGACGAGCGCGCCGAGCTCGTGCGCCCGGTCGATCACCGGCTTGATGTCGCGGACGGCACCGGAGGCGCCCGGGTACTGGATGAGGACGCCGCAGATCTCCCGCTCGGCGACCTCGGCGGGGATGCCCTCGCCGAGGTCGGCGACGACCACCTCGACGCCGGTCGGTTCGGCGCGGGTCCGTATCACGGCGACGGTCTGCGGCAGGGCGTCCGCGTCGACCAGGAAGAGGCCCTTCTTGTTCTTGCCCATGCGCCGGGAAAGGGCCATCGCCTCGGCGGCGGCGGTGCCCTCGTCGAGCAGCGAGGCCCCGGAGGTGGGCAGACCCGTCAGCTCGGCGACCATCGTCTGGAAGTTCAGCAGCGCCTCGAGCCGGCCCTGCGAGATCTCCGGCTGGTACGGCGTGTACGCCGTGTACCAGGACGGGTTCTCCATGACGTTGCGCAGGATGACCGGCGGGGTGAAGGTGCCGTAGTAGCCGAGGCCGATCATGGAGTCGAGGACCTGGTTGCGGTCGGCCAGGGAGCGCAGCTCGGCCAGCACCTCGGCCTCGGAGCGCGCGCCCGGCAGGTCGAGCCGGTCGGCGTTCTTGATCACGTCCGGCACCGCGGCGGCCGTCAGTTCGTCGAGCGAACCGTAACCGACCTGCGCGAGCATCTTGGCCCGGGCCTCGTGGTCGGGGCCGATGTGGCGCTGCTCGAACGGCGCTGCCTGTTCGAGTTCGGAGAGCGGAGTGCGGTGGGCGGTCATTGCGGAGGCCTCCTGGTCTGACGACCTTCGAGGGGCACCACGGCGCGGGTACCCGGACGGCCTCCCCCTCTGTCATCTCAACCTGAGAGCTTCACCGGACGAGCCCGGAGGCCCTTCCGGCTTTCACCGTCGGTGAGAGCGGAAGCCGTCGACACCCGCCCTGCTTTCCAGAGTGACCTCGTCCGTGCGGTACGTGAGCCTGAGAGATTCCGGGGAGGATTTGCTCCTTCGGCGCCTCCGGTGGTGTCCGGAGGACTCTCCCGCGCGGGGTCAGCGGCCGTTTGCCAGCGTACCAGCGAGACGTTCGCGCGAACTTCGAGTGGCCGACCGGCCACATGTGCTCTTTTGTAGTACTTACGGATGATTAGGCGGCTGGTGTCCGACCCCAGTCCGGCCCAGTGGCGCGATCAAGTGGAGGGCCCCGTGCGTACTGACATCGATCCGCGGAACCTGATCGGCCGCAAGGCGTTCGACCGCGACGGCACGAGGATCGGCACCGTGGACGAGGTGTACCTCGACGACGCCACCGGCGTCCCCGAGTGGGCCGCGATACGGACCGGCCTCTTCAGCAGGGACGCCTTCGTCCCCCTGGAGCCCAGCGAACTGGTCGACGGCACCCTGCGCGTGCCCTTCGACCGGTCCCTGATCAAGGAGGCGCCCGACTTCGGCGTCGGCCGCCACCTCTCGCCGGAGCAGGAACTCCAGCTCTACCACCACTACGGCCTGGACGTGGCCGCCGGTCCCCCGCCCCCCGACCACGACTTCGGCAAGCTGGCCGGCAAGGGCAACGACGACGGCTGACCGGCCTCGCCGCCCTCCGCGCCGGTGACCAGCGGCAGCGGATCGGCCGGGCTCAGCTCGGGGTCGTCCACCGGGAAGGTCCGCACCCGGCCGACCTCCGAGTACGGCGTCTCGAACCGCACGGTGACCCGCCCGAGACCGCTGCCCTGCACCCACCCGTGTCCGAGCGCCGCATGCCGTACGTCGTGCCCCGCCGGCCACCTCCGCTCGGCGGGCGAGGGGCCGTGCTCCTCGACGGGGCCGGTCTCGGGCTCCTCGGCCGGCACCTCGGGAACGTCACCTGCGGCCTGCGCGAACAAGTCCTCCTGCGTGTAGTCGGCGAGCCCGCTGACTCCCACCCCCAGCAGCCGCACGCCGCCCGTGGTGTCCACCGAGTCCAGCAGTCTGGCGGCGGCCTCCCGGACCACCGCGGGGTCGTCGGTGGGCCCGCGCAGCGTCTCCGAGCGCGTCAGCGTGGAGAAGTCGTACCTGCGGACCTTGAGCACGATGGTCCGCCCGGACAGACCGGAGGCGCGCAGCCGCCGCACGCAGCGGTCCGCCAGCCGTCCGACCTCGACGCCGACCCGCACCCGGTCGTGGATGTCCACGTCGTAGGTGTCCTCGACCGACACGGACTTGGTCTCCCGCTCGGCCACCACCGGCCGCTCGTCCCGCGCCAGTGCCATGGCGTACAGCGCGTGGCCGTGCGCCTTGCCCAGCAGCCGTACCAGCTCGTCCTCGCCCGCCTCGGCGATCTCGCCGACCGTGGTGATCCCCGCCCGGCGCAGATGGTCTCCGGTGGCCGGCCCCACCCCGGGCAGCGTCCGCACGGTCATCGGCTCCAGCATGGCCCGCTCGGTCCCCGGCGGGATGAGGACCAGTCCGTCGGGCTTGGCCTCCTCCGAGGCGATCTTGGCGAGCATCTTGGAGGCGGCGAGCCCGACGGAGCCGGTGAGGCCGGTGACGGCACGGATGTCCGCGCGCAGCCTCGCTCCCGCCAGCCGGGCCGACTCCGCGTCCCAGGCCGCGTGGCCGGCCTCCAGATCCACGAAGGCCTCGTCCAGGCTGAGCGGCTCCACCAGGGGCGAAAGCTCCCGCAGCAGCCGCATGACCTGCTCGCTGATCGACCGGTACAGCTCGAAGCGCGGCACGAGGTAGGCGGCGTGCGGCGCGAGTCGACGAGCCTGGCCCATGGGCATCGCGGAGTGCACCCCGAACACCCGCGCCTCGTACGAGCAGGTGGCGACCACGCCGCGGGGCCCGAGACCGCCCACGACCACGGCCTTCCCGCGCAGACTCGGCTTGGACGCCTGCTCCACCGAGGCGAAGAAGGCATCCATGTCGAGATGCAGGATCGTGGGCGCGGTTCTCACATCTTCGATGCTGCCCTACGCCACTGACAATGCCGCCACCACGCGGGCCGGCGCCCGGAGGCGCGGCGCCGTCAGACCGCCCTGTTGTTCCGCCGCCGGGCCAGCTCGTCGGCGGGATTGTGCCCGACCAGGGTCTCGCCCGTGTCGATCCGCTCCCCGTGCAGCTGGGACAGCGCGCTCTCCACGTCCCGCCACACCACGCCCACGGCGATCCCGAAGATGCCCTGGCCGCCCTGGAGCAGCGCGTGCACCTCGTCGGGCGAGGTGCACTCGTAGACGGTGGCGCCGTCGCTCATCAAGGTCATCCGCTCCAGGTCGCGGAAGCCGCGCTCCCGCAGGTGCTGGACGGCGGTGCGGATGTTCTGCAGCGACACCCCGGTGTCCAGGAAGCGCTTGACGATCTTCAGCACGACCACGTCGCGGAAGCTGTACAGCCGCTGCGTTCCGGATCCGTGCGCGGGCCGCACGCTGGACTCGACGAGTCCCGTGCGCGCCCAGTAGTCGAGTTGCCGGTAGGTGATGCCGGCGGCCGCGCAGGCCGTCGGCCCGCGGTAGCCGATCTGCTCGGACGCCATGGACGTCGCCCCTCCGCTGGTCGGCACGGCTGCCGGTCGCTGCGGACCGGGATCGGTCGCGCCACCGTGCCGGGCGTGGCCCGCGCTCGCGCGAAGCCGGGAGCCCGGGGGAGGGTACGGACCGCCTGCCCCGAGGCTGTGCCCGGGGCCACCCCCAACCGTACCGTCGCCGCTGATTCTCACGCCGACCTCCGTCCTTGACCTGCCTCCTCGAAGGTAGGCAGTCACCAAGGGTGCGTCAACGATCGCCACACTCGGCACGCCGAGTGATAATCACCCTACGAGTGGTTTCCCGTGCCCAGTTCCGGGAAAGGCTAGCCGGATGTGCCCGGACAGGGCCTCGCGTGGCCCTGAATCCGCCCCGGCCGGGCGCCTCACTGGTTGCTGGTTCCGAAGTCCTCGGGCGAGATCTGGTCGAGGAACTCGCGGAACTTCTCCACCTCGTCCTCCTGCTCGTCCGGGATGGCGATACCGGCGTCGTCGAGGACCGTGTCGCTGCCGTAGATCGGCGTACCGGTGCGCAGGGCCAGCGCTATGGCGTCGGAGGGCCTGGCACTGACCTCGACCCCGCTCGCGAAGACCAGCTCGGCGTAGAAGACCCCGTCGCGCAGGTCGGTGATGCGTACTTCCGTGAGCTCCTGGCCGACGGCCTCCAGCACGTCCTTGAAGAGGTCGTGGGTCAGCGGTCGTGCGGGAGCCATGCCCTGCTGGGCGAAGGCGATCGCCGTCGCCTCCCCGGGGCCGATCCAGATGGGAAGGTAACGGTCGCCGCCCACCTCGCGCAGCAGCACGATCGGCTGGTTGGAGGGCATCTCGACCCGGACACCTACGACATCGAGCTCGTTCACACAGCAACCCTAGGCCGTGCCCGGGACGTTTGGGTAGTCGGGCCGGGATCGGGTGGGCGATCCGGGTCCGGACCGGTGGTCGGTTCCAGACCCTCGCTCCCCGTCGTTTCAGGGCAGCCGCACGCCCAGAGCGGTCTGCACCAGCGCCGCGTGCAGTTTCACTGCCAGTCCCGCCAGCTCCTTGGTGCGGGCTTCCGCGTGTGCCCTGGTCTGGGGGTTGCGGTGCCGCTTCAGCGGGGCCACCACCTGGTCCACGAGCCCGGCCTCCCGGTCGGCGGCGGCCTTCATCACCCGCAGGTGCCGCGGCTCGATCCCGAACCGCCCCAGCTGCACCACCAGCGACGCCACGGTGACCGCCTCGGCGTCGTAGGCCCCGTCGGCCAGCGGGACGAGGAGTCCGTAGGACTCCCACTCCTTCAGTTCCTGGTCGCCGATCCCGGCCGTTGCGAGCAGCTCGTCGCGTCCGATCCTGGCCACCGTCGGGCCCTCGGCGGGCTCCGCCACGGCCGCCTCGCCCTCCCGCTGGCGGCCGACCCGTGGCAGGGACACCGCCTCCCCGCGTTCCACGGCGTCCAGATGCTCGCGGATCACCTTGAGCGGCAGATAGTGGTCGCGCTGCATGCGCAGCACCTCGCCGAGGCGCTCGACGTCGTGTGCGCTGAACTTGCGATACCCGGCCGGGGTCCGCCTCGGCTCGACGAGGCCCTCCGACTCAAGGAAACGGATCTTGGAGATGGTGATGTCGGGGAACTCGTCACGCAACGCGTTCAGCACTGCGCCGATGCTCATCAGCCCACTGTCCGTGGCGGCGGCGCCTTGCCCGGCACCGCCGCTCGGTGTTTGAAACATGGACCTTCCCTGGAGGTTCCCCGGACGGGCGGCCCGGGGGCGGGTCAGTAACCCCGCTGGCTCGCGTAGAACACCAGCCGGTACTTGCCGATCTGCACCTCGTCACCGTTGGACAGGGCGACCTGGTCGATGCGCTCCCGGTTGACGTACGTGCCGTTCAGGCTGCCGACGTCGGCGACCGTGAACGAGCCGTCCGGGCTGCGGCGGAACTCCACGTGCCGGCGCGAGACCGTCACGTCGTCCAGGAAGATGTCGCTCTGCGGATGACGCCCGGCGGTGGTCAGCTCGCCGTCCAGCAGGAAGCGGCTGCCCGAGTTAGGGCCGCGACGCACGACCAGGAGCGCGGAGCCCAGCGGCAGCGCGTCGACGGCCGCCTGCGCCTCGGGCGAGAGCGCCGGCATCGCCGTCTGGCCGGTGACCTCCGAGTCGTACGCCTCCAGACCGGAGATGGAGATCGTGGAGGTCGTCTCGGACGCCCGCTCCGGCACCGCACCGGGCCGCAGCGGAGCACCGCAGTTGGAGCAGAAGCGGCTGTTCTCCGCGTTGCGGTTGCCGCACCTCGTACACACCAGGGCCGACATGGACGGATCCTCCTGCCGCGGCTGCCCCGCCGGGGCGTTCGACGCGTACGGGTCGGGGGTGAACCCTCCGCCCGTACCCGGGGCCGAGGACTGGCCGAAACCTATGCCGCCGGACTGAGCAGGGTCAACAGACGGCGCGCCGGGACCACCCACCTGGTCCCGGAACATCGGGCGTGAGCCCTCCGCGTCGGGCTGTGCGCGATGACGGGCGGTCGCGTTGTCGCTGCCGCCCTCTCGCGCGCTCTTGCCGAACAACTTCGCAAACAACTTCACGGGCGATTCCCCTTGACCGAAACAGACCCGCCCGTGGGGCAGGACGAACCCTTACTGACCGCGCTGACCGACCCGGACACCTTCACAACGTCCGTCTCCACCAGACAGTTTCCACCACGCACCACCCAATCGGTGCGCCGACCCCCCGCAACCTCATGCCCTCGCCGGACGCCCCCCATGCACCGCCGGTTCACTGGGAGGACGACCGAGCGTAGTCAGGCCGCTTCGCCGCTCGCAAGGCGTCCACGACGATCTTGCTCGACCGCTCAACAGTAACGGTGGCCTGTTCCTTCTCCAGAGTCTGCACCACTCCTCCAGGAATGTTGAGAGCCGGTTCGAGGTCCTGCGGCTTGCCGATGACCTGGAAACGATAGGGCGCGTTGATCTTGTTCCCGTCGACGCTGACGGACTTGTCGGCGTCCGCGAGATACGTGCCGGCGACGACCCGTACGCCGTTCACCTGGATCGCCTCCGCACCGGCCGCGCGCAGCTCCTGGACCGCGTCGAGCAGCATGTCCGCCTCGACCGTCCCCTTCGTGTCCTCGATGGTCACCGTGATGCCGGGCCCCTGCGCGGCCACGGTGCCCGCGAGGATGCCCAGCTGCCGCTCCTTCTCGAGCGTCTGCTTGCGGGCCTCCTCCGCCTGGTCGGAGCTGTTCTCCAGCTCGTCGCGCTGCTTCTCGAGGCCCTGCTTCTCGTCTTCAAGACGTTGAGTACGGTCGTCCAGTTCATCGAGGATGCGCACCAGATCCTCCTGGCGGGCGCCACGCAGCGCGCTGTCGCCGTCACTGTTGGACGCCACCTGGACCGCGAGGCCGAACCCGAGCCCGAACAGGAGCAGGGCCACGATGAGTTGGGCCCGTGTGAGGCGCGGCGGCCACACACCCTTCAGGAGCCGCTGTCTGCCGGTCAGCCCGTTCCGCTCCTGTTGGGCGCCCTGCGGCGAGTCGCCCGCCGGGGCGTCCGCGTCCCGCTTCTCCGCGGGCGCCACTTCCTCGGGCAGTTCCTTGCGCAGCCGGTTCGGGCCCTGCTCCTCTGGCTCGTTCATCGGCCTCACGCCCGGAAGACGTGGCGTCGGATCGCCGCGGCGTTGGAGAAGATGCGGATGCCCAGGACCACCACGACACCGGTCGACAGCTGGGCGCCGACGCCCAACTTGTCGCCCAGGAACACGATCAGTGCGGCGACGACCACGTTCGACAGGAACGACACCACGAAGACCTTGTCGTCGAAGATGCCGTCGAGCATGGCCCGCAGACCACCGAAGACGGCGTCCAGCGCCGCCACGACGGCGATCGGGAGATACGGCTCCACGGCCGCCGGCACCTCGGGCCGGACCAGCAATCCGGCCACGACTCCCACGACGAGGCCCAGTACGGCGATCACGATGTGCCCTTCTCGGTTATCGGCTGTGCTGTTCGTACGATCAGACTCGGTGCGGCCGGCAGCTTGAGGTCGTCCGCGACGGAGATGGCGGTCCGGATGCCGTAGCTCTCCTGCAGGGCATGCAGGTACAGTCCGTCGGCGCTGTCCTGGAACGCGGTGCTCAGCCGCGCACCGTCCCCCACCGCGAGCACCGTGTACGGCGGCACCAGCGGTCTGTTGTCGACCAGTATCGCGTCACCCGCGGCCCTGATCGCCGACAGCGCCGTCAGACGCTGTCCGTTGATGGAGATCGCCTCGGCGCCCGACTCCCACAACCCGTTGACCACGCGCTGCATGTCCCGGTCCCGTACCCGGCCCGTGTCGGAGAAGCCGGAGGTGCCGCGCGGTTTCCCGTCGGCTCCGCCGCCCACGTCCTTGGCGTCGTCGACCACGAGCTTCACACCCGGACCGTGCGCCTCGACCGCACCCGCCAGCATGCCCACGAGGTCGGTACTGTCGCCGTCGCCGCTCTGCTCCAGCGCCTCGCGCCGGCGCGCGTTCACGTCGTCGCGCAGCTCGTCGACGCTCTTCTCCAGCTTGTCGGCCGCCGAGGTCTCCCCCTCTATGCGGTCGACCAGCTCCTCACGTTCCTTGGCGACGACGGGAGCGGCGACCCGTGCCTGGGCCGCCCCGACCGTCACGACCAGGGCCGCGAGCACCAGTCCGGCCGCCAGGCCCAGCTTGGCACGGAGCGTCTTGGGCAGGCCGCCGCTGCCTTCGGCCTTCTTCCGCGCGGCGGCCTCGGCGTATCCGTCGTCGAGGCTGTGATCCATGACGTTCGTGAGCAGTGACATGGACGCGTCCGGGCGCGCGGGCCGCGTGAATGTGCTCCGAACGGGGGGTGGCTGCGGCATGCCGCACATCGTCGCACGCCACCGCCACTACCTCCGAACGGCCCCACCGGCGTGCCGGACAGGCCCCCTTGGGGACACTTGTCCGGCACGCACGCGTGCGGTGTGTTTTACCGGCCCGCGCTGTCCACCACCGCGGCCCACTCGTCCAGCAGCGCCTGTGCGGAGGCGTCGTCGGGACCCTCGGCCCACAGGTGGGTGACCGCCTCCGCCGGGTCGGGCAGCACCATCACCCAGCGTCCGTCGGTCTCGACCACCCGCACCCCGTCCGTGGTGTCCACGAACCGGTCCCCGGCCGCCTCGACGACCCGCCGCATCACCAGGCCCTTGACCGCCCAGGGAGTGGCCAGATCCCGCTTGAGGACGTGAGCCCGCGGGATCCGCGCGTCGATCTGGCTCAGCGTGAGCTGCGTGCGCGCCACCAGCCCGATCAGCCGCACGAAGGCCGCCGTGCCGTCGTACACGCTGCTGAACTCGGGGACGATGAAGCCGCCCTTGCCGTCGCCTCCGAAGATCGCCCCCTCCTCGCCTCCGACCCGCGTCAGGTCGTCCGGGGAGGTGGTTGTCCACTCGACCTGTGTGCCGTGGTAGGCGGCGACCTGCTCGGCGATCCTGGTGGTCGTCACCGGGAGCGCGACCCGTCCGCTGCGCCGCTCGGCCGCGATCAGGTCCAACATCACCAGCAGCGCCCGGTCGTCCTCGATGATGCGGCCCTTCTCGTCGACGAGCGACAGCCGCTCACCGACCGGGTCGAAGCGCACGCCGAACGCGGCCCGCGAGGACGCCACGATCTCCCCGAGGCGCACCAGACCGGAGCGCCGCATGTCGGCCGACTCGGTGGGCCTGGCCTCGTCGAGTCCGGGATTGATGGTCAGCGAGTCGACGCCCAGCTTCCCGAGCAGGCTGGGCAGGACCAGCCCCGCGCTGCCGTTGGAGGCGTCCACGACCACCTTGAGCCCGGATTCGGCGATGCCGGTGATGTCGACGTTGCGCAGGAGCGACCCGGTGTAGGAGTCGAACACACTGGACGGGAAGTGCAGGTCCCCGATCTCCCCGGGGAAGGCCCGCCGGTACTCCTGCCGCGCGAACACCCGGTCCAGCTTGCGCTGGCTGCCCTGCGACAGGTCGGCGCCCTGGCCGTCGAAGAACATGATGTCGACGGAGTCCGGCACACCCAGGGTGGTCCGGATCATGATCCCGCCGGCACTCCCCCGCGCGGTCTGCTGCCGCGCCACGGGCAGCGGTACGTTCTCCAGGTCGCGTACGTCGATGGCGCTGGCCTGCAGCGCGGAGATCACCGCCCGCTTCAGCGCACGGGCACCACGGGAGTGGTCGCGCGCCGTGGTGACGGTGGACCCCTTCTTGAGTGTCGTCGCATACGCGCCGGCCAGCCGTACGGCCAGCTCCGGCGTGATCTCCACGTTCAGGATGCCGGAGACCCCGCGGGCACCGAAGAGATGCGCCTGGCCACGGGACTCCCAGATCACCGAGGTGTTGACGAATGCGCCGGCCTCGATGGTCTTGAACGGGTAGACCCGCACGTTCCCCTGGACGATCGATTCCTCACCGACCAGGCATTCGTCGCCGATGACCGCGCCGTCCTCGATCCGCGCGGCACGCATGATGTCGGTGTTCTTGCCGACCACGCAGCCCCGCAGATTGCTGTGCGGCCCGACGTACACGTTGTCGGCGACCACGGCCTTGTGCAGGAAGGCGCCGCTCTTGACGACGACGTTCGATCCGACGACCGTGTGCTCGCGGATCTCGGCGCCGGCCTCGACCTTGGCGTAGTCGCCGACATACAGGGGCCCGCGCAGCACGGCGTCGGGATGCACCTCGGCGCCCTCGGCCACCCAGACGCCGGGAGAAATCTCGAAGCCGTCGATGTCGACGTCGACCTTGCGCTCCAGGACGTCGGCCTGGGCCTTCACGTAGCTCTCGTGGGTACCGACGTCCTCCCAGTAGCCCTCGGCGACGTAGCCGTAGATGGGCTTGCCTTCCTTCATCAGCTGCGGGAAGACATCGCCGGACCAGTCCACGGGCACATCGGGGTCGACGTAGTCGAAGACCTCGGGCTCCATGACGTAGATGCCGGTGTTCACCGTGTCCGAGAAGACCTGGCCCCAGGTCGGCTTCTCCAGGAAGCGCTCGACCTTGCCCTCTTCGTCGACGATGGTGATACCGAATTCCAGCGGGTTGGGTACGCGCGTCAGGCACACGGTGACGAGCGAGCCCTTTTCCTTGTGGAAATTGATCAGGTCAGTGAGGTCGAAGTCGGTCAAGGCATCGCCGGAAATAACGAGGAAGGCATCGTCCTTCAACGCCTCCTCGGCGTTCTTGACGCTTCCGGCGGTACCGAGTGGCTTCTCCTCGTTGGCATAGGTGAGCTCCATTCCGAGCTCCTCGCCGTCACCGAAGTAGTTCTTGACCAGCGAGGCCAGGAACTGGACGGTCACGACGGTCTCGTTGAGCCCGTGCCTTTTGAGCAGCCGAAGCACATGCTCCATGATCGGCCGGTTGACCACCGGCAGGAGCGGCTTGGGCATGCTAGAGGTCATGGGACGAAGGCGTGTGCCTTCGCCTCCAGCCATCACGACGGCCTTCATGTCGGAAGCGTCCTCCTCTGAGAGACGACGGTTTAGCCGACTTCACCCGTCCAGGGTCCCGCACTTTTCCAGCACGGGCCATCCGGCCACGGAGGCCGCACAATCAGCGAGTTCAATCGGCTGCGACGTCCGCACGAACCAGGCGGCGGACCTGCACCACGTAGAGAACACCTGCCCACCAGTACAGGGTTGTACCCCACCCGGCGAACGCCCATCCGAAAACTGCGGCGAGTGACGCGATCCATCCGCTTCCGTCACTGAGCAGAAGCAGCGGGAAGGCGTACATCAGGTTGAAGGTGGCGGCCTTGCCCAGGAAGTTCACCTGGGGCGGCGGATAGCCGTGCCGCCGGAGGATGCCCACCATCACCAGGAGCATCGCTTCCCGGGCAAGCAGTACAAGGGTCAACCAGAGCGGGAGAATCTCACGCCAGGTGAGGCCCACCAGCGTCGAGAGGATATAGAGCCGGTCGGCAGCGGGGTCCAGGAGCCGGCCGAGGCTGCTGATCTGATTCCAACGCCGCGCGAGCTTTCCGTCCAGGTAGTCGCTGACCCCGCTGAGGGCCAGCACCAGCAGCGCCCAGCCGTCGCTCTGCGGGCCGCCGAACTCGGGCCGCAGGATGAGCCACAGGAAAAGCGGCACGCCGGCCAGGCGCGCCATGCTGAGGATGTTCGGGATGGTGAGGACCCGGTCGGTCTGCACGCGGGTCTCCTGGACCTCCACGCGGGGGCCTCCTGGGGGAAACGAGCCAATGATGCTCACTGACCCTACCTCAACGCAAAAAAGCTCTGGCTCTCGGGCTGCATGCCCAAGAGCCAGAGCTCTAAAAGGAGTTCGGCGGCGTCCTACTCTCCCACAGGGTCCCCCCTGCAGTACCATCGGCGCTGTAAGGCTTAGCTTCCGGGTTCGAAATGTAACCGGGCGTTT
>NZ_JBIVPJ010000006.1:357675-391508 GCF_044754585.1 Streptomyces sp. NPDC093065 | reverse complement strand
GAGGCGGGGCTGTCGCCGGAGCAGTGGCGGACGGTGGTGCGCCGGGTGCTGGAGCAGCACGACGGACTGCGTACCCGCTTCTTCCAGGAGGACGGCACCTGGCAGGCGGAACTGACCCCCGTACCGGACGAGGTCCCGTGGCACGCCGAGGACCTGTCCGCGTACCCCGAGGAGGCGCGCGAGGCCCGGTTGCTGGAGGTCGCCGGTGCCGTCCAGGCGGGCCTGGACCTGTCCCGGTCCCCGCTGCTGCGCGCCGTCCTGTTCACCGGCCTGGAGGACGGCCGCGCCCCCCGCCTGCTGCTCGTCGCGCACCACCTCGTGGTCGACGCGGTGTCCTGGCGGGTGATCCTGGAGGATCTGGAAACCCTGTGCGGGCAGGTCCGGCGGGGTGAGGACCCGGCACTCCCGGAGAAGACGAGTTCGTGGCGGCAGTGGGCGGCCCGGCTGGCCGAGGAGGCCGGCAGCGGGACGACCGCGGCCGAACTGCCGTACTGGCAGACGCAGACGGCCCCGCCCGTACACCCCGTGCCCATGGACGGTCCGGGCGAGGACGACACCGTCGGTGGCGGGCGGGTCGTCGAGGTGGTGCTGGGTGAGGCGGAGACGCGGGCGCTGCTGCGGGATGTGCCGGCGGTGTTCGGGACGCGGGTCAACGACGCGTTGCTGACGGGTGTGGCGTCGGCGGTGGGTGGCTGGTCCGGGGGCGGCCGGGTGCGGGTGGACGTGGAGGGGCACGGGCGGGAGGACCTGTTCGAGGACACGGATGTGTCGCGGACGACGGGCTGGTTCACCACGATCTCGCCGCTGGACCTGCCGGTGCCCGCCGCGGACCGTCCGGCGGACGGGCTCAAGGAGATCAAGGAACTCCTGCGGGCCCGGCCCCGGCACGGCATCGGCCACGGCCTCCTCACCCACGGGCCCTCCGGCGTCGCCCCGGGCATCGACCCGGCCACCGCCGCGCAGATCAGCTTCAACTACCTGGGCCGGTTCGACGGCACCTTCGCCGGCGGATTCGCGGACTCCCTGGGCATGGCCGGCTACGACACCTCCCCGGTGAACCGTCGGCCGTATCTGATCGACGTGGTGAGTCATGTCCGGGACGGCCGGCTGCACATGGAGTGGACCTACAGTCCGTCCGCGCACCGGGAGGAGACGATCCGGGAGGTGGCCGGGCGGACGCTGGGCGTGCTCTCCGCGCTGACCGTCGAGGCCCGGCGTCCGGACGTGCAGGGCTACACGCCCTCCGACCTGGAGCTTTCCGGTCTCGACCAGAAACAGGTGGACGACCTGGTCGCAGGTCTGCGCGAGCACCCCGCGTGGCAGGGTGCCACCACCGCCCGCCCCCTGGAGGACTGCCTGCCCCAGACCCCCGTCCAGCAGGGGATGTGGTTCCAGAGCCAGTACGCCCGGGGCGAGGGCTTCTACCACGTCCAGAACCACTTCCGCATCGAACAGCACCTGGACGTGGGGGTGTTCCGGGAGAGCTGGGCGCAGGTGATGCGGCGGCATCCGATCCTGCGGACGGGCTTCGGGACGGCCGGGGACAACCGGGCGTTCCAGCTGGTCTGGGCGGATCTGCCGGTTCCGCTGGAGGTGGCCGACTGGCGGGAGGAGAGCGTCGAGGAGCAGGGGGAGCGGCTGGAGGCGTATCTGGCCGGGGACCGTGCGCGGGGCTTCGGGCCGGAGGACGCCCCGCAGTGGCGGATGCTGCTGGCGCGTACCGGTGAGGAGAGGTACGAGCTGGTGTGGAGTGCCCACCACACGATCCTGGACGGCTGGAGCATCAGCCTGGTCCTGGGTGACGCGGTGCGGTGGTACGGGGCGCTGCTGGAGGGGCGTGGTGCGGACAGGCCCGCGCCGCGGCCCTACCGGGACTACGTGGCCTGGCTCGGCGAGCAGGACCTCCGACAGGCCGAGGACTACTGGCGCCACACCCTCCAGGACGTCGAGGACGCCACCCTGCTCAACCTGGGCACCCCGTCCGACGGCGGCACCGCGGCACCGGACGAGCCGGCTTCCCACCGCTGGGCGGAGGACTTCCTCGACGAGGCGGAGACCGCCGCACTGCAGGACTTCGCCCTGCGCAACCGGCTCACCCTCAACACGGTCCTCCAGGGCTGCTGGGCACTGCTGCTGGGGCGCTACGCCCGGAGCGAGGACGTCGTCTTCGGCACCGTCGCCTCGGGACGCCCGGCGGACATCGAGGGCGTCGAGGGCATGGTCGGCCTCTTCATCAACACACTCCCGCTGCGGGTGCGGATGCCGGCGGAGCGGAACGTGCTCGACTGGCTCCGGGAACTGCAGGAGCAGAGCCTGGAGATGCGGCAGTACGAGTACAGCCCGCTGAGCGAGGTCCAGCGCTGGAGCGGCATGCCCACCGGCACGCCCCTCTTCGAGACCCTGTTCGTCTTCGAGAACTACCCCGAGGAGGACACCGACGCCGGGGCCGCCCTGCGACTGGAGGCGCTCGGCTCGAAGGAGCAGACCCACTACCCGCTCAACGCCGTGATCACGGTGGGCGAGCGCCTCGGCATCAACCTCCTCCACGACCCGCGCCGGTTCGACGGCCGCGCGGTGGAGGCGATGATCGGGCACCTCAAGCAGCTCTGCCGCGAGCTGGTGACCGGGGCCGACCAGAGCCTCGGCCAGGTGAACCTGCTCACCGACACCGAGCTGGCCCGGGCGGTGAACGAGTGGAGCAGCGAGTCCACCGCGCCCGTCGAGGACGTCCTGCTGCACGACCTGGTCGCCGAACAGGCGGGCCGTACCCCCGACTCGGTGGCCGTGGTCCACGAGGACGGGCACCTCACCTACGCCGAACTCGACGCCCGCGCCAACCAGCTCGCACACTGGCTGCGTGACCGCGGTGTCGGCCCCGACGTACTCGTCGGGCTGTGCCTGGACCGCTCCCTGGAGGGCATCGTCGGTCTGCTCGGCATCCTGAAGGCGGGCGGCGCCTACGTGCCCATCGACCCCCGCTACCCGCTCGACCGCATGCGGTACGTCGTGGAGGACTCGCGGCTGCGCCTGATGCTCACCCAGCGCCACCTGCTGCCGAGGCTGCCCGAGCCGCCCGACGGCGCCCCGGCGCCGCTGTGCCTGGACACCGACTGGGCCGCCGTGGCATCCGGACCGAGGACCGCGCCGCCGGCGCAGGTGAGCCCGCGGAACCTGGCCTACATCATCTACACCTCGGGATCGACCGGCCGTCCCAAGGGCGTCATGGTCGCGCACCGCAACCTCCAGCACGTGCTGCCGTGGATCCGCCGCCACCCGTGCTTCGACCGGCGGCAGAACGTCCTCCAGGTCGCCTCCACCAGCTTCGACTTCTCCGTCTGGGAGATCGTCCTGCCGCTCGTGACCGGCGGCACGCTGCACATACCGGCACCCGGGACCCGTATGATCGGCGCCGACCTGCAGAAGATCCTCTCCGAGCGGGCCATCGAGAGCCTGAACTTCACACCGGGCGCCCTCGCCACGCTGCCGACCGACGACCCGCTGCCCCGGCTGCGCACCCTGGTCGTCGGCGGGGAGGCGTACTCGGCGGACCTCATCCGGAGCTGGGCACCGGGCCGCACCTTCTTCAACGTCTACGGGCCGACCGAGACCACGATCTTCGCCACCGGCACGCGCACCGACGAGAACCTGGACCTCATCCACATCGGCCGGCCGATCACCAACGCCCGGTTCTACGTCCTCGACCCCTACCTGCGTCCCGTACCGCCCGGCGTGCCCGGCGAGCTCTGGATCGGCGGTGCGGGCGTGACCCGCGGCTACCTGAACCGCCCCGACCTGACCGCCGAGTACTTCGTCGCCGACCCGTTCGGCGGCGAGCCGGGCGGACGCCTCTACCGCAGCGGCGACCTGGTCCGCTACCTCCCCGACGGGAACATCGAGTTCATCGAGCGCATCGACGGCCAGGTGAAGATCCGCGGCTTCCGGATCGAACTGGGCGAGATCGAGGCCGTACTCGAACAGCACCCGCTGGTGGCGAACTGCGCGGTGCTCGCCCAGCCGGACGGCACCGGCAAACGGCTCGTCGGCTACGTGGTGCCCGCGCCCGGGAGCGCCGGGGACCCCGCGGCCGCCCAGGGCCTCGAGGAGACGCTGCGGGCCCACCTGAAGGAGCAACTGCCCTCGTACATGGTGCCCTCGGCCTTCGTCACCCTCGGCGAACTGCCGCTGACGGGCAACGGCAAGCTCAACCGCCGGGCCCTGCCGCTGCCCGACGAGAGCACGGCGCCCGCCCCTGACGCGGCCTCGCTGCCCCGGACCGCGACCGAGGCGAGGCTGGCGGACATCTGGTCCGACGTGCTGGGCCACGACGCCGTCGGCGTGTACGACGACTTCTTCACCCTGGGCGGGCACTCGCTGCTCGCGGTGAAGGTGACCGCCCGCGTCCAGCAGACGTTCGGCGTCGACCTGCCGGTGCGGGTGCTGTTCGAACAGCCCGCCCTCGCCCAGGTCGCCGCCGAAGTGGACCGCCTGCTCCGCGAACGGCAGCCGTACCCCGCGCTCGACCTGGTCCCCGTGCCCCGCGACGAGCCCGTCCCGGCCACCTTCGACCAGCAGCGCCTGTGGTACATGGACCGGCTGGTCCCGGACAGCCCGCTCTACACGGTGGGCTGGCTGCTGCACCGGGACGGGCCGACGGACCCCGCTCGGCTGAAGCGGGCCCTGGCGGCGCTGATCACGCGCCACGAGGTGCTGCGGACCACGTTCCGGGAGAGCGGAGGACGGGTCTGGCAGGAGATCGCCCCGACCGGGACCGTCGTCCTGGACGAGGCCGACCTGTCGGCCGAACCGCCCGAGCGGCGTGCGGAGGCGGTGCGCGCCGTCACCCGCGAGCTGTGGCTGGAGACCTTCGACCTCGCCCGCGGGCCGCTCTTCCGCACCCTGCTGATCCACCTGCCCGGCGACGAGTCCCTGCTGGCCTTCAGCGCCCACCACGCGGTCTTCGACGGCTACTCGGTGGGCCTCCTCAACGACGAGCTGCTGCGGCTCCACGACCTCGTCGGCGACCCCGGCGCCACCCCGCCCGAGCCGCCGGCCCTCCAGTTCGCCGACTACGCGGTGTGGCAGCGGCAGTGGCTGGAGGAGGAACGCCTGCGGCCGCACCTGGACTACTGGAAGGAGCAACTGGCCGACGCGCCCGCGCTCATCTCGCTGCCGACCGACCACCCCCGCCCGGCGGTGCAGCGCTACCGCGGTGCCAACCTCACCGCCGCCCTCCCCGCGGACCTCGGCGAGCGGCTGAGCACGGTGAGCGTCGAGCACCGGACGACGGACTTCGTCACCCTGCTGAGCGCCTTCGCCGTCCTGCTCTCCCGCTACAGCGGGCAGGACAAGGTGGTCATCGGCATCCCCGTCGCGGGCCGCGGGCGGGTCGAGACCGAACCCATGATCGGGTTCCTCGTCAACACCGTCGCGCTCTCGGTGGACCTGGCGGGCGACCCCGACTTCGCGGACGTCCTCGACCAGGTGCGCTGGAAGCTCCTGGAGGCGCAGAGCCGGCAGGAGGTCCCCTTCGACCGCATCGTCGAGGAGCTCAAGCCCGAACGCAGCCTCAGCTACAGCCCGGTCTTCCAGGTGATGTTCACCGGGCTGGACAAGCTCTTCGAGGACCTGCCCGACTCCCGGCAGCCCGCCTGGATCCACGACGTGACCGACGACGGCGTGGGCGTCGCCAAGTTCGACCTCGGCATGAGCATCCAGCGGCGCGACGGGCGGCTGAGCTGCACCTTCGAGTACAGCACCGACCTCTTCGAGCGGGACACCGTCGCCGGCATGCAAGAACACCTGCGCACCCTGCTCGCCGCCGCCCTGGCCGCACCGCGCACGCCCGTCGCACGGCTGCCGCTGCTGACGGACGGGACACGCGAGCACATCCTGCGGGAGCGCAACGCCACCGACGACCCGGCCGCGTTGCGGCCCGCCACCCTCCAGGGCCTCTTCGCCGAGCAGGTCCGCCGCACGCCCGACCGCGTGGCCCTGTCCCACGAGGACGGGCACCTGACCTACGCCGCGCTCGACCGGCGGGCCGACCGGCTGGCCCGGACCCTGCGCGACCTGGGGGTGGGGCCGGAGACCCGCGTAGGGGTCTGCATGCGGCGCTCCCTCGACCTGGTGACGTCACTGCTCGCCGTCCTCAAGGCCGGCGGGGCCTACGTCCCGCTGGACCCGGACCACCCCGGGGAACGGCTCGCCTACATGGCCGAGGACGCCGGGGTGCGGCTCGTCCTGACCCAGCCGGACACCCGGGACGCGGCCGGTTTCCTGAGCGCCGGACACGCCGGACACGCCGAACGTGATGGACACGCCGGACACGACGGGGCCGACGGGGCCGACGGGGCCGACGGCGGCACGGCCGGTGTCCGCCTGCTCGAACTCGGCAAGGACGAGACCTCGTGGCCCGACGCCGGCACGGAGCCGCTGGACTTCACCGCGCACCCCGACGGTCTGGCCTACGTCATCTACACCTCCGGATCCACCGGCCGACCCAAGGGCGCGATGCTGTCCCACCGGGGCATCTGCAACCGTCTGCTGTGGATGCAGGACGCCTACGGCCTCGGGGCGGACGACCGGGTCCTGCAGAAGACCCCGTACGGCTTCGACGTGTCGGTCTGGGAGTTCTTCTGGCCGCTGATCACCGGGGCGCAGCTGCACCTCGCCCGCCCCGAGGGCCACCGGGACCCGGCCTACCTGGCCGACCTGATCGAACGGGAGGGCATCGGCGTGCTGCACTTCGTGCCCTCGATGCTGCAGGCCTTCCTCCAGCAGCCGACCGTCCCCGACCGGTGCCGGGGCGTCCGGCACGTGATGTGCAGCGGCGAGGCGCTGCCGCCCGAGGTGCGCGACGAGTTCCGGCGGACCCTGCCGGACACCCGGCTGCACAACCTCTACGGGCCCACCGAGGCGTCGGTCGACGTCAGCTTCTGGGAGTGCGACGACACGCCGGACCCGGCCACCGTCCCCATCGGCCACCCCGTCGCCAACACCCGCCTGTACATCCTCGACTCCGCGATGGAACCGGTGCCCGACGGCGTCGTCGGCGAACTGTTCATCGGAGGCGTCCAGTTGGCCCGCGGCTACCTGGGCCGCCCGGACCTCACCGCGGAACGCTTCGTCGCCGACCCGTTCGGCGAAGGGCGCCTCTACGCCACCGGTGACCTGGCCCGCTACCGGCCCGACGGCGCCATCGAGTACGTGGGCCGCAAGGACCACCAGATCAAGATCCGCGGCTACCGCATCGAGATCGGGGAGATCGAGGCGGTCCTGGCCGAACACCCGGCCGTCCGCTCCTGCCTGGTCGTCGTCCACGAGGTCACCGCCGCGGACAAGCGGCTGACGGCCTTCGTCACCTGGCGGCCCGACCTCGGAGCCGCGGACCGGCCCGGCCCCGAGGAACTGCGGGCGGCCCTGCTCGAACGGCTCCCCGAGTACATGGTGCCCGCCTACTTCGTGGCCCTGGACGAGTTCCCCCTCACCGCCAACGGCAAGGTGGACCGCAAGGCCCTGCCCGCGCTCTCCGACGTCGTCCGGCAGACCCGGGCCGACGACACCTACGTCGCGCCGACGACCGGGACGGAGCGGGTCCTGGCGGAACTGTGGGGCAGGCTCCTCGACCTCGAACGGGTCGGCGTCCGGGACGACTTCTTCGCCCTCGGCGGCCACTCCCTCCTCGTCGCCTCCATGGCCACCGAGGTGCAGGACCGGTGGGGCATCACGCTCATGCTCACCTCGGTCTTCCAGAACCGGACGGTGGAGGCGCTCGCCCGGGTCATCGACCAGAGCGTCGACGAGGGCGACGACGCGGAGGCGGACGCCGCGGAACTGTTCGACCTGCTCTGAGAATCGCCGGCGCGCACCGTGCACGGCGGCGCGCGCCCGCCAGGCCCAAGGAGACGAAGACCATGTCCGCAGCCCAGCCGGCGGCCCCGGACCGGGAGACGCCCGGGGACGAGGCGCCGTTCGCGGCCGAGACGTCCATGACCAGCCCCCGGATCGCCGCCCTCGCGTCGGCCGTCGAGGCGGGGAACCAGGAGGCCGTCGAGGAGTTCTGGAAGGAGGCCGCCGAGACCGGCTCCCCCCTGATGGAGCCGACCGACGACGCGTCCCTGACCCTGGTCACCTTCCTGTGGCGGGACCCGGGCGACACCGAGAACGTCATCGTGCTCTTCTGCAGCGCGCCGAGCGGCGACCTCAGGGAGTTCCGCATGCAGCGGATGCCGGGCACCGACCTCTGGTACCGGTCCTCCCTCATGCCCTCCCGGCTGCGGACGACGTACCTGCTCTCGGTCAACGACCCGATGGAGCCCTTCGAGTCGTACGCGGAGGTGCTGCGCCGTCTGCCCGAGTACGAGCCCGACCCCCTCAACCCCCGCGAGTACACGCTCACGGGCGACCGCGACCGGTTCCGGGTGTCGGTGCTGGAACTGCCCGCAGCGCCCAAGCAGCCGTGGAACATCCCGCGACGCGGCGTGCCGAAGGGGCACAGCAGGATGCAGACCATGGACAGCGCCGTCCTCGGCACCCGCCACCACGTCAGCGTCCACACCCCGCCCGGCTACACCGACGACGGCGACGAGTACCACGTCTTCCTGCTCTTCGACGGGTGGTCCTACTACAACTTCGCGGCCATCACGACCGTCATGGACAACCTCCTCTACGCCGGCCGCATCCCCCCGTACGTCCTGGTCATGCACACCAACGAGGACCAGGAGATCCGCGCCCGCGAACTGACCTGCCACGACCCGTTCAACGCGTACCTGAACCAGGAGCTGATGCCCTGGGTCCACGCCAACTACCACATCACCTCGGACCCCGCGAAGACCGTGGTCGGCGGCTCCTGCTTCGGCGCGCTGGCCGCGATGTACGCCGCCCACCGCGCTCCCGAGCGTTTCGGCTGCGTCATCTCCCAGTCGGGGTCGTACTGGTGGCCCGGAAAGGACGTACCGGAGAAGGAGGAGGAATGGCTGACCCGGCGGTTCGAGGAGTCGCCGAAACTCCCGATCCGATTCTCCATGGACATCGGAAGCCTTGAGCGCTCGATCGTCGACCACGACCCGATGACGAGCCACCGGAACATGGTGGCAGCCCTCGAAAAGAAGGGCTACGAGGTCGACTTCAGCGAATTCCTGGGAGGCCACGACATGGTCTGCTGGCGCGGCACCGTCGTCGACCGGCTGCGCTCCTTCCACCCCGGCCGGTAAGGCGCATTCCGCACACCGGCCGGAAAGCACCGAGAACGCACGCGAAAGGTGAACCAGATGAGTGCAGCCACGATCACCGTGCTGCCGGGCGACGGTGTCGGCCCCGAGGTGACGGACCAGGCACTGGCGGTGCTGCGCGCCGTCGAGGAGACCTACGGGCACCGCTTCACGGTCCACAGGCGACGCGTCGGCCTGGACGCCATCGCCGCCGAGGGCACCGCGATCTCCGACAGCACCTTCGAGGTCTGCGGCCAGAGCGACGCGATCCTCTTCGGCGCCATCGGCAGCCTGCCGCCCGGCACGGACCGCGGTGCCGGGCCCCGGCCCGAGGAGGCCCTGTTCCGCCTGCGCAAGGAGTTCGGCTTCTTCGCCAACCTGCGCCCCGTACGGCCCTTCGAGGCCCTGTACGGCGCGTCCTCGCTCAAGCCCGAGCACCTCAAGGGCGCCGACCTGCTCTTCGTGCGGGAACTGTCGGCCGGGCTCTACTACGGACGCCTGGAGTCCGTGCCCGGCAAGCCGAGCGAGATCCGCCGGGCACCGCACGGCACCGAAGCCGTGGACACCCTCCTGTACACCGAGGAGGAGATAGAACGCGTCGTGCGCGCCGCGTTCGAGATCGCGCTGCGGCGGGAGCGGAAGGTCACCTCGGTCGACAAGGCCAACGTGCTCAGCTCCTCCGTCCTGTGGCGCGAGGTGGTGGAGCGGGTGGCGGCCGAGCACCCCACCGTCGCGTACGAGCACATGCTGGTCGACGCCTGCGCCATGCGCCTGATCAGAACACCGTCGGAGTTCGACGTCGTCGTCACCGAGAACCTGTTCGGCGACATCCTCACCGACGAGGCGTCGATGCTGACGGGGTCCATCGGCATGCTGCCGTCCGCGAGCCTCGGGACCCGGCGCACGGCCGCAGGCACCTTCGGGCTGTACGAGCCGATCCACGGCTCCGCCCCCGACATCGCCGGCCGGGACCGCGCCAACCCGGTGGGCGCCATCCTCTCCGGCGCGATGCTGCTCCGGCACTCCCTGGGTCTCACCCGGGAGGCCGCCGCCGTCGAGGAGGCCGTCGAGGCGGTGATCGGCGAGGGCCTGCGGACCCCCGACCTCGTGGAGCCCGGCAGCACGGTCGTCGGTACCCGGGAGATGGGGCGCCGCATCACGGACCGGGTGCGCTCGGCCTCCGCCTGACCCCCACCGCCCCCGGCGGACATCTCGCGGCCCCGCCGTACGCGTGCGGCACACGACGAACAGACGACTGGAGTCCCCCACGCATGACCACGTCACAGAGCGCCCCCCGGGCCGTCCCGACCGGCCTCGGCGCACAACGCCCGGCCGTCCGGGAAGCCCGTCGCGACCTGGTCCGGCGCCACCGGTCCGTCCCGGCCGACGGGGCCGAACCCCCCATCCGCGTCATGGCCCGGCTGATCACGGACCTCGAACGGGAGTGCGTGGACCGGGGATTCGACCCGGCCGCCGTCCGGCTGGAGATCGTCAACCGGACCATCGGCGACGTCAACGTGCGGCTGATCGACGAATGCGACGGGGAGGAGGGCGGCCCCCGGGACTACCGCCTGCTCGCCGACGAACTCGGGATCGCCCTGCCCGGCGAGGACCTGCACGGCCGGCCCGCCTCCGGGAAGGGCTACCAGTGGCTCCGGGACCGGATGGCGGACGAGGAACGCGACCTCCTCGACGCCGGGTACGACCCGCGGATCTACGACATCCAAGGGGTCGGCAACCCGCTGCTGCGCGGCCGGCTCGCCGCCGACATGGCGCGGTGGGGCGTGAGCGCCACCGCCGAGCAGGTGGCGCTCGGCCTGGGGGCGGGAGACTGCATCGACAAGATCTTCCGCGGGCTGGCCGCCTCGGCCCGGCGCCGGAACGAGTCACCCGGGGCACTCCTCTTCGCGGCACCCGGCTTCAACATGCCGGAACTGCAGGCCGAGACCTACGGATACCGGCTGCACCGCGTGCACACCACGGCCGAGGAGAGGTTCAAACTCACCGACGAGCGACTCACCCGGCACCTGCGGGAGAACCCGGACGTCACGGTCTTCTACCTGACCGTGACGAACAACCCGACCTCCCTCGCGTACACGCCCGGCGAACTGACCGCCCTCATGGAGGCCGTACGGCGTTCCGCCGACCGGGGCCACCCCGTCCACGTCCTGGCCGACCTCGCCTACATCGGCACCGGACGCCCCGCCGAGGACGAGGCACGTATGCGGGCGCTGTCCTCGGTGCCCGGAGCCGCCGACCGCCTGATCTACGTGAACAGCTTCTCCAAGACGTTCAGTCTGACCGGAGACCGGTTCGGCTGGGCCGTGTTCGCAGACGCGGACCTGTCCGCCGCCATGCGACCGAGCTGGATGAACAGCGTGAGCTGCCTGCCCGGGGAATGGCAGCTGCGCTTCATGGCGTACCACACCCTGTTCGCCCGGCGCCCCGAGCTGGTGGAGAAGATCCGCGGTCTCTACCGGCTGCGCCGTGCCCGTCTGCGCGCGCAACTGCGCCTGCTGGACGAGGAGCACCACCTTTTCGAGAACATTCACACGGACGACGACGCGACCATTTACCTCTGGTGCCGCCTCAAGGCCGGTGAGGACTGCTTCTCGGTTCTGGAGAAGACCGGGATCGCCGGTATTCCGGGATCCACCTTCGGCTATTCCGACGACTACATCCGCTTCTCGGTCGGCATTCACCCGGTCGTCATGGACTGACCCCGCGCACCGCCTTTCGGCGCGTCGTCGACGGCAAGAGATCTTCCGAAACGGAGAGACCATGCAGAAGGACGCACACGGACACACCGACAGCACCGCGGACGACATCGACTCCCTCGACGTCCCCGTCAACTTCAACTGGAACCGGGACCCGAGCCCGCTGACGCCGCTGCCGGCGAGCATGCCCGGCGAGCCGCTCGCCTCCCAGGTCGCCGGAGCCCACGTCCTGTCGGAGTGCCTGCGTGACGGCCTCCAGGGCATATCGGGATACCCGCGGGTCGACGACATGATGCGTTACCTGCACCTGCTCCACGCCTTCGGCATCCGGCACGCGACGGTCGGGATCTATCCCGGCAACGCGGACCGGATCAACGAGCGGATGAAGCAGCTGCTGGCCCGGATGCGGGACGAACTGCCCGGCATCGTGCCCTCCGTGCTCTCCATGTGCACCGAGGAATCCCTCCGGTGGACCGTCGAGTGCAAGGAGATCCACCCCGCGCTGGAGTCCGTCGTCTTCATGGGCAGCGCACCGTCGAGACGCCTCGTCCAGGGCTGGGGGCTGGACTTCGTCCTGACCAGGATGGAGACGTTCATCAAGAAGACCGTGGAGATGGGGATCCCCGTCATCGCGGGCACCGAACACACCACCCAGACCACCCCCGAGGACCTGCGGGCGATCACCCGCACCCAGGTCGAGAGCGGCGCCTACATCGTCGCCCTCGCCGACACCATCGGGGTCATCCGGCCGCTGGGCACCTACCGCATCATCCGCTTCGTCCGCGACGAACTCGACGCGCTGGGCGTGCCGGACATGCAGGTGGACTGGCACGGCCACCGTGACACCGGCAACGCGCTCGGCAACGCCATGGCGGCGGTGGCGGCCGGCGCGAACCGGGTCCACGTGGTCGCGCGGGGCGTCGGCGAGCGCTCGGGCAACGCCTCCCTGGAGGAGATCGTCCTCAACTTCGCGGCGATCCAGGCGGAGGCCGGCCTGACCGTCCCGTGGGACATGTCGCGGCTGCTCGAACTGATCACCTGCTACCAGGAGATGGTGGGCGTGGAGCCCCCGGAGCACGGTGTGCTCGGCAAGCGCTACAGCCACACCTCGTCCGGCATCCACACGGACGCCATCCTCAAGGCCCACCATCTCGCCGACCGGGCCCGGGAGGCGCACGCGCCCGAACTCGAGGCGCGGCTGCGGGAGATGTCGCGCACCGTGTACTCCGCGGTGGACCCGGCCGCCATCGGCGGCAGCCCCTCCGTGGCCGTCAGCCCCTGGAGCGGCCAGAGCTCCGTGCGGCTGGCCTGCATGCTGAGCGGCCGCGACCCCGGAGAGCTGTCCCCGGAGGCCGTCCAGCAGCTCCTGACCCGTGCCAACGAACTGGGCCGCGAACTGACCCCCCAGGAGCTGGAGGAGGGGCTCACGAAGGCGCCGGCCGCCCACCCCGCCTGAGCCGGGCCCCGAGAGGCGACACCCCGCCCCGCCCACGAGACATCCCTCGAAGGAGACACCACCCGATGCCCCGCACGATGTTCGACAAGATCTGGGACGCGCACGTGGTGCGCGACGAACCCGGCGAGATACCGATGCTCTACATCGACCGGCACCTCACGCACGAGGCGACCTCACCGCAGGCGTTCGCCGGGCTGACGGAACGCGGCCTGCCGGTGCACCGTCCCGAGACCGTGGTCGCGGTGATCGACCACAACGTGCCGACGACGCCGGGACGCCGTCTGATCGACGTCATCGACCAGCAGAGCGTCGTCTGCATCGAGACGATGGAGGACAACGCCCGCGACTTCGGTGTCCGGCTCCTCGGCATGAACGACGACGACCAGGGCATCGTGCACGTCATCGGCCCGGAGCTGGGTCTGTCGCTGCCGGGCATGACGGTCGTCTGCGGCGACTCCCACACCTCGACCCACGGCGCCCTCGGCATCTTCGCCATGGGCATCGGCACCAGCGAGGTGGAGCACGTGCTCGCCACGCAGTGCCTGCTCCAGCAGAAGCCCCGCACGATGAACATCCGCATCGACGGCGCCCTGGCCCCGGGGGTGAGCGCCAAGGACATCGCGCTGGCGATGATCCGCAGGCTCGGCACCGACGCCGGTACCCACCACGTCATCGAGTTCACGGGCTCCGCCGTGCACGCGCTGTCCATCGAGGGCCGCATGACGCTGTGCAACATGGCCATCGAGGCGGGGGCGCGGGCGGGCATGGTCGCCCCCGACGAGGTCACGGTCGAGTACGTGCGCGGCCGGCGTTACGCGCCCTCCGGGGAACTCTTCGAGCAGGCCGCCGAGCAGTGGCGGCAGCTGGCCGCCGACCCCGGTGCCCGCTACGACGCCGAGCACCACCTCGACGTGGACGACCTGGTGCCGCAGGTCACCTGGGGCACCAACCCGGGGATGGTCGCCGACATCACGGGCACCGTGCCGGACCCGGCGGCCGAGAGCGATCCCGTCCTGCGCGCCGAGCGGGAGAAGGCCCTGGAGTACATGGGCCTGGAGCCCGGCCGGCGGATCGACGAGATTCCGGTCGACACCGTGTTCATCGGCTCGTGCACCAACTCCCGGCTGGAGGACCTGCGGCTGGCCGCCGAGTTCGTCGCCGGCCGCAAGGTGGCGCCGGGCGTGCGGGCCATCGTCGTACCCGGCTCGATGGCCGTCCGCCGCGCCGCCGAGGCCGAGGGGATGGCGGACGTGTTCCGCGCCGCGGGCTTCGAGTGGCGTGAGCCCGGCTGCAGCATGTGCATCGCGATGAACGGGGACCGCCTGTCCGCCGGCGAGCGCTGCGCTTCCACGAGCAACCGCAACTTCGAAGGACGTCAGGGCAAGGGCGGCCGAACCCACCTGGTCAGTCCGGCGACCGCGGCCGCCACGGCCGTGGCGGGCCGGTTCGCCGACGTCCGCGACCTGTAGAGGAAGGACCCCATGGAGAAGTTCATCACGCACGACGGCACCGCGGTGCCGCTGATGCGGTCCAACGTGAACACCGACGACATCGTCCCCGCCCGGTTCCTCAAGTCGATCAGCCGCACCGGCTTCGGTCGGCACCTGTTCGGCAACTGGCGCTACCTGGAGGACGGGACCACTCCCGACCCGGACTTCCCGCTGAACGCGCCCCGGTACCAGGGAGCCTCGGTCCTCGTCGCCGGCGAGAACTTCGGTTGCGGATCCTCCCGCGAGCACGCGCCCTGGTCCCTGCGGGAGTTCGGCTTCCGGTGCGTGGTCGCGCCCGGCTTCGCGGACATCTTCCACAACAACTGCTTCAACAGCAGCATCCTCCCGGTCAGCCTCGAGGCGGCCGAGGTGGAGGCGATCGCGGAGGGCCTGGCGGAGGGTGCGTCGCCGACCCTGCACATCGACCTGCCGGCCCAGACGGTGGCCACCGCCGACGGGCGCACCTACCGGTTCAAGATCGACCCCTTCAAGAAGAACTCGCTGATGGAGGGGCTCGACAACATCGGCTGGACGCTCTCCCACCAGGACCAGGTCCACGCCTACGAGGAGCGCCGCAGGCAGGAGGCGCCCTGGCTCTTCCCCCGGTCCGCCTGAGACGGCGGCGTACCCCCATCCCGACAGCGCAGACCCTGGAGCCCGGACATGGAAGCAGAGCAGATGAAGGTCCTCGTCAACGACGAGGAGCAGTACTCCCTGTGGCCGACCTACCTCGCCGTCCCCGACGGCTGGCGGGAGACGGGAACGGCCGGCTCGAAGGAGGAGTGCCTCGAGTACGTCAGGGAGGTCTGGGTCGACATGCGACCCAAGAGCCTGCGCCTGCAGATGGAGCAGTCGGCCGGCTGACGGCGCGGCCCGGGACACACGTTCGCGACACCGAACAAGGAGCCACTCATGGACGAACTCGTCCGACGCCTCTCGGCCGAGGGACAGAAGACAGCGGTCGGCGGACCCTCCCCCTCCGTGGAGGACTTCCAGCGGCGCGTCGCCGAGAAGGGGTACGTCTTCATCAAGTTCACCGACACGGCCGGCGGCACGGACCTCGGCGTACGCGTCGACGCTGCGGCCAGCGACCTCAGCGGGGCGGACTTCGCGCGGGGGGTCGGCAGCGTGCACATCGAGGGCACGCTGACCCTGAACCTGGTGAAGGTGCGCTGTGTCACCGACATCGAACTGACGTCGCTCACCGGCACCGGGCACCTGGTGCCGTCGGAGGAGGCCGGCGCCACGCGGTAGCCCGCGTGGCGCGCGACCGCCCCACCCCAAAGTCCGCTGAGAAGAGAGCGGCGGTACGGGTCCCCCCCCCGTACCGCCGCTTTCCGCGTTGCGGGCGGCCCGGACGCACCGACCGGCCCGGCGCCGCACCTTTCTGGCCGAGAACGTGCGGGCAGCCCCCCGTGCCGGGGGCGTGACGGCTGCGTGTCGCTCGGTGGTGACACGATCGTCGATCTACTGCAACCCTCGAAGTGGCGCGAATTCGCACCCTGCCGGGCCATAATCGCTGACGTTGTGCGACGGCGGCTCGGTAGGGGGAGCCGGTCGACGGATGGACGGGGGCGCGGATGAACCAGGGTTCGGTCAGGGTCGCGGTCGTAGCGCGGGGCGAGGTCGCGCGCAGTGGTCTCGCGGCCATGCTGGAGGAGGCGGCCCGGGTGAAGCAGAGCACCGTCTTCCGGCCCGAGGAGTTCACGACGGCGTCCCCCGAGGACGCCGTTCAACTGCTCATCCTCTCCTGCGACGTGGTGGTCATGTGGTGTGTCAACGGATCCGGCACCGGTGAGGAGGCGTGGGCCGCCCGGCTGGCCGAGGTCGTCCGCCGCAACGGGGTGCGAGTCCTGCTGGTGCTGCCCGGAGCGGAGGTGCGACGGGCCGCGTCGGGCGCGGTCGTGCCCTGTGACGGGATCCTCGACCAGGACGCTCTGACGGTCCACGGGCTCGAGGAGGCACTGCGGAAGTCCATCGAGGGAACGCAGCCGGCGCCGGCCGCGCGGCCACCCCGGCGTGAACGGCGCACCGTGGGGGAACGGGCCGGGTTCCCCGGAAGACAGCTCACCGAGCGCGAGAGACGGGTGCTCGAATTGGTGGTCGAGGGGCTCAGCAATCGGCAGATCGGGCAGGCCCTCGACGTGTCCGAACACGTGGCCAAGCGCACTGTGGCGATCGTCCTGTCCAAGCTCGACTGCCCCAACCGCACCCAGGCGGCGGCCGTCGCCCTGCGAGAGGGACTCGTGCGGCTCGGACCGGACGAGGCGCTGGGCGCGTAGGGGCGCGGTCGGCGGCCAGGACGGGTCGGTCTTCCAGCCGGTCAATATGCTCGCCCCATGCTCACCGAAGTCATCGCCACCCGCTACGTCGAACCCCTGCGTTCCGGCGGCTCCGTGCCCGCCGTCGTCGAGGCCGACGATCTCGGCACCTACGTCCTGAAGTTCACCGGCTCCGCGCAGGGCCGCAAGGCGCTGGTCGCCGAGGTGATCGTGGGGGAGCTGGCCCGGGAGCTGGGGCTGCGGGTGCCGGAGCTGGTGCTCGCGCACTTCGATCCGGCGATCGCGGAGGCCGAACCGCACCAGGAGGTGCGGGACCTGCTGCACGCCAGCGCGGGGCTCAACCTCGGCATGGACTACCTGTCGGGCGGCGCCGACTTCACGCCCGAGCTGGCCGAGGTGTTCCCGGTGGACGCGCGGGAGGCCGGGCGGGTCGTCTGGCTGGACGCCCTCACCGTGAACGTCGACCGGACGGTGCACAGCTCCAACCTCATGGTGTGGCCCACTCTCGGCACCGCACCCCCGCGCCTGTGGCTGATCGACCACGGCGCGGCCCTCGTCTTCCACCACCGCTGGGGCGCCTCCCCGCCCGAGAAGGCGTACGACTTCCGCCACCACGCCCTCGGCCACTACGCGCCCGACCTCCCGGCCGCCGACGCCGACCTGGCGCCGAAGGTGACACGGGAGCTGCTGCGCGAGGTGGTGGGCCGGGTGCCCGAGGAATGGCTCAGCTGCGAGGGTGACCTCGACACGCCGGAGAAGGTGCGCGCCGCCTACGTGGACTACCTGCACGCCCGTGTGCGGGCCTCCCGGCAGTGGCTGCCCACCGGCTTCCCGAGCCGCGAGGAACTCGCCGCCGAGAACGCCGCCCGCGCGGCACGTACGCAGCGGGGCCGGCCCGACTGGCTGAAGCGGGTCCCCGACCTGCACGGCAAGCCGCCCGCCGAGCAGGACTGGTCCGTGCACCTCGGCTGACCACACCGCCCGACGCAGGACCGCGCCCCCGGCGCCGTGCTTCGGCACCGGGGGCGCGGATCACCAGGTCCGTAGAACGTCAGCCCTTGAGCTGCTCGTACGCCGGCAGCGTCAGGAAGTCGGCGTAGTCCTCGTCGAGCGACACCGTGAGCAGCAGGTCGTGGGCCTGCTGCCAGTTGCCGGCCGCGAAGGCCTCGTCGCCGATCTCGGCGCGGATGTTCGCCAGCTCCTCGGCGGCGACCTTGCGGGCCAGGTCGGCGGTGACCTGCTCGCCGTTGTCGAGGACGACCTCCGCGTTGATCCACTGCCAGATCTGCGAGCGGGAGATCTCGGCGGTGGCCGCGTCCTCCATCAGGTTGAAGATGGCGACCGCGCCGAGGCCGCGCAGCCAGGCCTCGATGTAGCGGATGCCGACCTGGACGGCGTTGACCAGTCCGGCGTACGTCGGCTTGGCGTCGAGCGAGTCGACGGCGATCAGGTCGGCCGCCTTGACGTCGACGTCCTCGCGCAGCCGGTCCTTCTGGTTCGGCTTGTCGCCGAGGACCTTGTCGAAGGACTCCATGGCGATCGGGACCAGGTCGGGGTGGGCGACCCAGGAGCCGTCGAAGCCGTCGCCGGCCTCGCGGTCCTTGTCGGCGCGGACCTTCTCGAAGGCGACCTTGTTGACCTCGGCGTCGCGGCGCGAGGGGATGAAGGCCGCCATGCCGCCGATCGCGTGCGCGCCCCGCTTGTGGCAGGTGCGGACGAGGAGTTCGGTGTACGCCCGCATGAACGGGGCGGTCATCGTCACCGCGTTGCGGTCCGGCAGGACGAACTTGGCCCCGCCGTCACGGAAGTTCTTGACGATGGAGAACAGGTAGTCCCAGCGCCCCGCGTTCAGCCCGGAGGCGTGGTCGCGCAGTTCGTAGAGGATCTCCTCCATCTCGTACGCGGCCGTGATCGTCTCGATCAGGACGGTGGCGCGCACCGTGCCCTGCGGGATGCCGACGTAGTCCTGCGCGAAGACGAACACCTCGTTCCACAGGCGGGCCTCCAGGTGGGACTCGGTCTTCGGGAGGTAGAAGTACGGGCCCTTGCCGAGGTCCAGCAGACGCTGGGCGTTGTGGAAGAAGTACAGGCCGAAGTCGACCAGGGCGCCGGGGACCGGGCGGCCGTCCACCTGGAGGTGGCGCTCGTCGAGGTGCCAGCCGCGGGGACGCATGACGACCGTCGCCAGTTCGGCGTCCGGGCGCAGGGCGTACGACTTTCCGGTGCGCTCGTCGGTGAAGTCGATGGTGCGGGTGTAGGCCGAGGCCAGGTTGAGCTGGCCGAGGACCACGTTCTCCCAGGTCGGCGCCGAGGCGTCCTCGAAGTCCGCGAGCCACACCTTCGCGCCCGAGTTGAGCGCGTTGATGGTCATCTTGCGGTCGGTGGGGCCGGTGATCTCGACGCGGCGGTCCTGCAGCGCGGCCGGAGCGGGGGCCACCTTCCAGGAGTCGTCCGCGCGGATCGCGGCCGTCTCCGGGAGGAAGTCGAGCGTGGAGGTGCGGGCGATCTCGGCGCGGCGCTCCGCACGGCGGGCGAGGAGCTCGTCACGCCGGGGCGTGAACCGCCGGTGCAGCTCGGCCACGAAGGCGAGCGCCGCATCGGTGAGGACCTCCTCCTGCCGGGGCAGGGGCTCGGCGTCGACGATGGCCAGCGTGGACGGCGCTGGTGCGGACATGAGCTGTCACTTCCTTCAGCGGTGGCACCGGGTGCCAGAGGGTGCGTATGGGGCATTACGCACTCGCCGTGCAGCGGAGTGCTTCTGGTCAGTGGATAGTAGTTTCCTCATCGTGGAACTTCAATGGTTTGTTGATGTCGAGATTCTCCGGGTCGAGGGAAGGTGGCGCTCGGTGCCACCTCCCTCACTCAAGGTGGACCAGGTCCGCCTCGGTGTCGATGTCGTACGGCCGGGCCACGTCCCCGCACTCGACGAGGGCGATCTCCGCCTCGTGTTCCCGCAGATAGGCGCGGGCACCCCGGTCACCGGTGGCGGTCGCCGCGATCCCCGCCCAGTGCGCGGCGCCGAGCAGCGCGGGGTGTCCGCGCACGCCCGCGTACGCCGCCGAGACCAGCGACGTCTCGTCCCGGTACGCGGCGCGCACCCGGGCCATCGCCTCCGCGCCGATGCCGGGCTGGTCCACCAGGCAGACCAGTGCCGCCCGCGCCCCGGTCCCGGTCAGTGAGCGGAGCCCGGCCCGCAGGGACGACCCCATGCCCTGTTCCCACCCGGGGTTGTCCACGAGGGCGCAGTCGTCGAGCGCCGCCCGCGCGCGCACGTCCTCGGCGCGTGCCCCCAGGACGACGTGCACGCGTGCGCAGCCGGCCGCCCGCAGCGCACCGACCGCGTGTTCGACGAGCGGGTGTCCACGGTGTTCGAGCAGTGCCTTGGGGCGGCCGCCGAGCCGTCGGCCGCCCCCGGCGGCCAGTAGCAGTCCCGCCACCCGGTCGCCCACCTGGTCTTCTGTCAGGGCCTCGTTGTCGGTCATGCGTCCTGCATACCTGACGGCGCGCCAAACGCCCCGGCGTGCGCGGGGTGCACGGAGGTGTTCCGGAGGCTGAATTTCGGTCCGCGCGCTGGCGCGTCCGGTGCGGGGTGGCGTTTACTGGCCCGCGCACAACGGGGTGCGAGGGGGAGGGCGGGGAGGGCTGTGTTGCGGAGCTTGGGGCAGAGGCGCGTGACCGTCGGCGACGAGGACGTGAGGGTGGTGGCACTGCGTACCGCGGTGGCCCGGTTGCGCCGCCAGCTCGCCCTGCTGCCCGCCGATTTCCCGGACCGCGGCATCGCGGAGGACGAGCTGGCCGACCTCGCCGCCATGGCCGGCCACGGCGTCCCCGAGGTGCCACGGCTGCGCCGCTCCCTGCTGCTGATTGCCGGTGCCATCGGCTCCGTCAGCGCCCTGAAGCCGGGGCTGACGGAGGTCCGTCACGCGGTGGAGCTCTTCGGGGACCCGCCGCGCCGCTGAGCCGCGTGCGCGGGAGGTGCTGTCGGGGAGGGGCGCTGCCTCAGGCGGCCGGGTTGCCGTTCGAGCCGTTCGAGCCGTTCGAGGTCAGCAGGGCCTGGGACAGCTCCGCCGCCACCTGCTGGAGCAGGGGCACGATCCGGTCGGTCGCGGCCTCGGTGACGCGGCCCGCGGGACCGGAGATCGAGATGGCCGCGGCGGTGGGGGAGTCCGGCACCGAGACGGCCAGGCAGCGCACCCCGATCTCCTGCTCGTTGTCGTCGATCGCGTAGCCCTGGCGCCGCACGTCCTCGAGCGCCGCGATGAAGCCGTCCGGCGTGGTGATCGTCTTGTCGGTCGCGGCCGGCATGCCGGTACGGCCCAGCAGGGCCCGCACCTCGTCCGCCGGGAAGTCCGCGAGCAGCGCCTTGCCGACGCCCGTGGAGTGCGGCAGGACGCGCCGGCCGACCTCGGTGAACATGCGCATCGAGTGCTTGGACGGCACCTGGGCGACGTACACGATCTCGTCCCCGTCGAGCAGCGCCATGTTCGCCGTCTCGCCGGTCTCCTCGACCAGGCGGGCCAGGTGCGGGCGCGCCCAGGTGCCCAGCAGCCGGGAGGCGGACTCGCCGAGGCGGATCAGGCGCGGGCCGAGCGCGTACCGGCGGTTGGGCTGCTGGCGTACGTAGCCGCAGGCCACGAGCGTGCGCATCAGGCGGTGGATGGTCGGCAGCGGCAGTCCGCTGCTCGCCGAGAGCTCGCTCAGGCCGACCTCGCCCCCCGCGTCCGCCATCCGTTCGAGCAGGTCGAAGGCGCGCTCCAGGGACTGGACGCCACCGGTGGCGGACCTGGCGGAGTCGGTGGTGCTGGCGCTGGACGTCGGCACGGCACGTTCCTTTCGGGGCTGGCGGGAGGAAAGAAGCGTACCCGGCGGCCGGTTGACTACCGGCTTGTACGTAGCTACGTTCTGCTTGCTGGAATTCTAATTCCGCTTTGTGGAAACGTCCAGGGCTGAGCCGTGGGCATGCCCACACAAAGGGTGCCTCTTGACGGCACGGGAGCGGGAATGAAGACTCCTTCGACAGGAGACTTCAACAGAACGTTGAAAAACTCGGCGGCAGAAAGAGGGGTTTCGGGTGTCCGGAGCTGAACTGGTGCTGCGCTCGACGCGCGTCATCACCCCCGAGGGGACACGCGCCGCGTCGATAGCGGTGACCGGCGGGACGATCACGGCGGTCCTGCCGTACGACGCGCCCGTCCCGGACGGCGCCCGGCTGGAGGACGTCGGCGACCACGTCGTGCTGCCCGGCCTGGTCGACACCCACGTGCACGTGAACGACCCCGGCCGCACCGAGTGGGAGGGCTTCTGGACCGCCACCCGCGCCGCGGCCGCCGGCGGCATCACCACCCTCGTCGACATGCCGCTCAACTCCATCCCGCCCACCACCACGGTCGACAACCTGCGCACCAAGCGCGCGGTCGCCGCCGACAAGGCCCACATCGACGTCGGCTTCTGGGGCGGCGCCCTGCCGGACAACGTCAAGGACCTGCGCCCGCTGCACGAGGCCGGGGTCTTCGGCTTCAAGGCGTTCCTGTCGCCGTCCGGCGTGGACGAGTTCCCGCACCTCGACCAGGAGCAGCTCGCCCGGTCCCTGGCGGAGATCGCCGCCTTCGACGGCCTGCTGATCGTGCACGCCGAGGACCCGCACCACCTGGCGGCGGCCCCGCAGCAGGGCGGCCCCAAGTACACCCACTTCCTCGCCAGCCGCCCGCGCGACGCCGAGGACACCGCGATCGCGACCCTGCTCGCGCAGGCCAAGCGGTTCAACGCGCGCGTGCACGTGCTGCACCTCTCCTCCAGCGACGCCCTGCCGCTGATCGCCGAGGCCCGCGCCGACGGCGTACAGGTGACGGTCGAGACCTGCCCGCACTACCTCACCCTCACCGCCGAGGAAGTGCCGGACGGCGCCAGCGAGTTCAAGTGCTGCCCGCCGATCCGCGAGGCCGCCAACCAGGACCTGCTCTGGCAGGCGCTGGCGGACGGCACGATCGACTGCGTCGTCACCGACCACTCCCCGTCCACCGCCGACCTCAAGACCGACGACTTCGCCACCGCCTGGGGCGGCATCGCCGGTCTCCAGCTCAGCCTGCCGGCCATGTGGACCGCGGCTCGCGGGCGGGGCCTCGGCCTGGAGGACATCGTGCGCTGGATGTCGGCGCGCACGGCCGCCCTGGTGGGGCTGGACGCACGCAAGGGCGCCATCGCGCCGGGCCACGACGCGGACTTCGCCGTGCTGGCCCCCGACGAGACCTTCACCGTCGACCCGGCCGCCCTCCAGCACCGCAACCGCGTCACCGCGTACGCGGGCAAGACCCTGTACGGCGTCGTGAAGTCCACCTGGCTGCGCGGCGAGCGCATCGTGGCGGACGGCGCGTTCACCGACCCGAAGGGACAGCTCCTCGACCGGGCCTGACGCGCCCGGACACGCCCTGAACCCAGTACCCCCCGAACAGCCCCGAAAGGAACACCTGATCACCGTGACGGCCCAGCAGAACACCTCGTTGGCCAGCTTCACCGGCGACGCCCAGCCCTACGGAGGCGGCGACCCGTACGCGGACTACCGCACCGCCGACCTCCCCTTCACCCAGTACGCCAACCTTGCCGACCGGCAGCTCGGCGCGGGTGTCGTCGCCGCCAACGACGAGTTCTTCGCCCAGCGCGAGAACCTGCTGGTGCCCGAGCCCGCCGAGTTCGACCCCGAGCACTTCGGGCACAAGGGCAAGGTCATGGACGGCTGGGAGACCCGCCGGCGCCGCGGTGTCTCGGCCGAGCAGCCCTGGCCCACCGAGGAGGACCACGACTGGGCGCTGATCCGCCTCGGCGCCCCCGGCGTGATCCGCGGCATCGTCGTCGACACCGCCCACTTCCGGGGCAACTACCCGCAGGCCGTCTCCGTCGAGGGCGCCTCGGTGGCGGGCTCCCCGTCCCCGGAGGAACTGCTCGCGGACGACGTGAAGTGGACGACCCTCGTCCCGCGCACCCCGGTCGGCGGCCACGCGGCCAACGGCTTCGCCGTCTCGGCCGAGCAGCGCTTCACCCACCTGCGGCTCAAGCAGCACCCCGACGGCGGCATCGCCCGCCTGCGGGTGTACGGCGAGGTCGTCCCGGACCCCGCCTGGCTCACCGCGCTGGGCACCTTCGACGTGGTCGCCCTGGGGAACGGCGGCCAGGTCGAGGACGCCTCCAACCTCTTCTACTCCCCGGCCACCAACACCATCCAGCCGGGCCGCTCCCGCAAGATGGACGACGGCTGGGAGACCCGCCGCCGTCGCGACCGGGGCAACGACTGGATCCAGTACCGCCTGGTGGACCGCTCGCAGATCCGCGCGATCGAGATCGACACGGCGTACCTGAAGGGCAACAGCGCGGGCTGGGCGTCGGTGTCGGTGAAGGACGGCGAGGGCGGCGAGTGGCGCGAGGTGCTCCCGCGCACCCGGATGCAGCCCGACACCAACCACCGCTTCGTCCTCCCGGAGGCGGCCGTCGGCACCCACGCGCGCGTGGACATCTTCCCCGACGGCGGCATCTCCCGGCTGCGCCTGTTCGGCTCCCTGACCGAGGACGGCGCTGCCCACCTCGCCGCCCGCCACCAGGAACTGGGCGGCTGACCCGCCACCACGGATCGCGGCGGCCCACCCGCCGCCGCTCACCGACCCGCGGGGCGCACCGGCCGGACAGCACCGGTGCGCCCCGCGCGCACGTCCCGGGGCGCGGCCTCGTGCACGTCCCGGGAGCGGGCTACGCCGCGTGGCCGCCGTCCACCGCGAACTCCGCGCCGGTGACGTACGTGGCGGTCGCCAGGTAGGCCACCGTCGACGCCACCTCGTCCGCCGTGCCGAAGCGGCCCAGCGCCGTCATGGCGGCCTGCCCCTCCGCGTAGGGCCCGTCAGCCGGGTTCATGTCGGTGTCGATCGGCCCCGGGTGCACGATGTTCGCCGTGATCCCGCGCGGCCCCAACTCCCTGGCCAGCGCCTTGGTCAGCCCGATCAGCGCCGACTTGCTCGTCGCGTAGAGCGTCCCGCCGGGCCCCGGCACCCGCTGGGTCATACAGGTGCCGACGGTGATGATCCGCCCGCCCTCGGTCATGCGGGCCGCGGCCGCCTGCGAGGCCAGGAAGACGCCGCGGACGTTCACCGCCAGCAGCCGGTCGACATCGGCGGGGGAGAGGCTCTCCAACGGGCCGAGCAGGCCGAGCCCCACGTTGTTGACCAGCACGTCGAGGCCGCCGCCGAGCGCCGTGGCGGCCCGCTCCACCGCTCCCGCCGCCTCGGCCGCGTCCGCGGAGTCGGCCCGCAGGGCCACCGCCCGGCGCCCCAGTGCCTCGGCGGCCCGTACGACGTCCTCGGCCGCGTCCTTGCCGTGCACGTAGGTGAGGGCCACGTCCGCGCCCTCCCGGGCCAGCCGCAGGGCGGTCGCCGCGCCGATGCCCCGGCTGCCGCCGGTCACGAGCGCGGTACGGCCGGCCAGGGGAGCGGGGGCGGGTGCGGGTGCGAGCGGGTTCGTGTGCGTGTGCGTATTCGTGTTCATGAGTCCATCCCAGCCGGGCCGCCGGGCCCGTGCTGGCGGTGAACGGACGTCGACCTGACCGGCGGGACGCCCGTGCCGCTCATGATGTGAACACGCGGAAAACACATATGACGTCCCGGGAAACTCCACGACCTTGTCATTGACATGCCACTGTCTACGCGCGTCATCATGAGTCATGCGATTCCCCCCACGCGCCGCTCGGCTCGGCGCAGCAGCCGCAGTCCTGTCCGCCCTCCTCGTGGGCGGCACCGTCTCCGCGACCACGGCCGGCGCCGCCCCGGCGGCGGTCGGCGACATCTGTTACGGCGACCTGCCCTCCCAGGCCCACGACACGCTCGACCTGATCGAGCAGGGCGGCCCCTACCCCTTCGAACAGGACGGGACCGTCTTCCAGAACCGGGAGGGCATCCTGCCCGGCCAGTCCTCCGGGTACTACCACGAGTACACCGTGATCACGCCGGGCTCCGACACGCGCGGAGCCCGCCGGATCGTCACCGGCGAGGAGAACCAGGAGGACTACTACACGGCCGACCACTACGCGTCGTTCGACCTCGTCGACTACGGCTGCTGAGGCCCGTTCACCCGGACGTGCGGCTCTCGGCGGCGGCGAACAGCGCGCCGCCGAGAGCGAGCAGGGCCACGCTCGCGTAGACCTCGTGGCCGTCGAGGAAACCGATCCGCCGCACCACACCCACGTTCCAGTCGGTGAACTCGTGCACCAGGCCCATCAGGCCCTGCAACACGGCGAGGAAACCCAGGAACTCCAACAGTCGCTTCATGATCCCGACTCTCGCCCCGCGGTCCCCCCCCCACACGCATCGGCCGCGGGGCGAGCCCTGCCCGACGGAAGGCGTCGGCGTCCGGACCCCGGCGCGCCGAAAGTCGCAGGCCGCGCGACTTTGGTCGACGGTCCCTGCCGACCCGTCGTCCCGGCCGTCACCCCTGCGTAGATTTGTCGACCGTGAACGGTGACAAGCAGGCCGCGGTGCCCCCGGCCTTCGTGAAGCGGCGCTGGGTGCTGCCGGCGGCGCTGGTCGAGGACCTGTACCCGCAGCCCCGGCGGCCCGGCGGCCGGCCGAGGCGCACCGCGCGCGACTGGATCGTCGACTTCGCCTGCTTCCTGCTCGCGGTCGCCGTCGGCCTGCTGGCCGCGGACTCGCTGGACCAGGAGCCGCACCTGTCGAGCGCCGCGGCCGTCGCGGACCAGCTGATCGGGGCGCTGGCCTGTGCGGCCGTCTGGCTCCGGCGCCGGTGGCCGGTAGGGCTGGCCGTGGCGATGGTGCCCGTCTCCCTCGTCTCCGCCACCGCGGGCGGCGCCGTCCTGGCCTCCCTGTTCACGCTCGCCGTGCACCGGCCCTTCCGGTACGTGGCCTGGATCGGCGGCGCGAGTCTCGCCGTGGTGCCCCTGTACTACTGGATGCGCCCGGAACCCGGGCTGCCCTTCCTCGCCTCCCTGGCCATCGCCGTCCTGCTCGCCGTCACGGTGCTCGGCTGGGGCCTGCTCGTCCGCTCCAAGCGCCAGCTCCTGCTCAGCCTGCGCGACCGCGCCCGGCACGCCGAGGCCGAGGCACGGCTGCGGTCCGAGCAGGCGCAGCGGCTGGCCAGGGAGGCCATCGCCCGCGAGATGCACGACGTCCTCGCCCACCGGCTCACGCTGCTCAGCGTGCACGCGGGCGCCCTGGAGTTCCGCCCCGACGCACCCCGTGAGGAGGTCGCGCGGGCGGCGGGCGTCATCCGGGAGAGCGCGCACGAGGCCCTCCAGGACCTGCGGGAGATCATCGGCGTCCTGCGGGCGGCGGAGTCCGACGACGCGGGCCGCCCGCAGCCGACGCTCGCGGCCCTCGACGCGCTGGTCGCCGAGTCCCGTGCGGCCGGCATGAAGGTCGCCCTCGCGGAGCGCGTCCCCGACCCCGGTGCGGTCCCCGCCTCCGTGGGCCGCACCGCGTACCGCATCGCCCAGGAGGCGCTGACCAACGCGCGCAAGCACGCCCCCGGCACCGAGGTCACCGTCTCGGTCACCGGAGCACCGGGCGACGGCCTCACCCTGTCGGTGCGCAACGCCCCGCCGGACGGCGAGGTGCCGCACGTGCCCGGCTCCGGGCAGGGCCTGATCGGGCTGACGGAGCGGGCCACGCTGGCGGGCGGCACCTTGGAGCACGGGCCCACACCCGAGGGCGGCTTCGAGGTACGGGCGAGGCTGCCGTGGGGGGAGTGAGCCGGTGCCCGGCGGCCGTGCCCCGGGAGCGCCGCCGCGGGGCGGAGCCGGCCCCGGCGACCGTGATTACGTAGGACGCATGACTGCGATCAGACTGCTCCTCGTCGACGACGACCCGCTCGTGCGGGCCGGACTGGCCCTCATGCTGGGCGGTGCCGAGGATGTGGAGATCGTCGGCGAGGCCGCCGACGGCGACGAGGTCGGGGCACTCGTCGACCGCACCCGCCCGGACGTCGTCCTCATGGACATCCGGATGCCGGGCGTGGACGGCCTCGCGGCGACCGAACGGCTGCGCGGTCGCGCGGACGCGCCCCAGGTCGTCGTGCTCACCACCTTCCACGCGGACGAACAGGTGCTGCGCGCCCTGCGCGCCGGCGCCGCCGGGTTCGTCCTCAAGGACACCCCGCCCGCGCAGATCCTCGACGCGGTGCGCAGGGTCGCGGCCGGCGACCCCGTCCTGTCGCCCGCCGTCACCCGGCGGCTGATGGAGCAGGCGGCCGGTACCGCCCCCGGCACGCGGCACGCACGGCACGCACGCGCGCGTGCACGCGTGGACGCCCTCAACGAACGCGAGCGCGAGGTCGCCGTCGCCGTCGGCCGGGGCATGGCCAACGCCGACATCGCGACCCGTCTCTTCATGAGCGTCGCCACGGTCAAGGCCCACGTCTCCCGCATCCTGGCCAAGCTCGGCCTCGACAACCGCGTCCAGATCGCCCTGCTGGTCCACGACGCCGGGCTGTTGGACGGGGACGGGGACGACGCCTAGGCCGAGGACCGGGGCCGGGACGGCCGGTGCGGCCACAGACCCAGGCCCGCGTGTTCGAGGGCCGCGACATGGCTGTTCCACACCAGCGTGTCGTTGAAGGCGCCGCCCAGGTCCGGGAGTTCGGCGACGTCCTCCGGCGGCAGGGCGGAGGGGAGCGTGGGCCCGGCGGCCGACCGCAGGGTCGTCGCCGCGAGCGACTCGACCGACAGGGCGCGCACCACCGCCTGCTGCACGCAGTCCCCGGTGGCGACGATGCCGTGGCCCCGGAGTATCGCGACCGGGCGGTCGGCGAGGGCGGCTGCCACCTCCCGGCCGAGATCCGCCCGGGTCACCAGGACGGCCCTCGGGGAGACGGGGATGCCGCCGAGCGCCATGCGCATGGCCGGGATGTCGTAGGCACCGACGACGGGCCGCAGCGGCAGGCCGGCCAGGTCGGCGGCCACGGTGTGGGGCGGGTGGACGTGGACGACCGCACGGACGTCGGGACGGGCGCGCAGGACCTCGCGGTGGATCGGCAGTTCGTTGGGGACGCGGTAGCCGTCGGGCGGCGCCGGCTCGCCGTCCGGGGGGACCGGATGGACGTCGGCGGGCTCGGTGAGCAGCAGCCCTCGTTCGCGCGGACCCCGGCACCGCACGTACAGGGCACCGTCGTCGCGGCGCAGCGAGATGTGGCCGAGGATGTCGGCGGCCAGCCCGCGGAACGCGAGGATCCGGCACCCCAGCGCGATCAGTTCCCCGGGAGTCGGTTCGGGAGCGGGACCGCTCGCGGCACCCGGCGCGGCGCGGGTCACAGGACGTAGGTGTCGTCGGCGTGCGCCAGGACCAGGTCCTCCGCCGTGCGGCGGCGGGAGACGAGATGCTGCTCGTGCTGGTAGCGGGCGAAGGCCTCCAGCGCGGTGCGGTTGTTCTCCAGGCCGTAGTCCCACCAGCCCTCGCCGAGCGCCTCGGCCGTCGCGGTCACGTGTTCCTGCAGCCACGGCAGCATGACCTTCAGGGCGCTGCGGTAGCGCAGGTCGTCGTAGGCGATGCGGAGGGACTCCTCGAAGGCCTTGGTGAGCGAGCGGGCGATCCACGGATGGCGTTCGACGAGGGTCCTGCGCACGGCGACGACGTGCATGATCGGGAAGATGCCGGTGCGGGCGTAGTAGTCCCGCTCGACGGCCGGGAAGTCCTCGAAGAGGTGCCTCACGTGCGGGTCGCGGCCCATGCAGGAGGGCTGGCTGGCGCTCTGGACCGCGTCGATCTCGCCGTCGGCGAGCATCCGGGACAGGGTCTGCCCCGGGCCGATCGGCGTGATCCGCACCGTGCCGGGGAGGTCCAGCGGCAGCTTCTCGGGGCGTCCGGGCTGCTCGATGCCGCCGGTGAAGTAGTGGACCGACTCGACGGGCACCCCGTATTCCTCGGCGAGGATGCCGCGCTGCCACACCCCGGCCGTCATCTGGTACTCGGGGGTGCCGACGCGCTTGCCGACGAGGTCCGCGGGCTTCTCGATGCCGCTGCGGGAGTTGACGTAGATCGACTGGTGGCGGAAGAAGCGGGACGGGAAGACCGGCAGCGCGACGAAGGGCGGGTCCTCCTGGTCGAGGGTCATCGCATAGCTCGACAGGCTCAGTTCGCTGACGTCGAACTCGTGGTGCCTCAACTGCCGGTAGAACGTCTCCTCCACGCCGAGCGGCAGGAAGGTGAGGTCGATGCCCTCGGGCCGCACGCGGCCGTCCTGCAGGGCGCGCACGCGGTCGTAGTCACCGCAGGCGAAGGAGAGATGGAGGCGGCGGGACATCGATGCTGCTCCTTCGGTCACGTACGGGGGAGGGGTGCGTGGAGCACGGTAGGCAGGCGGGGCCGAATGCGTCAATGGTTATACCAATAGCGGGGTGTGGGAGACCGCCGCGGCTCAGTCGCGGATGTCCTGGAGCAGCAGGTCCCGCGGGATCTCGTGCCCCAGTCCCCGTTCCCGCGCCCGCTCGTAGACCAGGGCGGCGACGGCGTGGAACTGGGCGCCCTGGATGTTGCCGCGCTCGGAGAAGGTGATCTGCCGGTCGTCCGTGCGGGCCCGTGCGGTGCCGTCGAGGAGTTCGCTCAGGCCGACCCGGCGCGGCCCCCGGGGCGGGCGGCGCGTGTGGCCGTGGCGGTGCCGGGCCCAGACCGGGTCGTCGGGACGGGCGCGGTAGACCACGTACTCGTCGCCCGTGGCCCACCCCGGCGTCGATGCCGGGGTGCCGGCGTCGCCGAGCCGCAGCCACACGTCCAGCCGCTCGACTGCGCGCCGGTCCAGACGGCCGCCGACGCAGGTGACGTGCGTGCCGGGGGCGAGGTGCTCGCCGAGGACCACCTCGCCCACGGCGTCGGTGCAGCCGGCGACGAGGTCGGCGCCCCGGTGCGCCTCCGCGCCGTCCGCCACGGCGACGGCCTCGACGCCGTACCGCTCGCGCGCCTCGGCGGCGAAGGCCTCCCGGTGGGCGCGGGTCGGGCTGTACACCTGGACGCGCTCCACGGGGAGGACGGGCAGCAGCGCCTCCAGGTGGCTGCGGGCCATGCCGCCCGAGCCGAGCAGGCCGAGGACGCGGCTGCCGGGGCGGGCGGCGTACCGGGTGCCGAGCGCGGAGTCGGCGCCGACCCGCAGGTGCTGGAGCAGGCCGTCGTTGAGCAGGGCCACCGGCTCGCCGCTGCGGATGTCGAGCAGCAGCACGAGGCCGCAGTAACGGCCGGGCGCCACGCAGTACTTCTCCTGCGTGCGGGCACCTTCGGGGCCGGCCTCGACGACGAGGTCGGACTTCATGCGGATCGCCGCGTACCCGGTGCGGGCCGAGCCGCCCTCCATCGTGCCCCACTGGTAGACCCGGCCGTCCCCGGCCGGGAAGCGCAGATCGATGCGCGGGCGGCAGACGCCCTCGCCCGTGGCGAGGTCCCCGTACGACGCTTCCAGGGCGGCGATCACGTCGGGCATGGTGAGAACGGTGGCGGTGACGTCGTTGCCGAGGACCAGCACGGGGCCTCCTGGGCGGATGTGTGCCGATGGGTTTTCGCCAATGGATTTTTGGTATGACGTTATTCCGTTGGTCAGAACCGGGTCAACCGTCGGTCCGTCGTGGGAGAATGCCCCCATGTCAACCCGAGCGAGTCAGACCCCGGAGAACGAGGCGCAGTCCGGGCGGGCGGCCGTCCCGCAGGAGCTGTTCAAGGCCGTCTCCTCGAGCCGTGTCTCCCAGGTGATCGTCGAGCAGATCCGGCAGCTGCTGAAGGAGGAGCGGCTGCAGCCGGGCGACCGCCTGCCCAGCGAACGCGAGCTGTGCGTCCAGTTCGGCGTCAGCCGGGTCACCATCCGCGAGGCCCTGCGCATCCTGGAGTCCAACGGCCTCGTCGAGATCCGGGTCGGCGCGCGCGGCGGCGCCTTCGTGACGGTGCCGAGTTCGAGCCGGGTCAGCGAGGGGCTCGCCGACCTCCTCACCTTCTCGCCGCTGACCGCCTCCCAGGTCACCGAGGCGCGTCTGGTCTTCGAGCTGGGGGTCGTGCCGCTGGCCGTGGAGCGGGCCACGGAGGAGGACATCGCCGATCTGCGCGCCATGTGCGACGCGCACGCGGAGGTGATGAAGGAGGGGGAGTACACGATGGAGCTCTCCACCGCCTTCCACATCCGGATCGCCGCCTGCACCCACAACCCGGCCATCGAGATGCTGGTGCAGTCGTTCCACGGCCCGATGCTGATGAGCCTGCGTGAGGCCCAGGCCGTCGAGCCGAGGATGGGCCGGCGCGGCACCAGGGAGCACCGGGAACTGGTCGACGCGATCGCCGCCCGGGACGTCGAGGCCGCGACCAGGATCATGCGCACCCACCTGGAGCGCACGGCCTCCCGCGTGAAGGACTGACCGCGCCGTTCGCGAGCGCCCCGGACTGGTGCGGTCCGGGGCGCTTTCGCGTGCGGTCACTTCGTGCACGAGGGTTGGCACCTCACTGGCTCGGTATTATGGTCATACCGTTAGTTGGTTGAGCTGCTCGGCAGTTGAGCTGCCCTACAGGAGGAATGCATGGCAAAGAAGGGGCGTACCTTCGTCCGCGGCCTCACCTCTGAGACGTACGGGCTCGGCGAGTTCCGCACCCGGCAGTTGGCCTCCAAGCGGGTCCGGGACGACACGGTCGTCGTCGACGACGCCAAGGTCGCCCACTCCGGCGACAGCGAGAAGTCCCGCACCTGGTGGCGGATCGGTCCCGGTGACGAGGAGTTCCTCACCCAGACCGTCCAGGTCCACTTCGTCCAGTTGCCGCCGCAGTCCAGCAACCACGGTCACGGCCACCAGAACGAGGCCGCCTTCTACATCCTGGAGGGCCGCGGTTACGAGATCCACGACGACCAGCGCTACGACTGGGCCAAGGACGACTTCGTCTTCGTCCACACCGACTCGGTCCACCGCCACTTCAACCCCTACGACGAGCAGGCCACCGCGCTGGTGGTGAAGGCCAAGAGCACCTGGATGTTCATGGGCCTGCGGCAGCAGGGCCGCAGCGGTCCGATCGAGCGCCCGGACGAGTTCGGCCCCCGTGAGGACTGGTCGCGGGTGTGGACCCCGGGCGTCCTGGACCGCAAGAAGGTCATCTCCCCGGCCGACACGAGCTGGGAGAGCACCCCGCTCGGCCGGCAGCGCGTGCTCACCTCGCCCGAGCGCACCGACGCGCGCCTGTTCTCCGTCGACGCCTACGAACTGGACATCCCCACCGGCAGCCGTTCGGGCAAGTACTGGAAGATGGCCGACGAGGTGCTCTACGTCCTCGACGGCGGCGGCTACGCGCTGCAGTGGGAGGTCGAGGCCGAGATCGCGGAGAAGTACTACGCCCGCGTCGCCCTCGAACCGACCCGGCACGAGATCAAGAAGGGCGACACGCTGTACGTGCCGCAGAACCACATCTGCCAGCTCTTCGCCCACGACGGCACACCGCTGAAGGTCTTCTCGGCGCAGAACAGGATCTTCAAGCACCTGGGCTACGACACCGTCCACTACCTGGAGAACGCCCCCGAGTACGAGGGCTGACCTGGACACCGCCACCGGAACGGGGAAGCGGGCCCGGGGGGCCCCCGCCCCCCGCCCCGGGCCCCCCGCGGGCCCCCCACCGGCCCCCCCCCCCCCCCCCCGGGCCCGGGGGGCCCGGGCGCACCCCCGCAGCGGGGCGGGGGGCGGGCCC